>JBIQKU010000155.1:0-7885 GCA_044506225.1 Rubrivivax sp. | reverse complement strand
CTCCATCGTGCCCATGCGGTGGCCCGAGACGTTGAGCACGTCGTCGATGCGCCCGCTGATGGTGAAGTAGCCGCGCTCGGCATCACGCCCGGCACCATCGCCCGCGAGGTAGTAGCCGCGCATCTCGGGCGGGTAGTAGCTCGCCTTGTAGCGCTCCGGGTCGCCCCAGATGGTGCGGATCATGCCGGGCCACGGCCGCTTGACGACGAGGATGCCGCCCTGCCCGTTCGGCACGTCGTTGCCGGCCTCGTCGACGATGGCGGCCGTGATGCCCGGCAGCGGCAGCGTGCACGAGCCCGGCACCATGGGCGTGGCGCCCGGCAGCGGCGTGATCATGTGGCCGCCGGTCTCGGTCTGCCACCAGGTGTCGACCACCGGGCAGCGGCCGCCGCCCACGTTGGCGTGGTACCACTCCCAGGCCGCCGGGTTGATGGGCTCGCCCACCGAACCGAGGATGCGCAGCGAGCCGAGGTCGTAGCGCTTCGGGTGCACGTCGGGATTCGATTCGGCCGCCTTGATGAGCGAGCGGATGGCGGTGGGCGCGGTGTAGAACACCGTGACCTTGTGGTCCTGGATCATCTTCCAGAAGCGGCCTGCGTCCGGATAGACCGGCACGCCCTCGAACACCACCTCGGTGCCGCCGAGCGCCAGCGGCCCGTAGGTGATGTAGGTGTGGCCCGTGACCCAGCCGATGTCGGCGGTGCACCAGAAGATGTCGTTCGGCTTGAGGTCGAAGGTCCACTTGGTGGTGAGCGCCGCATGCAGCAGGAAGCCGCCGGTGGAATGCTGCACGCCCTTGGGCTTGCCGGTGGAGCCAGAGGTATAGAGCAGGAACAGCGGGTGCTCGGCTCCCACCCACTCGGGCTCGCATGTATCGGCCTGGGCGGCGGTCTCCTCGTGCATCCAGCGGTCGCGCGATGCATTCCAGGTGATGTCGCCGCCGGTGCGCTTGTAGACGATGACGTCGCGCACGCTGTCACAGCCGCCGAGCCCGATCGCCTCGTCGACGATGGCCTTCAGAGGCAGGCGCTTGCCGCCGCGCAGTTGCTCGTCGCAGGTGATGACGGCCACCGCGCTCGCGTCGGCGATGCGGTCGCGCAGGCTTTGCGCCGAGAAACCGCCGAACACCACCGAATGCGTGGCGCCGATGCGCGCACAGGCCTGCATGGCGACGATGCCTTCGATGGACATCGAGATGTAGATGACGACCCGGTCGCCCTTCTTCACGCCGCGCGCGCGCAGCGCATTGGCCATGCGGCAGGTGCGCGCGAGCAGCTCGTCGTAGCTCACGCGGGTGACGGCGCCGTCGTCGGCCTCGAAGATGATGGCCGTCTTGCCCCCGAGCCCCGCCTCGACCTGGCGGTCCAGGCAGTTGTACGAGGCGTTGAGCGTGCCGTCCTCGAACCACTTGAAGAACGGCGCCTTGCTGCTGTCGAGCGCGCGGGTGAACGGCGTCTTCCAGCTCAGCAGCTCGCGCGCCAGGCGCGACCAGTAGCCCTCGTAGTCCGCCTCGGCCTCGGCGCACAGCTTCTTGTAGGCGTCCATGCCCGAGATGTGCGCGGTCTTGACCAGCGCTTCGGGTGGGAAGTACAGCGGGGTGTCGGTCATGCGGGTCTCCTGGGTCGCGTCGATGAGGATGTGGCGAGCCGGTCCGGCGGCCGCCGACGCAGCGCGCAGGCCGCCTCGTCCGTCTCGGCCAGGCCGACGATCGACCCCCATCCTACGCACAGCCGCCGCGGGCATGCGCCAGAGGAAACCCGCCGAAGCGCAGGTGCGGCTCAGCGCAGCTCGCGCCGCAGGATCTTGCCCGTGAGGGTCTTGGGCAGCTCGTCGCGGAACTCGACGATGCGCGGCACCTTGTAGGCGGCCATGCGCTCGCGGCACCAGGCCTGCAGCTCGTCGGCGGCGACCGCCTGGCCGGGCTTGAGCGAGAGCACGGCCTTGACGGTTTCGCCGCGGTAGCTGTCGGCGACGCCGACGATGGCCGCCTCGCGCACCGCCGGGTGGGTGTAGAGCACGTCCTCCACCTCCTTGGGCCAGACCTTGTAGCCCGAGGCGATGATCATGTCCTTCTTGCGGTCGACGACGAAGAGCCACCCCTTGTCGTTCATGTAGCCGATGTCACCGGTGCGCAGAAAGCCCTGGTGGAAGGCCGCCGCCGATTCCTCGGGGCGCTGCCAGTAGCCCGCGACCACCTGCGGGCCGCGCAGCAGGATTTCGCCGGTCTCGCCGGGTGGGACAGGGCGGCCGTCGTCGCCGGCGATGACGCAGTCGGTCGCGAACACCGGGATGCCCACCGACAGTGCGCCGTTGTCGTCGATGGGCGCGCGCGCACCGGGCGGCACGCCGACGGCGATGGACGCGGTTTCGGTGAGGCCGTAGCCGGCATGCACGGGCAGGCCGAACTTGCGCTCGAACTCGGCGGCCACCGCCGCCGGCACCGGCGCGCCGCCGCTGTACAGGCAGCGCACGCTGCGCAGGTGCTCGGGCGTGACGCCGGGCGAATTCATCATCGCGATGTAGGCGGTGATGGCGCCGGTGACGAACTCGGCCCCATGCTCGGCCGCCGACTCGGCCATCACGTCCGGGTGGAAACGCATGCTGAGGATGAGCGGTGCGGCGCAGGCGAAGGCCGTCACCACATGGCCGACCAACCCGGTGATGTGGAACAGCGGCGCGATGCCCAGCACCGGTCCCCCGTCACGCAGCACGCAGAACGTGCGCCACAGTTCGGCATCGACCGCCATGTTGCGGTGCGAGATCACCGCGCCCTTGGGCACGCCGGTGGTGCCCGAGGTGTAGACGATCATGGCCGCGTCCTCGGGCCGCGGTTGCGCCGGTGGCAGCGGTGCGGCCGGCGCCTGGTGCAGCACATCGGCAAGGTCGGCGACCCCGTGGAAGGTGGCCGTCTCCACGCCGTCGAAGATTCGCGCATCGTTGCGCGTCTGGAACTCGCGCGCGCTGGTCGTGACCGCCAGCACCTGCGGCCGCCCGGCCAGCACCTCGCGCGCCACCTCGGCGTAGAGCTCGCGCTGCAGCACCAGCACGCGTGCGCCGCTGTCGTCCAGCAGCACGCTGAGCTCGCGTGCCCGCGACATCGGGTTGATGCTCACACCCACCGCGCCCATCTTCCAGCAGCCGACGAGGCACAGCACGTACTGCGGCAGGTTCTGCATGTACAGCGCCACCCGGTCGCCGGGCGTCACGCCCTGCCCGACCAGCCAGGCGGCGAAGGCATCGCTGAGCGCATCGCACTGGCGGTAGGACAGCGTGGCGTCGAAGTAGTGCAGCGCCGGCCCGTCGGGTGCGCTCGCGAGCGCATGGCGGAACAGCGCCAGCGCATCGTCGAAGCGCGCCTCGAAACGGCCCGCCTCGGGATGCAGCTTTTCCCAGGGCCTGTCGGTGCGCATGGTCTCCATGTCCTGCTCCTTCATGCGGCACGCCGCGCCGCGGGGCGGGCGGCCTTGTCGACCTCGTCGTCCGACCAGGCGCGCGCGAGGATGCGGCACAGCGTCTCGAGATCGCGCTCGCCGAGCCGCTCGGCGAGTTCGCGCTCGAGCTGCTCATGCTCGCGCGCGGCGCAGTCGGACATCGCCCAACCCGCATCGGTGAAGCGCAGCAGCTTCACCCGGGCGTCGTCGGGGCTGTCCACCATCTCGACCACGCCCAGCGCCTCGGCCTGCCGCGCGAGCACATGCACCGCCTGGCGCGAGATGCCCAGCTGGCGCGCCAGCGTGCTCAGCCCGACGGGGCTGGCACGCATGTGGCCGAACAGCCGGTTCATCGCCGGCGTGATCGCCTGGTAGCCGTTGCGCGCGGCCGCCTCGAGCACCCGTTCCTCCATCCACTCCGAGCGGCGCAGCAGCAAGGTGCGCAGGTAGGGCCGGTGCATGGTCTTGCGTGCAGTTCGGGGCTTGTCGTCAGGCGGCGCCACACCGGCTCCTTCGATTCATTTCTTCACGAGCGGGCAGCTGCTTTGCGCCAGCGGCATGAAGGCCTCGTCGCCCGGGATCACGCGCTTGACCTTGGCCAGGTCCCACTCGCCCTTGGACTCCTCGGGTTTCTTCGCTTCCATCAGGTACATGTCGCGCAGCATGCGCCCGTCGGCACGCAGCGAGGCGTTGCGCAGGAAGAAGTCGTTGAACTTGGTCTCGCGCAGCTTCTTCATCACCGCATCGGCGTCGTCGGTGCCCACCGCCTCGATCGCCTTCAGGTACTGGATGACGGCCGAGTAGTCGGCCGCTTGCGAGAAGGTCGGCGGCAGGTTGTTGTGCACCTTCTTGAACTTCTCGGTGAACGCGCGCGTCTGGTCATCGTAGTCCCAGTACCAGGGGTCGACGTACTGCATGCCCTGGCCGGTTTCCAGGCCGATGCTCTTCAGGTCGGTGACCAGCACCAGCAGGCCCACGAGCTGCGGCTTGCCGTTGCGCACCAGCTTGAATTCGCGCGCACTCTTCACGGCATTGGCGAAGTCGCCCGCGCCGTTGGCAAAGCCCACCACATCCGCCCCCGAGGACTGCGCCTGCAGGATGAAGGAGGAGAAGTCCGATGCGGCCAGCGGATGCCGCGCCGCGCCCACCACCTTGCCGCCGCCCTTCTCGACCGCGCTGCGCGCATCACCCTCGAGCTGGTGGCCGAAGGTGTAGTCCGCGGTGAGGAAGAACCAGTTCTTGCCGCCCTGCGCGAGCACCGCGCGGCTCGCGCCCGAGGCGAGCGCGTAGGTGTCGTAGGCGTAGTGGATGCCGTAGGGGCTGCATTCCTTCTGCGTGAGCGCCACCGTGCCGCCGGCGGTTGTGATGGTGATGCGCTTTTTCTCGGCAGCAAGCTTCTGCACGCTCACGGCCACGCTCGAGTTCACCAGGTCGAGCACCATGTCGACCCCGCCGACGTCGAACCACTGGCGGGCGCGGGTGGCGCCGATGTCCGGCTTGTTCTGGTGGTCGGCGTAGACCACCTCCACCGGCTTGTCCAGCACCTTGCCGCCGAAATCGGCCACCGCGAGTTCGGCCGCGCGCACGGCGCCCATGCCGCTGCCTTCGGAATACACGCCCGACAGGTCGGTGAGCACGCCGATGCGCACCACGTCGTCGGACACGCCCTGCGCGTGGGCGGCAAAGCACAGGGGAAGCGCCGTGGCGAGAGCCGAGACGAGCATCCGGATCTTCATGTCTGTCTCCTTCGAACGGGCCGATCGGGACGCGGCCCTGGCGTCGATAAGGCTTGCGAAGCCGCAGGGTGCCGCATCTTTTTGTCAAACGCAGTTGACGTTTTCCCTGATCGGAATCAAAGGGAGGGCGGCTCCCACGCACGGCCGCGCTGCCACGCGCTGCGCCTGCACGGGCCCTTGCGCGGCGTCGGTGGGAAAATCGCAGGATTCCCTGCTTCAGCCCCTGCCTGACCATGCCGACGACCATCAAAGCAGCCGACCTGATCGAATCCGTGGCCGCTGCCCTGCAGTACATCAGCTACTACCACCCGGCCGACTACATCGAGCACCTCGCACGCGCCTATGCGGTGGAGGAAAGCCCGGCGGCCAAGGACGCCATCGCGCAGATCCTCACCAACTCGAAGATGTGCGCCGAAGGCCACCGGCCGATCTGTCAGGACACGGGCATCGTCAACGTGTTCATGAAGATCGGCATGGACGTGCGCTTCGAGGGCTTTGCCGGCTCGCTGGAGGACGCGGTCAACGAAGGCGTGCGCCGCGGCTACATGAACACCGAGAACAAGCTGCGCGCGAGCATCGTGGCCGACCCGCATTTCGAGCGCAAGAACACCAGGGACAACACGCCGGCCGTCATCCACATGACCGTCGTGCCCGGCGACACGGTGGACGTGCAGGTCGCGGCCAAGGGCGGCGGCAGCGAGAACAAGAGCAAGTTCGTGATGCTCAACCCGAGCGACAGCCTGGTCGACTGGGTGATGAAGACCGTGCCCACCATGGGCGCCGGCTGGTGCCCGCCCGGCATGCTGGGCATCGGCATCGGCGGCACGGCCGAGAAGGCGATGCTGATGGCGAAGGAGTCCTTGATGGACCCGATCGACATGTACGAACTCAAGCAGCGCGGCCCGCAGAACAAGACCGAGGAACTGCGCATCGAGCTGTGCGACAAGATCAATGCGCTGGGCATCGGCGCCCAGGGCCTGGGCGGGCTGACCACGGTGCTCGACGTGAAGATCGCCATGCATCCCACGCACGCGGCGAGCAAGCCGGTGGCGATGATCCCGAACTGCGCGGCCACGCGCCATGCGCATTTCGTGCTCGACGGCTCGGGCCCGGCCTACATGGAGCCGCCCAGCCTCGACCTGTGGCCCGACGTGCAATGGGCACCCGACTACAACAAGAGCCGCCGCGTTGACCTGAACACGCTGAGCCGCGAAGAAGTGGCGAGCTGGAAGCCGGGTGACCGGCTGCTGCTGTCGGGCAAGATGCTCACCGGCCGCGACGCGGCGCACAAGCGCATCCAGGAGATGCTGGCCCGCGGCGAACAGCTGCCGGTGGACTTCACCAACCGCGTCATCTACTACGTCGGCCCGGTCGATCCGGTGCGCGACGAGGCCGTCGGCCCCGCCGGCCCGACCACCGCCACGCGCATGGACAAGTTCACCGACATGATGCTGTCGCAGACCGGCCTGATCGCCATGATCGGCAAGGCCGAGCGCGGCCCGACCGCCATCGAGGCCATCCAGAAGCACAAGAGCGCCTACCTGATGGCCGTGGGCGGTGCCGCCTACCTGGTCAGCAAGGCCATCAAGACCGCCAAGGTGGTCGGCTTCGAGGACCTGGGCATGGAAGCCATCTACGAGTTCGACGTGAGCGACATGCCGGTCACGGTGGCGGTCGATTCGACCGGCACCTCGGTGCACGCCACCGGGCCGAAGGAGTGGCAGGCGAAGATCGGCAAGATTCCGGTGGCCGTTGCCTGAGCGGGACTCGGCGACTCGAACGACAAGGCGGCCATCGGGCCGCCTTTCTTCTTGCTGCCGAGCGTCAGTTCCGCTCGATGCGGGCGAACGCCGAATGCGCGTGGATGGACTCGAAGTTCTCCACGTCCACGCGGTAGCGCCCGATGCGCGCGTCGCCGTTGAGCTTGAGCGCGACGTCGCGCACCAGGTCTTCCACGAACTTCGGGTTCTCGTAGGCCCGCTCGGTGACCCACTTCTCGTCGGCGCGCTTGAGCATGGGCCAGAGCTCGCTGGAGGCGCTGTCCTCGGCGAAGCGCACCAGTTCCTGCCAGCCGATGTCCTCGCGCAGCTCGACGCGGATGGTCACGTGCGAGCGCTGGTTGTGCGCGCCGTAGTCGGAGATCTCCTTGGAGCAGGGGCACAGCGACTTCACCGGCACCAGCACCTCGGCCCAGATGGCGGTTGCCCCGCCGCGGGCCTCGGCGATGAGGCGGCCCTGGTACTCGAGCAGGCTTTCCACGCCCGTCACCGGCGCGCGCTTGCGCAGGAAGAAGGGAAAGCGCGCCTCGGCGCGGCCTTCCTCGGCCTGCAGCTTGTCCAGCATGGCGGCAAAGGCCTGGCGCAGCGCCGGCGCGTCCATGGGCGCGCCGAGCTCGTTGAGCCAGGCGACGAAGCGCGACATGTGCGTGCCCTTCTGGTCGGCGGGCAGCGCCACGTCCAGGTCCCAGTGCGCCACGGTCGGCAGCACCGCCTCGCCGATGCGCAGCTCGAGCGGGTAGCGCACGTCCTTGATGCCCACCCGCTGGATCGCGAGGCGGCGCTCGTCGCGCTCGCTCTGCGTGTCGGGAATCTGCAGGGCGTCTTTCAGGTTGCTCATGGAATTCATTCGGTCGTTCGGCAAGACGCCCTCACCAGGCCGCCGGGGATTGGTGCCCGAAGCTTCTCACCAAACGGCCGGCCTTGCGGCCCACAGGGGCTG
>JBIQKU010000154.1:0-7941 GCA_044506225.1 Rubrivivax sp. | reverse complement strand
ACCTGCCCAAGGGCTACCAGATCAGCCAGTACGAGACGCCGGTGGTGCAGGGCGGTGCGGTCGAGTTCTTCGTCGGAGAGAACCGGCACCGCGTCAACCTCACGCGTGCCCACCTCGAAGAAGACGCCGGCAAGTCGCTGCACGAGGACTATGCCGGCCAGACCGGCATCGACCTCAACCGCGCGGGCACGCCGCTGCTGGAGATCGTCACCGAGCCCGACATGCGCTCGAGCGCCGAGGCGGTCGAATACGCGAAGGCGCTGCACGCGCTGGTCGTGTGGCTGGGCATCTGCGACGGCAACATGCAGGAAGGCAGCTTCCGCTGCGACGCCAACGTCTCGGTGCGCAAGCCGGGCGCGCCCTTCGGCACGCGGCGCGAGATCAAGAACCTCAACAGCTTCCGCTTCCTGCAGCAGGCGATCGACTACGAGATCCAGTGGCAGATCGACCTGATCGAGGACGGCGGCGCGGTGCAGCAGGCCACCGTGCTGTTCAACCCCGACACCGGCGAGACGCGGGCCATGCGCACCAAGGAAGACGCGCACGACTACCGCTACTTCCCCGACCCGGACCTGCCGCCGCTGGTCATCGCGCCCGAGTGGATCGAGCGTGTGCGCGACGAGATGCCCGAGCTGCCGCAGGCAATGGCCGAACGCTTCCAGCGTGATTACGCGCTGCCGGCCTATGACGCGTCGATGATGACGCAAAGCCTGGCGATGGCGGCCTTCTTCGAGGACGCGGCCCGGGCATGCGGCCAGCCCAAGCTGGTCGCCAACTGGCTGATGGGCGAGGTCTCGCGGCGGCTGAACGCCGAGGCGATCGACATCGGGGCCAGTCCGGTGAGCGCTCAGACGCTGGCTGCGCTGGTCACACGCATCGCCGACGGCACGGTGTCGAACAACGGCGCGCGCCAGGTGTTCGATGTGTTGTGGAGCGGCGAAGGCACCGCGGTCGACGCGGTGATCGAGGCCCGCGGCCTCAAGCAGATGAACGACAGCGGCGAGCTCGAACGCATCGTCGACGAGGTGCTGGCTGCCAACCAGAAATCGGTGGACGAGTACCGCGCCGGCAAGGACAAGGCGTTCAACGCCCTGGTCGGCCAGGCGATGAAGGCGAGCCGCGGCAAGGCCAACCCCGCCCAGGTGAGCGAACTGCTGAAGAAGAAGCTCGGCTGACGCTGCGGGCCGCCGCGGCCCGCGCCGGGCTCAGTTGGCGCTGGCCGATGCGGCCGCCGCCGCAGCCGTGGCCCCGCCCGGCTGCGGCATTGGCCCGAGCGAGCCGGGTGCCGCGCCCGCCCACAGCTGGCGCAGGCGGGCCAGCTCGACGTCGTAGCGTGCGTTGATGCGCTGCACCTCGGCCTGCTGGTTGGCGATGAGGTTGCGCTGCGCCTGGCTGGCGGCCTCGTTGGCATCGAGCTGCTGGCGCAGCTTCAGCGGCATCTGCGTGCCGACGTAGAACTCGGCCTCGTTCATGAGCGGCTTGCGCTCCTCGGCCAGCGTGAGCAGGCGGCGCTCGGACAGCTGCACCGCCTGGCGCACGTCGTCCAGCGCCTCGATGCGCGCCTTGCGGTGCGCCGCCTCGTTCGGGTAGCGCATCAGCAGGTTGCGGTCGCGCCGGCGAGCGTCCTGGCGCGCGGCACGTTCGGCGGCGAGTTCGCGCTCGCGGGCCTCCTGGGCCATGCGCTCCTCGGGCGTGAGCGTGGGCGGCAGGATGTCGCGCAGCGAGCCGTCGGAGTTGAGGATGCGCTGCTCGCGGTCGGTGCAGGCCGGAATCGGGCGGTCGGAGGTGAGCCGGCGGCCCTGGGCGTCGATGCAGGTGAAGATGCCGCGGTTGGCCACGGGCTGCGCCTGCACGGCCGCGGCGAGCGCCAGCAGCACGGCCGCCGCCGCAGCGCGCGACACCTGGCGCACGGCCGCCTCACACGCCATAGCGCGCACGGTAGGCGGCCACACGGTCCAGGTGCGAGGCGAGCGCCGCGTCGTCGGTGGACTGCAGGTAGTGCATCAGATCGGCCAGGGTGGCGATGGCAAGCACGGGCATGGCGTAGGCGGACTGGAATTCCTCGACCGCCGAACGGTCGGAAAGTTGCCCATCCTGACCGCCGCGCTCCATGCGGTCGAGTGCAATCAGCACGGAAACCGGCTCGGCGTGCGCCGCGCGGATCATCTGCACCGATTCACGCTTGGACGCGCCGTCGGTGATCACGTCGTCGATGACGACGGTGCGCCCGCGCAGCGGTGCACCCACCAGCGTGCCGCCTTCGCCGTGGTCCTTGGCTTCCTTGCGGTTGTAGGCATAGGGCACGTTGCGCCCGAGCCGCGCGAGCTCCACGGCCGTGGCCGCGGCAAGCGTGATGCCCTTGTAGGCAGGGCCGAACAGCATGTCGAACTGCAGGCCCGAGGCCAGCAGACGCCGCGCATAGAATTCTCCGAGGCGGCCGAGCTTCGCGCCGTCGTCGAACAAGCCGGCGTTGAAGAAATAGGGTGACAAGCGCCCGGCCTTGGTCCTGAACTCCCCGAAACGCAGCACACCGGCCTCGACCGAGAACCTGACGAAATCCTGCGCCAGGCGGTCTGTTGCATCGGCTTTTGTCATCCAAGGAGTCCCGTGTTCCGACTGGTCACTTTGAATCTGAACGGCATTCGTTCGGCCTGCACCAAGGGCTTCCAAGCCTGGGCCGAAGGCGTGGCGGCCGATTGTATGGGGGTGCAGGAGATCAAGGCCCAGGCGGCGGACATCGCTGGCAAGTTCGAGCAGGTGGCCGGCATGCAGGGGCATTTCCACTTCGCCGAGCGCAAGGGCTACTCGGGCGTGGGGCTCTATTCGCGCCATGAACCCACGGCCGTCAAGAGCGGCATCGGCGAGCCGGAGTTCGATGCCGAAGGCCGCTACATCGAACTGCGCTTCGACAACCCGACGCACCGGTTCCCGAAGCTTTCCATCATCAGCTGCTATTTCCCGAGCGGCTCGAGCGGCGAGGAACGCCAGCTCGCCAAGTTCCGCTTCCTGGCGCTGATGGCGCCTTATCTCGTCAAGCTCAAGGAAGAGCGTGAATTCATCCTGGTCGGCGACATCAACATCGCCCACAAGGAAATCGACCTGAAGAACTGGAAGGGCAACCAGAAGAACAGCGGTTTCCTGCCCGAGGAACGCGCGTGGATGACGCGCTGCCTGGACGAGATCGGCCTGGTCGACGTGTTCCGCACGCTCAACCCGCACCCCGAGCAATACACATGGTGGAGCAACCGCGGCCAGGCGCGCGCGAAGAACGTCGGCTGGCGCCTGGACTACCACCTGGCCACGCCGGCGGTGGCGGCCACCGCGGTGCGTGAGCACATCTACCTCGAGCAGCGCTTCTCCGACCACGCGCCGCTGGTCATCGACTACGACTTCAACCTCTGACGATGCGCGTCGCCGCGGCGCCCCGGTTCGACCTGGCCGCGCTGCACCGCATGGCGGTGGTGGTGGTGCTGGGCTTTGCCTCCGGCCTGCCGCTGGCGCTCACCGGCCAGGCGATGCAGGCCTGGTTGTCGGTCGAGGGCCTGGATGTGGCGACCATCGGCTTCCTCAGCCTGGTCGGCCTGCCCTACACCTTCAAGTTCCTGTGGGCGCCGCTCATGGACCGCTTCGACCTGCCGCTGCTCGGCAGGCGGCGCGGCTGGCTGGTGCTCACCCAGCTCGCGCTGGCGGCGGCGCTGTGGCTGCTCGCGGACACCTCGCCGACGGACGCGACGCGCAGCTTCGCGCTGCTCGCGGTGCTGGTGGCCTTCGTCTCGGCCTCGCAGGACGTGGTGATCGACGCCTACCGCACCGACCTGCTGCCGGCGCGCGAGCGCGGGCTGGGCTCGTCGCTGAGCGTGCTCGGCTACCGCCTGGCGATGATCGTCTCCGGCGGGCTGGCGCTGATCTGGGTCGACCCGGCCAGCGGCAGCGGCGCGATGACCTGGCCGCAGGTCTACCACGTGATGGCCTGGCTGATGGTGGCCGCCGCCGCGGTGTCGGCCTTCGCCCTGCCGCCGCTGCGCGCGGCCGCCCGGCCGGCCAGCGTGGCGCACCGCGACCTGCTCGGCTTCGCGGCCGTGGTGGCCGCGGTCGGCATCGGCTACGTGCTGAGCGACCGCTTCGCGCCGCCGCTCGCGCAGGCCTTGCTTCGGCCGGTCTTCGACGGCAGCGGCATCGACCCGGCGCTGCAGGGCAAGTGGGCCGGCCTGCTCGCGCTGCTGCTGGGCATCGCCGTCACGCTGCCGCTCGCCGCCTGGGCCGCGCGCGCGGCGAAGTTCGAGACCCTGCTTGGCGGCCTGCGCAGCTACTTCTCGCAGACCGGCGCGGCGGCCTTCCTCGCGCTCATCGTGCTCTACAAGCTGGGCGACGCCTTCGCCGGCTCGCTGATGACGCCGTTCCTGCTCACGGCGATGGGCTTCAGCACCGCCGAGGTCGGCGTGGTCAACAAGATCATCGGCCTGTGGCTGACCCTCGGCGGCGCGCTGCTCGGCGGCGTGCTGATGCTCCGGCTCGGCCTGTGGCGCGCGCTGCTCGCCTTCGGCGTGCTGCAGATGGCGAGCAACCTCGGCTTCTGGTGGCTGGCGGTGCACGGCCGCGGCTGGATGCCGGGCCTCGTGCTGCCGGCCTTCGACTGGGGCTTCGTGTCGCTCGCGCAGGCCACGCCGGTGGACGGCGGGCTGCTGCTCGTCATCGCCGCCGAGAACCTCTCGGGCGGCATGGGCACGGCCGCCTTCGTCGCCTTCCTGATGAGCCTGTGCAACCAGCGCTTCACCGCCACGCAGTTCGCGCTGCTGTCGGCCTTCGCCTCGGTGGGCCGGGTGTGGGTCGGGCCGCTGGCCGGCGTGCTGGCCGAGTCGATCGGCTGGCCGAGCTTCTTCATCGTCTCCACCCTGGCCGCCCTGCCCGCGCTGTGGATGCTGTGGTGGCTGCGCGCGCCCATCCGCGCCCTCGAGGTGGACCCGCACGCGCCGGCCGTGGATGATTGAGCGGGAACAAGCCTTGCCTTGAACGAGTCGGAAAACCCCATGAGTGCCATCTTCGATCCCCGCGCCGACTTCCAGCCCGACCCGGCGCTCGGGCTGCACGCCTTCGGCTGCCGCTGCCGCCTGCACGGGCGGCGCCTGTTCACCGGCGGGCTGCTGGCCGGCGGCGCGGCCCTCGCACTGCCGGGGCAGGCCCAGGTGCAGATGGACAGCCGCTCGCAGCTCGGCGGCCTGGTGCCGGCCGAGGAGATCGAGCAGGCCGCGGCCCAGCAGTACAACCAAATGCTGGCGCAGGCGAAGCAGCAGAAGGCGCTGGCGCCGGCCAGCCACCCGCAGGTGGTGCGGCTGCGGTCGATCGCCGACCGCATCATCCCGTTCAGCAACGTGCCCAACCTCAAGTCGACGCCGCGCGCGGCGAACTGGAAGTGGGAGATCAACCTCATCGGCAGCCAGCAGGTCAACGCCTTCTGCATGCCCGGCGGCAAGATCGCCTTCTACTACGGCCTGCTCGACAAGCTGAAGGCGAGCGACGACGAAGTCGCGATGGTGATGGGCCACGAAATCGCCCATGCGCTGCGCGAGCATGCGCGCGAACGCATGGGCAAGAGCGCCGCGACGAACGGGCTGATCGAACTCGGCGCCGCGCTCTTCGGCCTGGGCAGCGGCGGGCGCTACCTGGCCGGCCTCGGCGGCCAGCTGCTCACCATGCGCTTCGGCCGCGAGGACGAACTCGAAGCCGACAAGGTCGGCCTCGAACTCGCCGCCCGCGCCGGCTACAACCCCGAGGCCGGCATCACGCTGTGGCAGAAGATGGGCGAAGCCAGCGGCGGCTCGCCGCCGCAGTGGCTGTCCACCCACCCGGCCGGCGAGACCCGCATCCGCGACATCCGCAACACGCTGCCGGCCGTGATGGGGCTGTACGAACAAGCGCCCAAGCCGCGAAGGCGCTTCGGGCCGCCGTAGGCTTCAGGAGGGAACCGGATGAACGCCCCGCATGCGGGGCGTTGTCGTTGGTGCGGTGGCGGATCGCAGCGCGGCGTCGCGATGCCGCGCCGGCAGCCGCGCTTAGACTGGCCCGCGCAACGCGAAAGGAGTGTCGATGGCGGTGTGGCTCAGGCGAGTGGCGTGGCTGGCGGCAGCGGTGCTGGTCGTCTGGGTGGTCGCCTGGCTGGCCGTGCCGCCCTTGCTGAAGTGGCAGGGCGAGAAGCAGCTGTCGCAACAGCTGGGCCGCACGGTGACGATCGGCGAGGTGGACTTCCGCCCCTGGTCGCTCGAGCTGACGCTCGCCGATGTCGCGGTCGCGGGCGCGTCGGCCGATGCCGAGCCGCTGCTGCAGGTGGCGCGGCTGCACGCCAACCTCTCGATCTCGTCGGTGCTGCGCTTTGCGCCCGTGGTGCAGTCGCTGACCATCGACACGCCGCGGCTGCGCTTCGCCCGGCTGGCCGAGGGTCGCTACGACGTCGACGACGTGCTGGCGCGCCTGGCCGCCGACGACACACCGCCCGCGCAGGAAGACGACGACGAGCCGGCGCTGTTCGCGCTGCACAACCTGCGGCTGCACAACGGCCACATCCGCTTCGACGATCAGCCGGTGCAGCAGGTGCACGAGGTCGAGGCGCTGGAGTTGTCGCTGCCCTTCGTGTCCTCGCTGCCGGCGGAGGTGGAGATGGAGGTCGAGCCACGGCTCGGTTTCCGGCTCAACGGCACATCCTTCGACAGCGGCGCGCAGGCCACGCCGTTTGCGCAGACCAACGAGGGCGCGCTCACGCTGCAGATCGACGCGCTGGACCTCGGCCCTTACGCCGGCTACCTGCCCGCGACGCTGCCGCTGCGGCTGACGGGCGGCACGCTGTCGGCGCAGCTTGCGCTTGCGTTCAGCGTGCCGGCCGACGACGGCGCGCCGAGTGCCCGCCTGGGCGGGCGCGTGGAGGCGCGCGAGGTGGCGGTCGACGATGTGCAGGGCCAGCCGCTGCTCGGCTGGCAGGGCCTCGTGCTGGAGCTCGGCGAGATCCGCCTCTTCGAGCGCCGCGCCGCGCTGGCAAGCCTGCAGATCGATGGCCTGCAGATGCATGCACGGCGCGCGGCGGACGGCTCGATGGCGCTGCCGCAACCGGCCGGGAGAGCGACGCCTTCGGTGGAGCCCCCCGCAGCGCCCGCGTCTGCCGCTTCGGCACCGGCGTCCGCCGCTTCATCGCCCGCCGCCGCGGCCGCGCCCGCCGACTGGCAGTTCAGCCTCGGCACGCTGGCACTGAACAACGGCCGGCTCCACTGGCATGACGCTGCGGTGGCGCCGGCGGTGGCGCTGCAGCTCCATGCCGTGTCCTTGGGAGCCGAGTCGCTGCACTGGCCGATGACGCAGCCGGTGCCGCTGAGGCTGGAAGCGCAGTTGCGCCCGGCGGCGGCCGATGCCAAGCCGGTGGGCACGCTGAAGGCAGACGGCCAGGCCACGGCGGACAGTGCCCGCCTGGACCTCACACTCGCCGGCCTGGACCTGCAGGCGCTCGCGCCTTATGTCGCCCAGGCGCTCAGCCCGCGCCTGAGCGGGCAGGTGTCGGCCCGGGGCGTGCTCGACTGGTCGGCGCAGGCCGGCGCCGAGCGGCTGATGCTCACGCTCGCCGAAGCCACGGCCGAGTCGCTCGCCCTGCGCGACGACGGCGGCCGGCGCGACGATGCCTCGCTCGAACGGCTGGCGCTGGCCGAGGTCCGGGTCGACGTGCCGGCGCGGCAGGTGGTGATCGGGCGTGCGACGCTCGCCAAGCCCTATGTCTCGCTCGCGCGGGATGCGCAGGGCGGGCTCAATGTGCAGCAATGGACAACGGCCGGCGACACACCGTCCGAGGTGCCCGAGGCTGAAACCACATCGCCCTGGCGCGTGCAACTGCAGCAACTCCAGCTCGCCGACGGCGGCCTGCGCTGGCGCGATGCCGCCGTCGGCGAGGCGCCGCTGCGCCTGGAG
>JBIQKU010000153.1:0-7947 GCA_044506225.1 Rubrivivax sp. | reverse complement strand
CGCGGGCGCGCAAGGAATTCATCACCGTGGCCAGCCACGAGATCCGCACGCCGGTCAATGCCGTCATCGGTGCGCTGGAACACCTGCGCCGCCATGACGGCAGCGAACGCCGCGACGAGCTGATGATGCTGGCCGAGCGCAATGCCGCCACCTTGCGCGAATTCGTCAACAACCTGCTGGACCTGTCCAAGAGCGACGCCGGCATGCTGGACATCCACCCCGAGCCCGCCGACCTGCGCGCGCTGCTGCGCCAGCCCCTGCAGACGCTGCAGCCGCTGGCCGCGCACAAGGGCGTGGCGCTCGATCTCGTGCTCGACGCGGCCCTGGCGCCGCGCCTGGTGCTCGATTCGATGCGGCTGCGCCAGGTCGCGCTCAACCTGCTGTCCAACGCCTTGAAGTTCACCGCCCATGGCCGGGTGGAACTTGCGGTGCGCGTGATCGCCGACGACGGCACGAGCCAGCAGCTGGAACTCGTCGTCAGTGATACCGGCTGCGGGGTGCCGGCCGACAAGCTGCCCGGCCTGTTCGAGCGTTTTGCCCAGGCCGATGCGGCCACCGCGTCACGCTACGGCGGCACCGGCCTCGGGCTGGCCTTGTGCAAGCGGCTGGTGGAGGCCATGGGCGGCGGCATCGCCATGACGAGCCGCGAAGGCGAGGGTACGCAGGTGCGGGTGGAACTGCGGCTCGCGCGCGCGGCCGCGGCAGCGGCTGCCGCGCCGCTGTCGCCGGCGCGCACCGAGGGCCTGCGCGTGCTGCTCGCAGAGGACGACCGCGTACAGCAGATCGTGCTGGTGGCACTGCTCGAATCACGCGGCTGCGTGGTCGACGTCGCCTGCGACGGCCAGGAGGCCATGGCACTGTGGCGCGCGCACCGACACCGCCTGGTGTTCAGCGACTGCCACATGCCCGGGCACGACGGCTACGGCTTCGCGCGGCTGCTGCGCCGCGAGCCCGGCGGCGCGGCGGTGCGCTTCGTGGGCATGAGTGCCGATGCGGACGACAGCGCCGCCGCATTCGCGGCGGGCATGGACCTGCTGCTGGAAAAGCCCCTGGACGAAGCCGAGGTGGACGCGCTGCTCGCCCGGCTGGACGGGGCCGGCACCGCGAGCAGCCCGGCCCTGCCGGCGCAGCCGCAGCCGGCGTAGCGCGTCGCCGGAACCACGGCCCCGGATCCCGACGCGCTAGACGCGGTTGAGCGTCATGCCCGAGCCGCTGCGCAGCCGCTCGATCAGGTGCGCCGCGATCTGCCCGAGGGGCAGCACCTCGTGCACCGCACCGGCGGCAATCGCCTCGCGCGGCATGCCGAAGACGACGCAGCTCGCTTCGTCCTGAGCCACGTTGTAGCTGCCGGCGTCGCGCATCTCGCGCATGGCACGCGCGCCGTCGGCGCCCATGCCGGTGAGCATCAGGCCGATGGCATTCGGCCCGACGAGCTGCGCCGCCGACCGGAACAGCACCTCCACCGAGGGCTTGTGGCGGTTCACCGGCTCGCCGTCGGCCACGCGCGCGATGTAGTTCGCGCCGCTGCGCGCCACGCTGAGGTGGAAACCGCCGGGTGCGATGTAGGCATGGCCGGGCAGGATGCGCTCGCCGTCGCGCGCCTCGGCCACGCGGATGCGGCACAGGCCGTCCAGCCGTGCGGCGTAGCTGCGGGTGAAGCCGGGCGGCATGTGCTGGGTGATGACCACCGCCGGGCTGTCGGCCGGCAGGTTCATCAGCACTTCCTTGGTGGCCTCGGTGCCGCCGGTGGAGGCGCCGATGAAGATGAGCTTCTCGGTGGACAGCCGCCCGATGCTGGTCACCGGCGGCGTGGGCAGCGGCATGGGCGTGGTGGCGGTCGCGTCCAGCCGCGCGGGTGGCAGGCGGCGCAGGTGGGCCTTGGCGGCGATGCGCACCTTGTCGGTGATGTCCTGCGCCAGCAGGTTGAGCCCGTCGGCCACGCCGATCTTGGGCTTGGCGACGAAATCGACCGCGCCGAGCTCGAGCGCGCGCATCGTCACCTCGGCGCCGCGTTCGGTGAGGGTGGAGACCATCACCACCGGCATCGGCCGCAGGCGCATCAGCTTGGAGAGGAAGTCGATGCCGTCCATGCGCGGCATTTCCACGTCCAGCGTGATCACGTCCGGGTTGAGGTTGCGGATCATCTCGCGCGCCACCAGCGGGTCGCTCGCGGCGCCCACGCATTCCATGTCGGGCTGGCGGTTGATGATCTCGGCGAGCAGCCGGCGCACCAGCGCCGAGTCGTCCACCACCACCACGCGTGTTCGGCTCATCGTCAGGCTCCTGGGTGGTTCGCGCGGCTCAGAAGAGGTCGACCGAGCCGCCGCGGCTGACCAGCGGCGCCGCGGCCTGGGCCGCGGCGCGGTCCTGCGCCACCAGCGCGTCGGCATTGGCCGCGGCGAGCCGCTTGACCATCGCCTTGCCGCTGGCCGGCAGAAAGCAGACCTTGCGCGGGTAGATGTCGAGCACGTCCTTGGACATCACCGGGATGCGTTCGGTCTTGAGGTAGTCGAGCACGAAGCTGGTGTTGCGCTCGCCGACGTTGATGCTGGTCATGCCGGCGATCACCTGGCCGCCGCCGAAGACCTTGGCCTCCAGCCGCGAGCGCTGCGCGCCGCGCTTCATCATCTCGTTGATCAGCAGTTCCATCGCGTAGGAGCCGTAGCGGCCCGAGTCGCCGGCACCGTCGGGCAGCATGAAATGGTTCATGCCGCCGATGCGCGCCTCCCGGTCCCACAGGCAGGCGGCGATGCACGAGCCGAGCGTGGTGAGGATGAGCAGGTCCTCGTGGTAGACGAAGTACTCGCCGGGCAGGATCTTCACCGCGTCGTTCTTGAAATGCGCGTCGTAGAAGAAGAACGAGGCTTCGCCCGGCTTGCGGCTTTGCGCCTTCAGCCGTTCGAGGCGCGACGGCGTGCTGCCGGAGGAGGAGGCCGAGGGCTTGGTGGACTGCATGTTGGTGGCGGCGGCCGGCGTGAATGCCTCACAGGCGCTCGTAGATGGTCTTGCCGCGCAGGCGGAACAGGTCGCGCGACTCGCTGAAGTTCTCGGAGTGGCCGACGAACAGCAGCCCGTGCGGCGCCATCGCGCGGTGGATGCGCTCCAGCACACGCCGCTGGGTGGGGGCGTCGAAATAGATCATCACGTTGCGGCAGAACACGATCTCGAAGGGATCCCCCAGCGACCAGTGTTCGTCGATCAGGTTGTGCGCGCGGAATTCGACGGTGCGCGCGAGTTCGGGCTTGACGCGGATGAAGCCGCTGTTGGCGCCCTTGCCGCGCAGGAAGTGGGCGCGCAGCCGATCCGGCGACAGCCCGCGCGAATCGGCGGCGTAGACGCCGCGCGCGGCGGTGGCGAGCACGCGGGTGTCGATGTCGGTGGCCAGCAGCGAGACGCCGTTCGAGGCGCCGAGCGCCTCGGCGGCGGTCATGGCGATCGAGTAGGGCTCCTCGCCGGTGGAGGCGGCGTTGCACCAGATGCGCAGGCCGGGGCGGCGGCGCTGCACCAGCTCGCGCGCCAGTTCGACGAAGTGATGCTCTTCGCGGAAGAAGGAGGTGAGGTTGGTGGTCAGGCAGTTCACGAACTCCTGCCACTCGTGCCCGTCGCGTGTGGCTTCGAGCGCCTGCAGGTAATCGGCAAAGCTCGCGTGTCCCGTCTCGCGCAGGCGCCGCGACAGCCGGCTGTAGACCATGGCCTGCTTGCCCGCATGCAGGCTGATGCCCGCGCGCTGGTAGATCAGCTCGCGCACGCGCTCGAAGTCGCGCGGCGAGAAGCCGAACTCCTGCTCGACCGCTGCGGCGCCCGGGGCGAGGGCCACGCGGGCTTCGTGGTCGGCGGACAAGGCAAGCTGCATGGACTCTGGCGCCGGTGGCGATGAAAAGGCGACGCGAACGGATGCGACATGCGTGATATCGGCGTCACGAAGGCGTGGCTTGAGCGGGCCAGCGCGCGAGGCACGCGGTGTTTTGCCCTCTAATCCCGCGACCGGCGGCCAGGGCGATCGCTAGACTGCCGGCCGGAAACCAGCACTTACATGTCCGTTCAACCCGCCATCGCCAGCCCGGACGGCACGCTGCGCCTGCAGGAGGCGCTGCAGTTGCTCGCCCAGGCCGGCCATGCGCCGCCGCAGGCGGCGGGGCAGGATTCCATGCAGTGGCTGCAGGCGGTGATTGACGGGTTGTGCGACCTGTCGTGCAAGGACGCGCTCACCGGCCTGGCCAACCGGCGCCAGCTCGAGCTCGCCATCGACCACGAGGTTGACCGCGTGGCGCGCGCCGGCGAACCGGCGCTGGTGCTGATGGCGGACATCGACCACTTCAAGGCGGTCAACGACCGCCACGGCCATGCCGCCGGCGACGAAGTCATCAAGGCGGTGGCGCGCGCGCTGATGGAATGCGTGCGCCCCATGGACACGGTCGCACGCTACGGCGGCGAGGAGTTCGCCATCATTCTTCCGAACTGCCCGCCGGTGTTCGGCCTGGCCGTGGCCGAGCGCATCCGCCTGCGGGTGGCCGAGCGGCCGGTGCCGGTGGCGCCGGGCGTCGAGGTGCCGGTGAGCGTGAGCATCGGCGGGGCGTTCGCGCCGCAGTGGGTGCGCTCCTCGGCCACCTTGTGGGTGGAGCGCGCCGACCAGCAGCTCTATCGCGCCAAGTCCGAAGGCCGCAACCGCACCTGCCTCGAACACCAGCCCATTTCGCAGGTCAGCGCCGAAGAGAAGAGCCTGCTGTTCGGCACCTCCCAGTTTCAGGATCTCGAATGACCATGCAAGCGCCCGACACGCCGTCGGCCGGCGCGGCGCCGGCGGCCACGCCGCGCGCCCGCATCACCGCCATCACCAGCGGAAAGGGCGGGGTGGGCAAGACCTTTCTCGCCGCCAACCTCGCCGCCTCGCTGGCCCGCCGCGGCGAGCGTGTGCTGGTGCTGGACGCCGACCTGGGGCTGGCCAACCTCGACGTGGTGCTCAACCTCTTCCCCAAGATCACGCTGCACCATGTGTTCACCGGCAAGGCCGACCTCGAGGAGGCCATCCTGCCGGCGCCGGGCGGCTTCTCGGTGCTGCTGGCCGGCTCCGGCATGGTCGAGTATTCGCGCCTCACACCGGAGGTGCGCGAGCGGCTGCAGGCGACGCTGGCCACCGTCGCGCCGCGCTATGACCACGTGCTGCTGGACACGGGCGCGGGCATCTCCGACGTGGTGCTCTACGCCGTCTCTCTGGCGGACGATGTGCTGGTGGTCGCGACGCCCGAGCCGACCTCGCTCACCGATGCCTACGCCACCATCAAGGTGCTGGCCGGACAGCAGCAGCGCCAGATCATCCGGCTGGTGGTGAACCAGGTCGGCCGCCTCGGCGAGGGCCGCGCCATGCGCGCCCAGTTGCAGGCGGTGATGGACCGTTATGTCAGCAACGGCACGGACACGCCGGTGCGGCTGGAACTGCTGGGCGATGTGCCGCGGGATCCGGCTGTGCGCGAGGCCGTGCAGAAGCGCCAGCTGCTGGTGTCGTCCATGCCCGGCAGCGAGGCCGCCAAGGCCGTCGGCCTGGTGGCCGATAAGCTCGCCGCATGACACACGACGACGACACGGCCACCCGCACCGCCTCGGCCTTCGAGGCATTGGGTGGCGAGATGGCGGTGCGCACCCTCGTGGACCGCTTCTACGACCTCATGGATCTGGAGCCGGCCTACCGCGAGCTGCGCGCCATGCATCCCACGCCGCTGGACAGCTCGCGCGACAAGTTGCACTGGTTTCTCTGCGGCTGGCTGGGCGGGCCGCAGCACTATGTGGAGCGCTTCGGCCACCCACGCCTGCGCGCCCGGCATCTGCCGTTTTCCATCGGCATTGCCGAGCGCGACCAGTGGCTGGCCTGCATGCGCCAGGCGATGACGGAGCTGGCGGTGGAGCCACGGCTGGCCGAGCGCCTCGCCGAAGCCTTCTTCAACACCGCCGACTGGATGCGCAACCGCGGCGTCTGAGCCGCGTCGCGCCGTCCGTTCAGTACCGTGTCTCGGGCGTGGTGTCGGTCGACGCCGTGCCGGTGAAGCTCTGCGGCTCGTTCACCACCGAGCGTGTCGCCTGCCACGTGCCGGCGTTCGACGGCGTGCGCGGCGCCGACTTGCTGGCGCGGTATTTCTTGTAGGCCTTGCTCGCCAGGCCGGAGGTGATGGCGAAGAAAAGCAGCTTGCGCAGCATGGGAGGTCTCCTGAGTGGCTGAAGGCGCCCACCCTAGCTTTGGCCCCGTGCCGCGTCCGCCGGCCGACGCGCCGACGCGGCGTCGGACAGCGCCGACGCCGTTCTCGGCGGCTCAGGCCTCGTCGTTGGGCAGGGTCGCCAGGGCCGAATGGCGGATGCGCGTCTTGCTGAGCGCCCCGGCCGATTCCAGGATGGGGTAGGCGACCGAGCAGATCTGCGAGTTGATGCGCTTCAGGTCGTTGATCAGGTCCAGGTGCAGCGAGCTCGTCTCCACGCTTTGCGGCGAGTTCTCCTGCAGCCGGGCGATGTGGCTCGCCGCGTATTCGTGCTCGAGGTCGCGAAAGCGTGCCTTCTCCTCCAGCAGCTTCTGCGCGTCGCGCACATTGCCGTCGAGGAAGACGCTCATCGCCAGCCGCAGGTTGGCCAGCAGGTGGGTGTGCAGGTCGGCGATCTCGGCCATGCCGGCATCGGAGAACGCGCGGTTCTTGCGGATCTTCTTGTCCTCCACGTCCTGGATCACGCGCTCGATGATGTCGCCGATCTGCTCCATGTTGATGGTGAAGGAGACGATGTCGGTCCAGCGCCGGCCCTCGCGCTCGGACAGCGCCTCGCGCGAGATCTGCGTCAGGTAGAACTTGATCGCCGAATAGAGCTCGTCGACCGTGTCGTCCATCTGCCGCAGCTGCGCCGCCAGCTCGCGGTCGTTGTTGCGGATCACCGGCAGGATGCCGCGCAGCATGGTCTCCACCACGTCGGCCTGGTGCAGCGCCTCGCGCGCGGCGCAGGTGATGGCCAGCGACGGCGTGCCCAGCGCCACCGGGTCCAGGTGGTGCGGGCGCATGGTGTCGACGCGCTTGGTGGCCGGCGGCAGCCAGCGCTCCAGCAGGTGCCCGGTGCGGTGCGTGAAGGCAATGAACACGGCCGCCAGCGCGATGTTGAACAGCAGGTGGAACAGCACCACCTGCTGGTGCACGTTGTCGATGTAGTTCTGCAGCAGCACGTGGATCTGCGGCAGCAGCGGCAGGACCAGCGCCGCCCCGGCGAGCTTGAACAGCAGGTTGCCCAGCGGCAGCCGGCGGGTCTCGGGCGAGGCGCCGGTCGTCGCCAGGATGGCCAGTGCGCCGCTACCGATGTTCGCCCCGATCACCAGGCCGAGCGCCACCGCCACCGGCAGCAGGCCCGAGGCGGCGAGCGTGGCGGTGAGCAGCACGATGGCGAGGCTCGAGTAGGCCATCACCGTGAGCACGGCGCCGACCACCACGTCCAGCAGCAGGTCGCTGGGCAGCGAGGCGAGCAGGGCGCGCACCTCCGGCGATTCGGTCAGCGGGCTGGTGGCCGAGACGATGAGCTGCAGCGCCAGCGTGATCAGGCCGAGGCCGATCAGCACCCGGCCGATGCGCCCGGCATTGCCGTCCTGGCGCATGAGGAACATCACCACGCCCGAGAAGATCAGCAGCGGCGACAACCAGGACAGGTCGAAGGAGTAGACGACCGCCATCACCGCCGTGCCCACGTCGGCGCCGAGCATGGCCGCCAGCGCGGCGCCGGTGGTGACCAGCCCCTTGCCGACGAAGGAGGCGACGATGAGGCAGGTGGCGGTGCTGGACTGCACCAGGCTGGTCACGCCCAGGCCGGCGGCCAGGGCGTTGGTGCGCTTGTGGAAGCTCTTGGCGAGCACGCTGCGCAGGTTCTCGCCGAACACGCGCAGCATGCCGGTGCGCACGATGTGGGTACCCCAGACCAGCAGCGCGATGGCGG
>JBIQKU010000152.1:0-7997 GCA_044506225.1 Rubrivivax sp. | reverse complement strand
AAGTCGGTGGTGCTGAACAGCCGCGTCTACACCGCCGAGCTGTTCAAGGACGAGGTGCTGGCCATGGTGTGCACGCCGCCGCCGGCGGACGCCGACCTCGCCACGGCCTGCAACGTGCTCGCCGCCTGGAACAACACCGGCAACGCCGACGCGCGCGGTGCCCATGTGTGGGACGAGTTCTGGCGCCGTGCGGTGCGCATCGGCGCGGCCGACCTCTACGCCGTGCCCTTCGACCCCGCGGACCCGGTGAACACGCCGCGCGGCCTGAAGCCCACGGCGGCGGCCACCTTGCAGACCGCGTTCGCGGAGGCGGTGGCCTACGTGGCCTCGACGCCCTATGCGCTGGATGCGCCGCGCTCGGACTACCTGTTCGCCACGCGCGCCGGCAGCCCGATCGGTCTGTACGGCGGCTGCGGCAGCACGGGCTACTTCACCATCGCCTGCTCCGACAACGCGCTGGCCGACGGCGGCTACACCATGGACGGCGACCCGAACGGCAACAGCTACATGCAGATCGTGCGCTTTCCCGATGGCGGTGGCGTGGAGGCCTACACCTTTCTCACGCACGGCCAGCCGGAAGACCCGGCGTCGCCGGTCGCGGCCGCCTACACCCAGGCCTACGCCGACAAGGCCTGGGTGCACCAACCTTTCAGTGAGGCCGAGATCGCGGCCAGCCCGGACCTGCAGGTCGAGGAGATCAGCGAATAGGGAACCGGGGCGCGCTCAGGCCCCCATGCGCAGCGCCAGCCATTCGTGCAGGGCGCGGCTCACGCGGCGGTACCCGCGTGTCGTCGGCAGCCAGTCGAAGGTGCGGCTCTCAGACCGCACCGCCAGGCCGAGCGGCGCGGGCTCGATGCGCATGCCCGCCTGTGCCGCCGCCTGCTCGAAGGCCCGCAGCGCGCGCGGCATGTGCACGCCGTGCGTCACCAGCAGCACGTGGCTGATGCCGGCGCGCTGCAGCAAGGGCACGGTGCGCAGCGCGTTCTCGCGTGTGTCGCGTGAATGCGCTTCCGTCCAGCGCAGCGGCAGCTGGAATTCCTCGGCGGCGATGCGTGCCGCCACCTGCGCCTCGGGCGTGCCGGCGGCGGCCGCCCAGCCTTCGCCGCCGGTGAAGCCGGCCGCGATGCCGGTGCGCCGCGACAGCCACAGCCCGTAGCGCAGCCGCTCGAGTGAGGACCACGTCAGGTTGGACACGCCGTACTCCGGCGCGTAAGGCTCCATGCCGCCGCCCAGCACGACGATGGCGGTGTGCGGCTTGTGCTTGTCGTCGGCTTTCAGCGCGGCGATGCGGTCGGGGCCGAGCGCCGGTGGCACGCGCACCAGCGCCTGCTCCAGGAAGCGGCCGACCCCCGTGCAATGCGACAGCCACAGGCCGGCCACGCTCAGCAGCACCAGCAGCCAGCCCAGCCCGCGGCGGGGCAGGATGAGGCGCGCGCCGACCAGCATCAGCACCAGGAACGGCACAGGCGGCAGCACGAGCGCAGTGAGGATGGGCTTCCAGGACTGGATGCCCAGCAGTTCGAACAAGCCGTTCATGTGTCCCTTCGACGGTGGCGCTCTCGGGGCGGGCTGCGTGCGAGCCCGCGTGGCGCGGTCATGGCCTCGGGCACGGATTGTGCCGAAGGGGTCTGGCCATGGCGTGCCGGCGGCCCATACTTCGTGCCGCCTGCGTGCCGCCTTTCGGCGCGCCGCCAGCGTGCGGCTTCTTCACCAGGAACTCCCGATGCGACATCCCTTCGCCGTGGGCGCGCTCACGATCGCCGGCTCATGGGCCGTGCCGCCGCAGGCCGCGGCGCAGGACGCGGCGCCGGCCACGCTCGACACGGTGGTCATCAGCGCCGAGCGCAGCCGCCAGAGTGCCTTCGATGCGCCGGCGGCGATCTCCTCGGTCTCGCGGGGGACCCTCGAGGCCGCCGGCCCGCAGGTGAACCTGTCGGAGGCCTTGAACCGCCTGCCCGGCATCACCGTGCTGAACCGGCAGAACTACGCCCAGGACCTGCAGATGTCGATCCGCGGCTTCGGCTCGCGCGCCACCTTCGGCATTCGCGGCGTGCGGCTCATCGTCGACGGCATTCCCGCCACCATGCCCGACGGACAAGGTCAGGCCTCAACCGTGGCGCTGGGCTCGGCCGGGCGCATCGAGGTGCTGCGCGGCCCGCTGGCCCAGCTCTACGGCAACGCCGCCGGCGGTGTGGTGCAGGTGTTCACCGAGGAGGATGCGCTGCGGCCCACCACCACGCTCAGCCTCTCGGCCGGGCCCTATGGTCAGTGGCGCCTGGGCAGCAAGTTCAGCACCAGCACGCCGGACTGGGGCGTGACGGTGGACGCCTCGCATTTCCGCACCGACGGCTACCGCCCGCACAGCGATGCACGCCGCGGCCAGCTGAACGCACGCTGGCAGATGAAGCTCACGCCACGCACCGACCTGCGCCTGGTGCTCAATGCGCTGGACCAGCCACTCTCGCATGACCCCGGCGGCTTGACCCGCGCCGACTGGGAGGCGAATCCGCGCCAGACGCAGCCCGGTGCGATCGCCCAGGATGCGCGCAAGGTCGTGCGCCAGCAGCAGCTGGGCGCCGTGCTCGAGCACCGCCTGTCCGAACGCACCACGCTCACCGGGCGCGTCTACGCCGGCGCGCGCGATCTGAACAACGCGCTGGCCATCCCGCCCTTCGCCCAGGATGCTCCGACCTCGAGCGGCGGCATGGTGCAGCTCGACCGCCACTACCAGGGCGCGGCGCTGCAGGTGGCGCACAGCGGCCGGCTCGATGCCGAGCGGGGATGGCGGCTGGCCGCCGGCGTGGAACTCGACCGCATGGACGAGCACCGCCGCGGCTTTCGCAACGACGGCGGCGTGCGGGGCGCACTCAAGCGCGACGAGGACGACACCGTGTCCAACCGCGACCTGTTCGCCCAGCTCTCGGTGGACGTGGCCCGCGACTGGACGGTGACCGGCGGCGCACGCGCGAGCCGGGTGAAGTTCCGCTCGGACGACCACTTCATCGTGCCCGGCAACGACGACGACAGCGGCGGCGCCGACTACGACGCCGTCAACCCGGTGCTGGGCGTGGCCTGGCGTGCCACGCCGTCGCTCAACCTCTATGCCAACGTCGGCCGTGGCTTCGAGACGCCGACCTTCACCGAACTCGCCTACCGCCCGCCGGGTGCGGGCAACGGCTTGAACACCGCGCTGAATGCCTCGCGCAGCCGCCATGCCGAAGTCGGGGCGAAGTGGCGCATCTCGCCGCAGCAGCGCCTGGACATCGCACTGTTCGACATCCGCACCAGCGACGAGATCGTGGTCGCCACCAGCCAGGGCGGCCGCTCCACCTACAAGAACGCCGGCGAGACCACGCGCCGCGGCATCGAGCTGTCGCATGTGGCACGCCTGGGCGAGAGCTTGCGCAGCACGCTGAGCCTGAGCGCGATGCGGGCGCGCTTCGCCGACCCCTTCGTGAGCGGCAGCGGCGCGAGCGCCGTGACGATTCCGGCCGGCAACCGCCTGCCCGGCACGCCCGAGCGCACCTTGTTCGCCGAACTGGCCTGGGTGCCGGCGCAGGCCTCGGGCAATCTCGAGGCGGCCGTGGAGGTGGTGCACCGCGGCAAGCTGTACGTGAACGACGCGAACGAGGACGCCGCGCCGGCGGCCACGGTCGTCAACCTGCGCGCGGCCATGTCGCAGCGTGTGGGCGGCTGGCACTTCACCGAGCTGCTGCGCATCGAGAACGTCGGCGACAAGAACTACGCGGGTTCGGTGATCGTCAACGACGGCAACGGCCGCTACTTCGAACCCGCGCTGCCGCGGCACTGGCTGCTCGGCGTGACGGCGCGCTACGAGTTCCGCTGACCGCGCGCGCCCCAGGGCGGCGCGGGCTGCGCACAATGGCCGCTTTGCCAACCCCTTCATGGAGACGTGCATGAGCCAGGACCTGGTCACCATCACCTTGGGCGGCGGCTGCTTCTGGTGCACCGAGGCGGTGTACGAGCGCGTGGACGGCGTGGTGAGCGTCGAATCCGGCTACAGCAACGGCCACACGCTGAACCCGAGCTACGAGCAGGTGTGCAGCGGCGACACCGGCCATGCCGAGGTCGTGCGCGTGCGCTTCGATCCGGCGCGCATCACGCTGCGCGAGGTGCTCGAGATCTTCTTCGTCGTGCACGACCCGACCCAGCTCAACCGCCAGGGCAACGACGTGGGCACGCAATACCGCTCGGGCATCTACTTCCATGACGAGGAGCAGCAGCGCATCGCCCGCGAGGTGATCGACGAGGTCAATGCCGCGAGCGGCGGGCGCGTGGTGACCGAACTCGCGCCCGAGACCAACTACTCGCGCGCCGAGGACTATCACCAGCACTACTTCGCGCGCCACCCCGAGCAGGGCTATTGCGCGATGGTGGTCGCGCCCAAGGTGGAGAAGTTCCGCAAGACCTTTGCGCATCGCGTGAAGCCGGCCTGAGCCGGCTGCGCAGCGACGGCGGCGAACGCGCGCGGCGGTGCGCTATCACCGACGCCTTCCTCGCGCGGCTCGATGCACGTGCCCTGCGCGCGGGTCTAGGGCGCGAGGCGTTCGCGCACCCAGGCGCCGGCCTCGAGCCGGTAGCGCAGGCGGTCGTGCAGCCGCGACTTGCGGCCCTGCCAGAACTCCCAGGTGTCGGGCACCAGGCGATAGCCGCCCCAGTGCGGCGGGCGCGGCGGGTCGAGCAGGTACTTGGCGCTGACCTTGGCCGCGTTGGCCACCAGCACGGCGCGCGAGGCGATGACCTGGCTTTGCGGCGAGGCCCAGGCGCCGATGCGCGAGTCGAGCGGGCGCGAGCGGAAGTAGGCGTCGGACTCTTCGTCGCTGGTCTTCTCGACCGCACCTTCGATGCGCACCACGCGCTCGAGCTCCACCCAGTGGAACTGCAGTGCAGCCACCGGATGCTGCGCGAGTGCGCGGCCCTTGCGGCTGTCGTAGTTCGTGTACCAGACGATGCCGCGCGCATCGAAGCCCTTGATGAGCACGACCCGCGTGGACGGGCGGCCATCGGCATCGACCGTGGCCAGCGTCATCGCGTTCGGCTCGGGCAGTTGGGCCTCCAGCGCCTGCTGCAACCACAGCGTGAACTGGTCGAGCGGGTTGGCCAGGGAGGCGTTTTCGTCGAGCTCGGCGCGCTCGTAGCTCTTGCGCAGATCGGCCAGGTTGGGCATGCGGCGAGTATAGGAACGGGCAGGAAAGCAACAGCATGCCGGCGACCTTGTAACGAGTCGTCGCCGGCACACCGCCTGCCGGTGAGGTGCGTCGTGGGGTGAGTCAGGACTTACGGGGAAGGCCTTAAGTACACGCCCTCTGGCTCGTGTTTCGACCGCCCCCCATGCTTGTCTTGCGCCTGACGACCGCCGCAGCGGAGCGGGCAGCACAACGTTTCCGAGGGAGAGAACAAACATGTCGTCGCCAGCGGTGATCGTGTTGGCCGCAGGCGCCGGATCGCGTTTCGGTGGTCCGACGCACAAGCTGAATCAACACCTGGGTCCGTCGAGCGTGCTCGGCGCCACGCTGCGCAATGCGCTCGATTCGCGCCTGCCCGTGGTCGTCGTCACGACCGAGCAGTTGTCCGACACCGCCCGCGGCCTGGTCGCCGCGCGCGATGTGGTGGTGCTTCCGGCGGCCGACAGCCCCGGCCCCGAGCCGGTGGGCGTGGGCTATTCGATCGCGGCCGGTGTGTCGGCGCGCCCGGATGCGTCCGGCTGGTTGGTCCTGCCCGGCGACATGCCGCTGGTGCGTGCCTCCACGCTGCTGGCGGTGGCGCGCTGTCTCGAGGAGTACCCGGTGGCCTTCGCGCAGTACCACGGGCGGCGCGGGCATCCGGTGGGCTTTGCGGCGGAGCTGTATTCCGAACTCGTCACGCTCGCCGGCGATGAAGGGACGCGGCGTCTGGTCGCGCGCTATCCGGCGCAGGCGGTGGAGGTCGACGACGACGGCGTGCTGGCCGACGTCGACACCGAAGACGACCTGCGCCGCGTGCGTGCGATGAACGGCGAGGCGGCCGAGGTGCGCGGCGCGCTGCGCGCGCTCAACGGCTCGCGTGGGGCGACGCCGGGCACGTGAGTCCGTGCCGCTGCACGAGCGCCATCAGGCGTTCGACATGGCGGTCGCGAATGCCACAGCGGCGCAGTGAATCCGCCGTCTCCAGCAGGTACTGCAGGCTGCTGCCGTAGCAGCCGCAGGCGCTGCGCAGGATCTCGATCACCTGCGTATCGTCCAGCTCGCCCAGGTAGCTCGGGCTGCTGCGGCTGAGCGTGAACGCCAGGGCCTGCACCTCGCCGGCCGGCGTGCGGCAGGCCACGAGCCGCGGGTCGTAGACGGCGGTGGGCATCTCGCGCTCCCACAGCCGCTCGAGCTCGGCCTCCACCCGCTCGCGTTCCAGCCGGTAGACCATGCCGCGGCAGGAGCCGCCGGCCACGAGCGCGAAGACGAGGCCCGGGCGCTCCGGCGTGCCGCGGTTGACGCGCGAACACATCTGCAAGGCGCGGTGCCAGCCATGCACGATGGCGGCACGCGCTTCCGCCGCCTCGAACGCGGGGCGCCAGATCAGCGACGCATAGCCGAACACCCAGAGGTCCGAGCGGCCGCCCCACTGCGCCTTGAACGCGTCCAGCATGGGGCGCGGGTCGCGCACGGTGGCGGGCGGCAGGCGGTGGTCGAGCATGGCGTCACTCTAGGAGCAAATTCCGCAGCAGCACGTACAAGACGCGCGTGCCGACGCGAGCGCGACACGCCGCCGCTCGCGCCACCGTAGGACAAGCCGCACAGGGGCTGGGGGTGGCCGCTGATTCGGTGCCCCGCCGCAGCGACCTATCGTGCGCCATGGTCGAGCCGGCTCGTTCTTCGCCCGCTGATGCGCCGCCGCACGCGCGACGCGCGCGCGTGTGGCGCACGGCCGGGTGGGTGCTGGGCGGGCTGCTGCTGGTGCTGGCGGCTTGCGAAGTGGCCGGCTGGCCGTTCCTTGTCGGCCCGGCGGAGAGCATGCTGTCGCGCGTGCTGGACCGCGAGGTGCTCCTGCATGGCGAAGACGAAGGCCGCGCCCGGGTGCGTTTTCTCGGCGGCGTGACGGCGTCGGCACCGGTGCTGCAGATCGCGGCGCCCGCCTGGAGCGAGCAGCCGTACTTCCTGCGGGCGCAGGAGGCGCGCATGAAGCTCCGCTACGGTGCGCTGTTGCGCGCACGTCGCGGCGAGCCGCTGGACATCGCGCTGCTGCAGGCCGAGCGGCTGCAGGTGCATGCCGAACGCCGCGACGATGGCCAGGCCTCCTGGCAATTCGGCGACCCTGAGGCCGAGGACACACCCGATGCCGACAAGCGTGGCGCCCCGCGTATCGAGCAACTCATGCTGCGTCAGGGCGAGTTGAGCTATGTCGACGCGCAACTTCCCGCCAACCTGCGCGCCACCGTGCAGATCGACGACGCCCCGGGCGCTGCCGCGGGGCTGCGCGCGAACGTCGAGGGCCGCTATGACGGCAAGCCGCTGCGCGCGGCGCTGGAGGCGGCCGATGCCATGCCCTTGCTGGCGTCCGGCGAGGACGCGCCGCTCACGCCGGTGCAGTTGCGCATCGAGGCGGGGCAGGCCGAACTGCAGTTCGACGGCCGCGTGGCCGACGTGCTCAGCCTGCACAAGCTGCAGGGCACGGTCGACCTCACCGGGCGTTCGCTGGGCGCCGCAGGCAGCCTCTTCGGCGTGACGCTGCCCAGCACCGGGCCCTTCGTGCTGAAGGGCCGCATCGCCAAGACCGGCGGGGTCTACAACTTCGTGGCCGATGATGCCCGCGTCGCCGACAGCCGGCTGCGGGCCGCGCTCACCTTCGACACCACCGGCGAGCGGCCGCGACTGGCCGGGCGGGTGGGTGGCGAGCGGCTCGTGCTGGCCGACCTTGCCGCTTCGGTGGGCGCCGAGGCCACACCCGCCCCGCCTGGACGTGCCCGGGCCACGCGCGAGGCCGAGCGCCGGGCGCGCGAAGCCGCC
>JBIQKU010000151.1:0-8076 GCA_044506225.1 Rubrivivax sp. | reverse complement strand
GCGCCTGGCTGCGGTGCACGATGATGGACAGCGCGTCGACCTTGTCGCCGTTGAGAAGGATGTCGACCTTGACCACGTCCGACGCCCGGTTCTCGAGGAACTCGTAATCCATGGATGCGTAGCCACGCGACACGCTTTTCAGCTTGTCGAAGAAGTCGAGCACGATCTCCGCGAGCGGCATCTCGTAGGTCAGCATCACCTGCCGCCCGTGGTAGGCCATGTTGACCTGCACGCCGCGCTTCTGGTTGGCCAGCGTCATCACCGGACCGACGTAGTCCTGCGGCATGTACAGCTGCACGGTGACGATGGGCTCGCGGATCTCGCGCGTGCGCCCCATGTCGGGCATCTTCGAGGGGTTCTCGACCTCGAGCACCGTGCCGTCGTTGAGCTCGACCTCGTAGACGACGGACGGCGCCGTGGTGATCAGGTCCTGGTCGAACTCACGCTCGAGCCGCTCCTGCACGATCTCCATGTGCAGCAGGCCGAGGAAACCGCAGCGAAAGCCGAAGCCGAGCGCCTGGCTCACTTCCGGCTCGTAGCGCAGCGACGAATCGTTGAGCTTGAGTTTTTCGAGCGCGTCGCGCAGCTGGTCGTATTCGCTGGCTTCGGTCGGATACAGCCCGGCGAAGACTTGCGGCTGGATTTCCTTGAAGCCCGGCAGCGGCTCGCTGGCCGGGCCGAGGTTGTTGGGCAGCTTCTTGTCCAGCGTGATGGTGTCGCCGACCTTGGCGGCCTGCAGCTCCTTGATGCCCGCAATGATGAAACCCACCTCGCCCGCCCGCAGCAGGTCGCGCGGCAAGGACTTGGGCGCGAACACGCCGAGCTGCTCGGCCGCGTAAACCGCGTTCGTCGCCATCATCTTGAAGCGCTCGCCGCGCTTGAGCTCGCCGTCGACCACGCGCACCAGCATCACGACGCCGACGTAGTTGTCGAACCAGGAGTCGATGATCATGGCGCGCAGCGGCGCCTCGAGCGTGCCGCGCGGCGGCGGGATGCGCGCGACCACGGCCTCGAGGATCTCGTCGATGCCGTCGCCGGTCTTGGCGCTGCAAGGGATGGCGTCGCTCGCGTCGATGCCGATCACGTCCTCGATCTCTTCCTTGGCGCGCTCCGGGTCGGACTGCGGCAGGTCCATCTTGTTGAGCACCGGCACCACCTCGACGCCGAGCTCGATGGCGGTGTAGCAGTTCGCCACCGTCTGCGCCTCCACACCCTGGCTGGCATCGACCACCAGCAGCGCCCCCTCGCAGGCCGACAGCGAGCGGCTGACCTCGTACGAGAAGTCGACGTGCCCGGGGGTGTCGATGAGGTTGAGCTGGTAGACGCTGCCGTCGCGCGCCGTGTAGCTGAGCGCGGCGGTCTGCGCCTTGATGGTGATGCCGCGCTCGCGTTCGATGTCCATCGAGTCGAGCACCTGCGCCTCCATCTCACGATCGCTCAGTCCGCCGCAGCGCTGGATCAACCGGTCGGCGAGCGTGCTCTTGCCGTGGTCGATGTGGGCAATGATCGAGAAATTCCGGATGTGGTCCATGAGGCCCGCAAGGTGTCGGCGCGAGTGCGTGTCGGGCGCCGACGGAAAGAGAAGACCGGCTCAGTGCAGGCTCACAGCGAGGGGCGGTGTGAGGGCGCGCAACGCCGCGCCGGGACTGCGACCGAGGCTAAAAAAAAGGCACGTCGAATGAGTGACGCGCCTTCCAACAAAACGTATGGCAACTGCTTGTTGGGCCTTCATTGTAGCCAAAAGCACCCGGCCGGAAACCGCGCCGTTGCTCGATTTCCGCTCGTTGCAGGACACCAACAGCGATCTCCATACACAGCTTATCCACAATTGCTTGTGGACGATTTGGGGATAGCTCGCGAGCCGATGGAATGCGCCCGAAGAGGCGCTAAACCGCTGCTTCGGCCTGCCGATTCGGGCCTCGTCCGGGCGGAATGGAGAAGTCAAAATAAGTTTGCTTGCGCTCACTTCCACATCCTTGGTCGACAATTTTTTTCGTCGACGCGGAAAGCCGGCCGCCGCGCTTCTCAACATACGGAAAGACCCATCGCGGCAGTCGGTTGTAACCGGCGACAGGCCCGTCATCGGGCCGGCCGGATCACCACGTAATTGACCCAGTCGCCCCGCCGCACCAGCACGCTGATCGGCTTGCCGGTGTCGGCCTTGGCCACCAGCGCCTGGAACTGCGCGGCGGTCGTGACCTCGCGGTTGTCGATCGCGAGGATCACGTCGCCTTCCCGCAGGCCGGCGCGGGCGGCCGCGCCCTGCGCCGACTGGACCAGCACGCCGCCCTTGACCTTCAGCTCGCGCCGCTGCGGCTCGCTCAGGTCGGTGATGGCCAGCCCCAGCGAGCCGATGGCCGTCGGCGCCTTCGGCGGGCTGCGGTCGCCGGGGCGCACCGGCTGCTCGGCTTCGAGCTCGGCCACGGTGACGTTCAGGTCGCGGTAGCCGCCGCGGCGGAACACCTGCATGGCGGTCTTCGATCCGGGCTTCGTCCCTCCGACCATGCGCGGCAGGTCGCCTGCGCGCTCGACCTTGCGCCCGTCGTACTGGGTGATGATGTCGCCCGGCTCGACGCCGGCCTTCTCCGCCGGCCCGCCCGATTCGACGCCGCGCACGAGCGCACCGACCGGCTTGTCCAGGCCGATGGCCTCGGCCACCTCCTTGGTGACTTCGGCGATCTGCACGCCGATGCGCCCGCGGATGACGCGCCCCGTGGCGCGCAGCTGGTCGGCCACGCGCGAGGCCTCGTCGATCGGGATGGCGAACGAGATGCCCATGAAGCCGCCCGAGCGGCTGTAGATCTGCGAGTTGATGCCCACCACCTCGCCGCGCATGTTGATCAGCGGCCCGCCGGAGTTGCCGGGATTGATCGCCACGTCGGTCTGGATGAAGGGCAGGTATTCGCCCGTCTCGCGCGCCTTCGCGCTGACGATGCCTGCCGTGACAGTGTTGTCCAGGCCGAAGGGCGATCCGATGGCGATCACCCACTCGCCCACCTTCAGCTGTTCGATCCCGCCGATGCGCACCACGGGCAGGCCGCTGGCTTCGATCTTCACCAACGCCACGTCGGTGCGCTTGTCGGTACCGATGATCTTGGCCTTGAACTCGCGGTCGTCCGTCAGGGTGACGAAGACCTCATCCGCGCCCTCGACCACATGGGCATTGGTCATCACATAGCCGTCCGCGTTGAGGATGAAGCCCGAGCCGACGCCGCGCACGCGCGGTTCGCTGTCGGGCTGCTGCGGCATGCCGCGCGGGCCCGGCGCCTGCGGGCCGGGAATGGGCAGGCCGAAGCGCCGGAAGAACTCCAGCACCTCCGGATCGATCTCGCCGTAGGGCCCCATGCCCCGCTGCTCGACGCGCTCGGTGGTGCGGATGTTCACCACCGCCGGGCCCACACGCTCGACGAGCGCGGTGAAGTCGGGCAGTGCCGGCGCCTGCGCGCGGCTCGCCGTAGGCGCGAGCGCAGCACCCGCCGCCAGGCCGAAGGCCACCACCATGAACGCCAGCCGCCGCACCAGCGAGGCACCGAAGAAGAGTCGAGCTGCTTGCATATGTGTGTTCCTTGCCTCGAGGTGACGCGGCGCCGAAAGCCTGCAGGCCGAAGCGAGTTGTCGCCAGCGGCCGTGCAACGCGCATGCCCGCCACGCGCGAGTCGCAGCGAGCCTAGCGCACGCGCTCGAGTTCGTCGGCGAACAGGCGCAGCGTGGCGGTCGGCACATCGCCCACCACGGTGATCCACCAGTCGCCGCGGCGCTGCATCAGGGTATGCGTCGCACCCAGCGAAGTCTCGAGCGGGGTCGCATGGCGGGCGGCATCGAAGGGCTCGATGAATACCGAGACGTAGGTCAGGCCGTCCGAGTAGATCGTCTGCAGCGCAGTGATGCTGCCGGCATCGGCGGGCGAGTCGACATCCAGCATCGGCCGGCGCACGCAACTCACGAGGCGAAAGCCGGGCACGGCGTGGCGCAGGCTCCATCCCTCGAGATCCAGCCGGGTGTGGGTGAGCACGGGGCGCAGGATGCGGTAACCGTCGAGCTTGTTCATCGGCTCGAGCACGGTCTGCGGCTGCGAGCGCACGTCTATGGCGACGTCCGAGAAGGCCGAACTCTCCAGCAGCTCGCCGCGCGCGTTGAGCACGTCGGAGCGCAGCAGCAGCCCCGTCGCGCGGTCGGCCCACAGCCGGTAGCCGTAGCGATGGGCGTCGCGCGGGCGCAGGATGAGCACGTTCGCCTCGTAGCCGGCGACCCGCTGGGGCGGGCGGGCGCGCACCTCGTAGAAGTCGACGATGCGGTCGTCGCTCACCTGCAGCAAGGCGGGAAACGAGGTCAGCAGGTCGCGCTGTTCGATGAGCGCCACGCGCTGCTCGGGCCACAAGGTGCGCACCTCGTCGTTGTGGCGGAAGACGAAGCGCGCTTCGCCGTCCAGCGATTCGATGCGCTCGAGCTGGTTGTGCCCGTCGTTGTAGTGCGCGATGCGTGCGCTCGACACACCGCCGCCGGCGCTCACGATGAAGGTGCCCTGGAAGTTGCGGCGGCTCGCCGCGGCATGGATGCGCATCAACCAGGCGCGCACTTCCTTGGCGCCGACCGGCGCGCCCGGCTCCGCCGTCGCAGCACCGGCACGTGCCATCGGCACGAAGGAACAGAGGGTGCCGGCGAAGGCCAGCGCGAGCACGGAGGCTTTGAGCATTCAGATCGGGCGGTCAGCGCGAGCGGTCAGCGGTTCGGGGCCTCGATGGCAGCATTGCGCAGGAAGCCGGACGGCATGCCCAGCGCCGCCGTACCGGCGAACTGCTTGTGCGCATTGAGGTAGCGGTCCAGGCGTGCGTCACGCACGACGGGGCCGCTGGCGATGAAGGCCTGCGCGCCCGGTGCCTGGGGCGCCTGTGCGGCGACGGCCGGCGCCGCGGACCTGGCGAGGATCGCTCCGGCCGCGGCCGGCGAGTCGGTGAAGGGTGTACGCACGACCGTCAGCACGCCAGCGACGGCGACGAAGCCGGCGGCCACGGCGGCCGGCGCCTTCCATGCCCAGGTGGCGCGGCGCCCGCCATGGACCACGGCGCGCGCCGGCACCTCGGCCGGCAGCGGCGACGCGGGCTCGGGTGCCAGCACGACCGGCTCGCTCGCGAGGCGAGCGCGCAGCGCGTCGACGAAGGCGGCGTCCTTCGCGGCGGTGGCGGCCAGGTCGTCGGAGCGCAGCACATCGCCGATCAGGTGGTACGCATGCCAGCGATCGCGCAGCTGCACGTCGTTGCGCCAACGCGCACAGATGTCTGCCAGCGCCTCGGGCTCCAGCTCACCATCGGCCAGCGCCGACAGTTCTTCCAGCAAACGGCTCTCAGACTTCGTCAACATGCCTGCTCTCCACAATTCATCCCGGCCACCGGACCATTCACCACCGCTCACCCTCGCGCGTGTCGAGCAAGGGCCGCAGACGCTGGGCAATGGCCTCGCGCGCTCGAAAGATGCGCGAGCGCACCGTTCCGATGGGGCAGTTCATCAGTTCGGCGATCTCTTCGTAGCTGAGCCCTTCGATCTCGCGCAGCGTGATGGCCTGCCGCAGGTCCGGCGACAGCGCCTCGATCGCCGCATTCACGGCCGCCGCCACTTCCTTGCTCGCAAGCACGGCCTCGGGGGTTTCGCCGTGGCTTAGTTCGTTTTCACCCCGGTAAGTTTCGTCCTCCTCCTCGCGCGACAGCCGTGCGGATTCCGTCACGATCGGGTCGCGTTTGAGGCCCACGAGCGCCTTCTTCGCGGTGTTGACGGCAATGCGGTACAGCCAGGTGTAGAACGCGCTGTCGCCGCGGAACTGCGGGATGGCCCGGTAGGCGCGGATGAAGGTCTCCTGCGCGATGTCGGGCACCAGGTCGACGTCGCGCACCATGCGACCGATCAGCCGCTCGATGCGGCGCTGGTACTTCACGACCAGCATCTCGAACGCCTTGACGTCACCGCGTTTGACGCGCTCGATCAAAGGGGCATCGGCGTCGGGATTCATGCGTGGGATTCGGCGCGGGCGCGGCTTTCGGACACTGCCTTGTCGGAGTCGTCGCCGGCCTTCGGGCGCGGCGAATATACGGTACAGCGAAATGCGTGCCAGTCGGCTTCCAGCCCTCGCCGCTGCACGGGCAACCAGTGGCCGCGCTGCCAGCCCCAAGGCGGGCGCGGCATGAAGCGCAGCAGCATCCAGCCGCCGAGGTCCATCGCGACCGACACGTCGCCTGCGAGCGCCGCATGGTCCGCCATCGTGCCAGCGTGAAGGCGCCAAGCCTGCCCATCCCAGCGCAGCGTGACGCTGCGGCAGCGCAGCAGGGTTGCGGCAGCGGCAACGGCGACAACGCCGGCAGCCGCGAGCGCCGCAGCCACGCCATCCGGCGCACGCTGCGGCAGCAGCACCCAGCCGAGCAGCGAGGCCGCAGCCGCCGTCAAGGCCAGCATGAGGAACACGCGCCAGGCGCCGAAGCGCCGGACCGTGATGCGAAGCGCAGGAGCAGCGCGCATGGGCGCGGGGCCAAGAGCGGCAGGCCGGCGCGTGGCGCCACCCTAGACGCGCTTGAAGATCAAGGTGCCGTTGGTGCCGCCGAAGCCGAAGTTGTTCTTCGCGGCGTACTCGATTGCCATCTCACGCGCCGTGTTGGCGCAGTAATCCAGGTCGCACTCGGGATCCTGGTTGAAGATGTTGATGGTGGGCGGCACCACCTGGTGATGCAGCGCAAGCGTGGTGAACACCGATTCGATGCCGCCGGCGCCGCCCAGCAGGTGGCCGGTCATCGACTTGGTGGAACTCACCACCATGCCGTCCTTGGCATGGGCGCCGAAGGCCAACTTGATCGCGTTGCTCTCGTTCACATCGCCCAGCGGCGTGGAGGTGCCGTGGGCGTTGAGGTACTGGACCTGGTCGGCGTTCACGCCGGCGTTGCGCAGTGCCGCCTTCATTGCTCGCTTGGGGCCGTCCACATTGGGCGCCGTCATGTGGAAGGCGTCCGCGCCCATGCCGAAACCGCAGAGCTCGGCATAGATCTTCGCGCCGCGCTTCTTGGCGTGTTCGTATTCCTCGAGCACCAGCACGCCCGCGCCCTCGCCGAGCACGAAGCCGTCGCGGTCCCTGTCCCAGGGCCGCGAGGCGGTGGCGGGGTCGTCGTTGCGCGTGGACAGCGCCCGCGCGGCGGCAAAGCCGCCGACGCCCAGCGGCGACACCGTGGCTTCGGAGCCGCCGGCGATCATCACGTCGGCATCGCCGTACTCGATGAGACGCCCTGCCTCGCCGATGCAGTGCAGGCCGGTGGTGCATGCGGTCACGATGGCGAGGTTCGGGCCCTGGAAGCCGAACTTGATCGACACATGACCGGAGATCATGTTGATGATCGAGGCCGGCACGAAGAAGGGCGAGATGCGCCGTGCGCCGCGTGCGGTGAGCTCCGCATGGGTTTCCTCGATCAGCGGCAGGCCGCCGATGCCCGAGCCGACGAGGCAGCCGATGCGTTCGGCCTGCTCTTCGCTGAGTGCGTCGCCGGTGGGCAGGCCGGCATCACGCACGGCCTGGATGGACGCCGCCAATCCGTAGTGGATGAAGGTGTCCATGTGACGTGCTTCCTTGGCCGGGAAGTACTCCTCGACGTTGAAGCCCTTCACTTCGCCTGCGAACTGGCAGGCAAACGACGACGCATCGAACTTGGTGATGGCGGCGATGCCGGACTTGCCGGCGACCAGGTTGGACCAACCTTCGGCCACCGTGTTGCCCACGGGGCTGATCAGTCCGAGCCCGGTGATGACGACGCGTCGACGACTCATGCGATGCTGACTCCGCTCAGGCCTTCTGGTGCTTGACGGCGTAGTCGATCGCCAGTTGCACGGTGGTGATCTTTTCGGCTTCCTCGTCGGGAATCTCGATGCCGAACTCGTCCTCGAGGGCCATCACCAGCTCGACCGTGTCCAGCGAGTCGGCGCCCAGGTCGGCGACGAACGCCTTTTCGTTGGACACATCCGCCTCGGGAACGCCGAGTTGCTCGGCAATGATCTTCTTGACGCGGGATTCGATATCGCTCATGACTCCTCCATGGAGTGTTTACAGAA
>JBIQKU010000150.1:0-8154 GCA_044506225.1 Rubrivivax sp. | reverse complement strand
CCAGGCGATCCGGCTCGAGGTGGTGAACACCTGCCCCACCGAGCTGTCGGACTTTCTGCTGCAGCAGTTCGGGCTCGTGCCCTGGGCGCTGTATGTGGCGCAGGGGCCGGTGAACCTGGTGCGCCTGAACGAACTCATCGACCTGGCGGACGCGCCCGCGCTGCGCTTCGCGCCCCACGAGCCGGTATGGCCGCAGGCACGGCTGCCGCGCACGCGCCCGATCTTCGCGCAGCTGCGCGAGGGCGACGTGGTGCTGCACCATCCCTTCGAGTCCTTCGAGCCGGTGCTGCAGTTCCTGCGCGAGGCGGTGCTCGACCCGGATGTGCTCGCCATCAAGCAGACCATCTACCGCACGGGCAGCGACTCGCCGCTCATGGACCTGCTGATCGAGGCCGCGCGCCGCGGCAAGGAAGTGATGGCGGTGGTGGAGCTGACCGCGCGCTTCGACGAGGAGGCCAACATCAACTGGGCCGAACGGCTGGAGGCCGTGGGCGCGCAGGTGGTGTACGGCGTGGTGGGCCTGAAGACGCATGCCAAGCTGCTGCTGGTCACGCGGCGCGAGCCGGGCCGCCGCGGGCAGCCGCGGCTTGCGCGCTACGTGCACCTGTCCACCGGCAACTACAACCCGAAGACCGCCCGGCTGTACACCGACATCGGCTACTTCAGCGCCGATGCCGAGATCACCGCGGATGCCGATGCGGTGTTCCAGCAGCTCGCGAGTCTGGGCAGGACGCGGCCGCTGCGGCAGATGCTGCAGGCGCCGTTCACCCTGCACCGCGGCATGGTGCAGGCCATCGAGCGGGTGGCGCAGGCCGCACGCGAGGGGCGCCCGGCGCGCATCGTCGCCAAGATGAATGCGCTCACCGACCTGCCGCTGATCGATGCGCTGATGCGTGCCGGGCAGGCCGGCGCGGACATCGACCTCATCGTGCGCGGCGCCTGCATGCTGCCGGCCGGCATCGAGGGCGTGACTGACCGCATCCGCGTGCGCTCGGTGGTGGGGCGCTTTCTGGAGCACACACGCGTGCTGTACTTCCGCTGGGGCGAGACGGACGACGAGGAAAGCCTCTACCTGTCGAGTGCCGACTGGATGGGGCGCAACATGTTCGGGCGCATCGAGATCGCCTGGCCGGTGCGTGACGCGGCGCTGCGCCAGCGGCTGATCGACGAATGCCTCGTGCCCTATCTGCACGACCGTTGCGATGCCTGGATGCTGTGCGCCGACGGCAGCTACGAGCGCCTGGGCAGCGACGGCCCGAGCGCGCAGCAGGCGCTGATGCATCGCTACGTGGCGCCGCCCTCGGCGACGGCGCTCTGACACTGGAGTCGACGATGGACCTCATCCTGTGGCGGCATGCGGAAGCCGAGGCCGAGCGGCCGGGCCGAAGCGACCTCGACCGCGAGCTGACGCCCGAGGGCGAACGGCAGGCCCGGCGCATGGCCGCGTGGCTGAACCCCCGGCTCGCGCATTCCACGCGCATCCTCGTGAGCCCCGCCCGGCGCACGCAGCGCACGGCCGAGGCCCTGGGCCGGGATGTGCGCACGCTGGCCGCGCTGGCGCCCGGCGCCGATCCGCGCACGGTGCTCGAGGCCGTGGGCTGGCCCGATGCGCCCGAGCCGGTGCTGGTGGTCGGCCACCAGCCGACGCTCGGCCAGGTCGCGGCCCTGCTGCTCAGCGGCCAGCCGCAGTACTGGTCGGTGAAGAAGGGCGCCGTGTGGTGGCTGCGCCACCGCCGGCGCGAGGACGCACAGGTGCTGCTGCACGCGGTACAGGGGCCCGACGGGCTGTAGGCCGCGCCGCGGCGTCTGGCGCCGGGATCAGTGCCGCAGCCGCAGCCGCAGCGGCCCGCTGCGGTCCCAGATGTCGACTTCCTGTTGCAGCAGGTAGAGGGTGCGTGGATTGGCCTGCGCCCAGGCGGCGGGCAGGTCCAGTGTGGCCGTGGCGCCCTCGCGGCGCAGGCTGAGCGCCGAGGCGTCGACCGCGCCGCGTGCGTGGCAGGCGATCACCGCCAGGCGCAGACACAGCGTCTGCCATGCGCTGCCCGGCTGCGCCAGCCGCGACTCCACCTTGCGCAGGCCGCCACGCTGCGCGAGCGCCAGGTCCGCGAGGCGCCGCTGCTGCGACTGCGAGAAGCCGGCCGCGTCGGCATTGGCCAGCACGTAGGCGGCGTGGCGGTGGTGGTCGTGGTGGGAAATCATCATGCCCACCTCGTGCAGCTGCGCGGCCCAGTTCAGTTCGCGGCGCGCTTCGCCGCGGCTGTCGTCGGGCACGCCCGCGGCGTCGTAGAGCGCGAGCGCCAGGCTGCTCACGCGCCGGGCCTGCGGCAGGTCGACGCCGAAGCGCTGCTGCAGCGCGGCGACCGTCGCGTCGCGCACATCGTGCACACGGCGCCGGGGCGCCGGATGCAGCCGCTCGTGCAGGTCGAAGATCACGCCCTGGCGCAGCGCGCCGCGCGTGGGCAGCAGTTCGTCGATGCCGAACTGCACCGTCAGGGTGTACAGCAGCGCGAGACCGCCGGCGATGACCGGGCGGCGGTCGTCCTTCAGGCCGGGCAGCGCCAGCCGGTCCATGTGGCCGGCACGCAGGCATTCGTCGATCAGCCAGCGCAGCGCGTGCGGCGTGATGCGCCCGTCGGTGACGCCGCTGGCCGCAAGCAGCTGCGACACCGCGCCCGCCGTGCCGGAGGAGCCGAGCGCTTCTTCCCAGTGCTGCGGCGCGAAGTCGGCCAGCGCCTCTTCCAGCTCGGCGCCGGCGGCGATCTGCGCGGCGCGAAAGCCCTCGGCGGTGAAGCGGCCGTCGGCGAAATACGCCAGCGAGAGGCTGACGCTGCCCACCCGGAAGGATTCGGCGCGCTGCGGCGTGTGGCCGCGCCCGAGGATCATCTCGGTGGAGCGCCCGCCGATGTCGATGACCAGGCGCTGGCGGCGCGAACTCTGCAGCCGGGCCACGCCGGCGTAGATGAGCCGCGCTTCCTCGCGCCCGGTGATGACCTCGATCGGCAGGCCCAGCGCCCGCTCGGCGCGCTCCAGGAAGTCGTCGCGGTTGCGCGCCTCGCGCAGCGTCTGCGTGGCCACCGCGCGCACCTGCCAGGGCGCGGCGCCCTCGAGCCGCTCGGCAAAGCGCGCCAGGCAGGCGAAGCCGCGCGCGGCGGCTTCCTCGCCCAGCATGCCGTCGGCATCCAGGCCGGCGCCCAGGCGCACGGTGTCCTTGATGTAGTCGATGCGCCGGTAGCGGCCGTGGCTGAGCTGGCCGATCTCGAGCCGGAAGCTGTTGGAGCCGATGTCGATGGCGGCAAGCTGGCCCGCTGGCCAGGCGCGGGAGGCGGAATCGGACGAAGCGGGAGAGGTCGCGTCAGCGCGGGAAGCCATGGGTCATTGTCGTCGAGCGGGCGCCGCGGCCCGCCGGCCAGGGCGCCCACGCACGGGGATTCCTAGAATGCCCGTCCCCCCAACGCCGACAAGGAGTCCGTCATGCCAGTCGCCGAGCCCGAGACCCTGAACGCACCGCGTGCCTACACCCGCCGCGACTTCGTGCAGACCACCGTGGGCAGCGGTTTCGCCGCCGCCGTGCTGCCGACGACCGCGCAGACGGTGCGCACCGACAGCGCGGGCCTGGCCGCCGGGCCGGTGAGCATCAAGGTGGGCGACTTCGACATGCCGGCCTACCGCGCCATGCCCGCGGGCAAGACGGAAGTGCCGGTGGTGCTGGTGATCTCCGAGATCTTCGGCGTGCACGAACACATCGCCGACGTGGCGCGGCGCTTCGCCAAGCTCGGTTATCTCGCCATCGCGCCGGAGCTCTTCGTGCGCCAGGGCGACGCGAAGGCCTACACCGACATTCCCAAGCTGATGAGCGAGGTGGTCAACAAGGTGCCTGACGGCCAGGTCATGGCCGACCTCGATGCCGCCGTCGCCTGGGCCGGCGCGCACGGCGGCGACACCTCGCGCCTGGGCGTGACCGGCTTCTGCTGGGGCGGACGCATCACCTGGCTGTACGCCGCGCACAACCCGGGCGTGAAGGCCGGCGTCGCCTGGTACGGGCGCCTGGTGGGCAACGGCTCCGCGCTGCAACCGAAGCACCCGGTGGACGTGGCGGCGCAGCTCAACGGCCCGGTGCTCGGGCTGTACGGCGGCGCCGACAGCGGCATCCCGCTTGACACGGTCGATAAGATGAAAACCGCGCTGGCATCCGGCAACGCCCAGGCAAAGCAGTCGGAGTTCGTCGTCTACCCCGACGCACCCCACGCCTTCCATGCCGACTACCGGCCGAGCTACCGCGAGCAAGCCGCGGTGGACGGCTGGAAACGCTGCGTCGCGTGGCTGCAGGCACACGGCGTTGCCTGACCCGCTTCGCGCAATCCACCCACAGGCCGCACATGCGGCCTGTTTTGTTGCCCACCGCTGCTTCCCATGACTCTCGCGTACATCGTTCTCGCCACCCTGGCCGGCGGCCTGCTCTCGGTGCTGGTGGCCGCCAGCCTCACGGTGGGCGTGCTGTCGCGCGTGGTACGCCATCTGGTCAGCCTCTCGGCGGGCGTGCTGCTCGGCACGGCGCTGCTCAACGTGCTGCCCGAGGCCTTCGAGGAGGCGCACGGCGCGAGCCCGCAAAGCCTGTTCGCGGCGCTGCTGGTGGGGCTGCTGGTGTTCTTCCTGCTCGAGAAGGCCGAGCTGTACCGCCACCAGCACCACCACGAGGGCGACGACCACCACCATCACCACGGCTTCGACCGCCAGCAGGCCGGGCGCGGCGGCTGGTCGGTGCTGATGGGCGACAGCATCCACAACTTCTGCGACGGCGTGATCATCGCCGCCGCCTTTCTCGCCGACACGCAGCTCGGCGTGGTCACGGCACTCGCCGTCATCGCCCACGAGATCCCGCAGGAGGTGGGCGACTACATCGTGCTGCTCAACGCCGGCTTCTCACGGCGCAAGGCGCTGCTCTACAACGCCGCCTCGGGCCTGTCGGCGGTGGCAGGCGGGGTGCTCGGCTACTTCATCGTCGGGCCCTGGGAATCGCTGTTCCCCTACCTGCTGGTGGTGGCCGCGAGCAGCTTCATCTACGTCGCGGTGGCCGACCTCATCCCGCAGCTGCAGCACCGGCTGTCGCTGCGCGACACGGCGGCGCAGCTCTTCTGGCTGGGCGCCGGGCTGCTGATCGTCGTGCTCGCGGCGCATTCGCTGCCGCACACGCACTGAACGCGCCGGCCTACCTCACGACCAGGATGGGGATGGTGCTGTGCGTCAGCACCTTCTGCGTCTCGCTGCCCAGCAGCAGCGCCGAGACGCCGCGGCGCCCGTGCGAGGCCATGACCAGCAGGTCGCAGCCGTGCTGGGTCGCGTGGTCGATGATGGCTTCCCAGGGGTGCAGGGCCTCCACCGTGTGGCCCTCGCAGGCCACGCCCGCGGCCTCGCAGGCGGCGATCACGTCCTTGATGCGCTGGCTCGCGATGCGTTCCTGGGCATCGAAGAATTCCTGCGGCGGCGTGGGCTGCATCTCGGAGATGGCGCTGTAGGGAAACGGCTCCTTCACGCTGATGGTGAGCAGGCGCGCCCCCAGCGACTTCGCCAGGCCGATGCCGGTCTGCACCGCCTTCGCGGTGATGTCCGAGCCGTCGGTCGGAACAAGAATGCGTTGGAACATGGTCACCTCCGGCGGTTGCGATAGGAATGGTGCACGCCGGCGCCGGCGTGCCGGTGCAGCGTAGGCCGGGGTCTCGCGGCGCGTCAAGCCGGCGCCGCGGTCGGCGGGCTCAGCCCTTGGCGATCGGGCGAGACGGGTCGGCCGACCACTCGCTCCACGAGCCCGGATAGAGCACCGAACCCGCCAGGCCGGCGACCTCCATGGCCAGCAGGTTGTGGCAGGCCGTCACCCCAGAGCCGCACTGGTGCACCACCGGCGCGGCGCCCCCTTCGCCGAGCAGGGCGGTGAACTCGTCGCGCAGGGTCTCGGCCGGCTTGAAGCGGCCGTCCGCGGCGAGGTTGTCGCGGAAGAAGCGGTTGAGCGCGCCCGGGATGTGGCCGGCCCGCGCATCCAGGGGCTCCACCTCGCCGCGGAAGCGCTCTGGCGCGCGCGCATCGACCAGCCGCACCGTGGCCAGCGAGCGCTCGAGTTCGTCGACGTCGACGGTGGGCATGGCCACCGGCTGCAGCGGATAGTCGGCGAGCGGGCTGCGGGCCTGCGCGCCGCTTTCGGACTCGCCGCCGGCCGCCAGCCAGGCGTCGAAGCCGCCGTCGAGCACGGCCACCGGGCCGTGGCCGATCCAGCGCAGCAGCCACCAGGCGCGTGCCGCGTAGGTGGCGCCCTGGCGGTCGTAGACGACGACCTGGGTCTGCGGCGTGATACCGAAAGCGCCGGCGGTGCGCGCGAACGCCTGGCGCCCGGGCAGCGGGTGCCGGCCGTTGCGGCCGTTGGATGTGCCCGAGAGATCCTGCTCGAGGTGCACGTACTGCGCACCCGGAATGTGCGCCTCGAGGTAGGCGCGCTCGCCGGCCTGCGCATCGGCGAGGTCGAAGCTCGCGTCGAGCAGCACCAGCGGCGCGCGGTGCGCCATCAGCGTGCGCAGTTCGCCGGCATCGATCAGGGTGGTGTAGTGCATGCGGGTGATGGGCTGCGGTGATGGCCTGCGGTGATGGGCTGCGGTTCAGGATTCGGCGCTGGGCTGCACGTCGGCCGGCCCGCCGCGGCTGCGCAGCTGCGTGGCCGACAGGCCGGCGCCGATGATGAGCAGCACGCCGGCCATCGCCATCCAGGTGATGGGATCGTCGAACAACAGCACGCCGAAGGCAAAGGCCCAGGCGATGCCGAGGTAGTTCAGGCTCGCGTTGACCAGCGTGCGGCCGGTGGCATAGGCGCGCGTCATCATCAGCTGGCCGGCGGTTGCGGTCACGCCCACCGACAGCAGCAGCAACAGGCCGCCCGCGGTGTGTGCATGCCAGCCGCTCCACAGGCTGATCGCGATGCCGCCGAGCGCCCCAGTGACCGAGAAATAGAACACCGTGCGGAATTCGGGCTCGCCGGCCCGGCCGAGCGCGGCGAGCTGCAGATAGGCCATGGCCGACACCAGGCCCGACAGCAGCCCGACCAGCCCGTGCCACAGCTGCTCGCGCTCGACGGTCGGGCGCAGCACCAGGGCCACGCCGGCAAAGCCCACCAGCACGGTCGCGAACAGCCGCCAGTCGATGCGTGAGCGCCCGAGCATGATGGCGCCGCCAATGAGGAACATCGCCATCCAGATAGACGACATGTAGTTGAGCGTCACCGCCGTGCCCAGCGGCAGCCCGCCGATGGCGTAGAACCAGAGGCTGAGCGCCGTCACGCCGACGATGCCGCGCCACAGGTGCATCACCGGCACGCGGGTGGCGAGCGTGCCGCCGCGCAGGCGGCAGAGCGTGCCCATCATCAGCGCGCCGGTGAGGCCGCGGTAGAACACGATCTCGCCCAGGCCGTAGCGCTCGGACGCGAGCTTCACGCACACGCCCATCACCGCGAAGAGCAGGGAGGCGCCGACCATCAGCCACGCAGCAGACATCGCGCGATTCTGCCCGGGCGTGGACGAGGGCGCGGGGTGGCGCGGCCTGCTCAGCCGCGCTGCGTCATGCGGCGGCGGTACCACTCATGGAAGTGCTGCATGCCGTCTTCCATGGGGCTCTGGTAGGGGCCGGCGTCGTCGTCGCCGCGCTCCATCAGCGCGCGCCGCCCAGCGTCCATGCGCAGGGCGATCTCGTCGTCTTCCTCGCAGGTCTCCCAGTAGGCGGCCTGCTGCGCCTCGACGAATTCGCGCTCGAAGGCGGCGATCTCCTCGGGGTAGAAGAACTCGACCACATTGACGGTCTTCTGCGGCCCCTTCGGGTAGAGCGTGGAGACGACGAGCACGTTCGGGTACCACTCGATCATCAGGTTCGGGTAGTAGGTGAGCCAGATGGCGCCGTGGCGCGGCGGCGTGCCGCCGCTCAGCGCGAGCACCGCGTCGTGCCACTTGCGATACACCGGCGAGCCGGCCTTGGCCAGCGCGTTGTTGATGCCCACCGTCTGCACCGAATGATGGGCGCCGAACTCCCAGCGCAGGTCATCGCAGGTGACGAACTGGCCGAGGCCGGGGTGGAAGGGGCCGACGTGGTAGTCCTCGAGGTAGACCTCGATGAAGGTCTTCCAGT
>JBIQKU010000149.1:0-8233 GCA_044506225.1 Rubrivivax sp. | reverse complement strand
CCAGCGGCGTGAGCACCCAGCCCGGGCAGATGGCGTTGACGGTGATGCCCGTGGTGGCCGTCTCGAGCGCGATGGACTTGGTGAAACCCACGATGCCGTGCTTGGCCGCGACATAGGCCGACTTCTGCGCCGACGCGACCAGGCCGTGCGCCGACGCGATGTTGATCACCCGGCCCCAGTTCTTCTTGCGCATGCCCGAAATCGCCAGGCGCGTGGTGTGGAAGGCCGAGCTGAGGTTGATGGCCATGATGGCGTCCCACTTGGCGACCGGAAAGTCCTCGACCGGCGCCACATGCTGGATGCCGGCGTTGTTCACGAGGATGTCCACCCCGCCGAACGCTTCGGCGGCATAGGCCATCAGGGCCTCGATTTCGGCCGGCTTGCTCATGTCGGCCCCGTGGTAGCCGGCCTTCACGCCCAGCGCCTCGACCTGCGCCTTCGGCCCGTCGGCGTCACCGAAGCCGTTGAGCACGACATTGGCGCCCTGGGCCGCCAGGCGCAGGGCAACGCCCAGCCCGATGCCGCTGGTCGAGCCGGTGACGAGGGCCGTTTTTCCTTCGAACATGGTGCGTCCTTTGCGTTGATACGATGAAGATTATCGAAGAGCCGACGGACCCCGAGATGACCCAACCCCGTTCTAGCCACGTGCAATGCCTGGACGCGCGCGGTCTGCACCGCATGGCCTACTGGGAATGGGGCGAGCCGGACAACCCGCGTGCGCTGGTGTGCGTGCATGGCCTGTCGCGCCAGGGCCGCGACTTCGACGCCCTGGCCCAGGCGCTGGCCGGCGACTACCGCGTGATCTGCCCCGACGTGGTGGGCCGCGGCCAGTCCGACTGGCTGTCCGACCCCATGGGCTACCAGCTGCCCACCTACGTGGCCGACATGGTGACCCTGCTCGCACGCGTGAATGCGCGGACGGTGCACTGGGTGGGCACTTCCATGGGCGGGCTGATCGGCATGGCGCTCGCATCGCTGGCCAATTCGCCCATCGACCGCCTGGTGCTCAACGACGTCGGCCCGGTCATACAGCCCGAGGCCATCGCCCGCATCGCCGGCTACCTCGGACAGCCGCGGCGCTGGCAGACGGTGGAGGAGGCGGCCGACTACCTGTGGGGCATCTCGCAGGGCTTCGGGCCGCACACGCGCGAGCAATGGCTCGCGCTCACGCGGCCCATGCTCGAGCGCGATGGCGACGCCTGGATCCCGCACTACGACCCGAAGATCGCGACACCCGTCAAGGCCATGACGCCGGCGCTGATGGCCGCCGGCGAGGCCGCGCTGTGGGCAGGCTACGACGCCATCCGCTGCCCGACACTGCTGCTGCGCGGTGCCGAGTCGGACCTGCTCACCCGCGACACCGCGCTGGCCATGCAGCAGCGCGGCCCCAAGGCGCGCCTGCACGAGTTCGCCGGCGTGGGCCATGCGCCCACGCTGGTGCAGCGCGAGCAGATCGACGTGGTGCGGGAGTTCCTGCACGAGCCATGAAAGCCACTGCATCGGACGCCCGGCCCGACACGGCCACCATCGTCCGGCTGGCCGAGGTGCCCTCGGCCGACGAGCAGGCCCAACTGCTGCGCGCCCGGGCCTTCGCCGAACCGCTCTTGGCCGGCCAGCCGCTGGATACCGGCGAGGATGCGCTGGCGCATGCCGACGGCGTGGCCGCCATCCTGCAGCGCATCGGTGCGGCGCCGTCCATGCGGGCGGCGGCCTACCTGGTCTACGCGGCCGACTTTCTGCAGGATCCGGAGACAGTGATCGCCAAGGCCTTCGGCCCGGGCCATGCCGGGCTGGTGGTGAACACCCGCCGGCTGGTGCAGATCCAGCGCGCCGCACGCGAGGCCAAGGTGGGTGTGGACCAGCGCGCCCAGCAGACCGAACGCGTGCGCAAGATGCTGCTCGCCTTCTCGCACGACCTGCGGGTCGTGCTGCTGCGCCTGGCCTCGCGCCTGCAGACGCTGCGCCACTACACCGCCTCGCGCCGGCCATGCCCCGAGACGCTCGCGCGCGAGACGCTGCAGGTGTTCGCGCCGCTGGCCAACCGGCTGGGCATCTGGCAGATCAAGTGGGAGCTCGAGGACCTCTCGTTCCGCATCCTCGAACCCGACAACTACCACCTCGTGGCGCGGCTGCTTGCCGAGAAGCGCGTGGAGCGCGAGCAGCGCGTCGAGGCGTTTCGCCGCGAACTTCAGGACGACCTGCGGCGCCAGGGCCTGCAGGCCGAGGTGCAGGGCCGGCCCAAGCACCTCTACAGCATCTGGAAGAAGATGAAGGGCAAGGACCTCGACTTCGACCGGGTGTTCGACGTGCACGCCATGCGGGTCATCGTGCCCGAGGTGACCGACTGCTACGCCGTGCTCAGCCGCGTGCATGCGGTGTTCCGCCCGGTGCCGGGCGAATTCGACGACTACATCGCCCGCCCCAAGCCCAACGGCTACCAGTCGCTGCACACCGTGGTGCTGGACCGGGACGACCGCACGGTGGAGGTGCAGATCCGCACCCGCGCCATGCACGAGCATGCCGAGCATGGCGTGGCCGCGCACTGGGCCTACAAGGAGGCGGGTACCAAGGGTTATGCCGGCGTGGCTGCGAGCAGCGAGTTCGATGCCCGCGTGGCCGAGGCCCGCAAGGCGGTGCTGCGCCAGCTGCTCGCCTGGGAGCGGGACTTCTCCGGCGCGGACGGCGACGAAGGCGGGCAGGGCGCCGCCGCCGAGGGTGCCAAACCGCTGTTCGACGACCGCATCTACGTGTTCACGCCGCAGGCCTCGGTGGTGGAGCTGCCGCCCGGCGCCACGCCCATCGACTTCGCCTACGCGGTGCACACCGACCTCGGCCACCGCTGCCGCGGCGCGCGCGTGGACGGCGTGATGGTGCCGCTGAACACCCCGCTGCACAGTGGCCAGACGGTGGAGATCACCGCCACCAAGGAAGGCGGGCCCTCGCTCGACTGGCTGAACACCGAGCTCGGCTACCTGCAAAGCCCGCGTTCGCGCGCCAAGGTGCGCGGCTGGTTCAACGCCCGCGCCCAGGCCGCCACCGTGGCGCGCGGGCGCGAGGCGGTGGAGAAGCTGCTGCAGCGCGAAGGGCGCACCGCCTTCAAGCTCGAGGACCTGGCCGCGCAGCTCGGCTTTCGCAATGCCGACGCGCTGTTCGAAGTGGTGGGCAAGGAGGAGTTCTCCCTGCGCAACATCGAGCAGCTGCTGCGCCCGGCGCCGCCGCCGCCCACGCCGGACGAGGTCGTCGCGCTCAAGCGCCCGCGCACCGGCGCGGACGCCGGGCGCGGCGGCGTGCTGGTGGTGGGCGTGGAGTCGCTGCTCACCACGCTGTCGCGCTGCTGCCGCCCCGCGCCGCCGGACCCGATCCGCGGCTATGTGACCCGCGGGCGCGGTGTGGCCATCCACCGCGCAGACTGCCTGAACTTCCGCCAGATCGCCGAACGCTCGCACGAGCGGGTGATCCCGGTGGAGTGGGGTGTGCCGCGCGGCGACCGGGCGGCCGTCTATCCGGTGGAGGTGATCGTCGAGGCGATCGACCGGCAGGGGCTGCTGCGCGACATCTCCGAGGTCTTCTCCAAGGAGAAGATGAACGTCGTCGGGGTGAAGAACCAGCCGCGGCGCGATGCGCGCGGCGGCAGCACCTGGATGAGCTTCACGGTCGAGGTCAGCGAATCCTCGCGCCTGCCGCATGTGCTGTCGCAGGTAGCGCGGGTGAACGGCGTGCGCAGCGCGCGCCGCCGCTGACGCCGCCGATTCGTCGCGACGGGGCGCTTGGAGGGCGCCGCTTCACTGCTATACTGCGCGGCTTCGCAGGCGCGTAGCTCAGCTGGTTAGAGCACCACCTTGACATGGTGGGGGTCGTTGGTTCGAGTCCAATCGCGCCTACCAAATACGGTAGAGAAGAAAGCACCTGGCGGCGACGTCAGGTGTTTTTTTTCGTCTGCGCAGGCCAGCGGACGACACGCGAGCCAGGGTTCCGATCATGACGACACCCCTGAACGACACCGTCAGCGAGATCTACCGCCAGGACAGCCGGCGCGTGTTCTCCACGCTGGTGCGCCTGCTGGGCAGCTTCGATGCGGCCGAGGACGCGTTGCACGATGCCTTCATCGCCGCGTCCGAACAATGGCCGGCGCAGGGCGTGCCGGCGAATCCGGTGGCGTGGCTGGTGTCGGCAGGCCGCTTCAAGGCGATCGACCGCCTGCGGCGCGACCGGCGCTTCGTGGCCGGCGACGATGCCCAGGGCTTGATCGAATCGGTGGCCGACGAGGCACCCGGCTGGGAACAGCGCTGGGACGAACGCGAGGCCATCGAGGACGACCGCCTGCGGCTCGTCTTCACCTGCTGCCACCCCAGCCTTGCGGAGGAGGCGCGCATCGCCCTCACCCTGCGCGAGGTGTGCGGCCTGACGACCGAGGCGATTGCCGATGCGTTTCTGGTGCCCACGCCGACGCTCGCGCAGCGCATCGTGCGCGCCAAGGCCAAGATCGCGGCGGCGCGCATTCCCTATGAAGTGCCGGAGCCGGCCGAGCGGCCCGCACGGCTGGCCAGCGTGCTGCGTGTGGTGTACCTCGTGTTCAACGAAGGGCATGCGGCGCATGCCGCGGGCCTGGCCGACGAAGCCATCCGCATGGCGCGCCTGCTGCACGCGCTGTTGCCCGAGCCGGAGGTGCTGGGCCTGTTGGCGCTGCTGCTGCTGCATGACGCGCGCCGCGCGGCGCGCGCCACCGCGGACGGCGAACTGATCCCGCTCGAGGCGCAGGACCGCAGCCTGTGGAACCGCGAGGCCATCGCTGAGGGCTGCGCGATGGCCGAGGCGGCGCTGTCGCAGCACGGCTTCGGTGCCTATGCGCTGCAGGCGGCGATTGCCGCGGTGCACGCCGAGGCCGAGAGCGCGGCCGAGACCGACTGGCCGCAGATCGTCGGCCTGTACGACGCGCTGCTGCGCCTCGAGCCCAGCCCGGTGATCGCGCTCAACCGCGCCGTCGCGGTGGCGATGCGCGACGGCCCGCTGGCGGGCCTGGCGCTCATCGAGCCGCTGCTGCCGCATCTGGCTGGCTACCACGCCGCAGCGGCCGCGGCCGCCGACCTGTACCGCCGTGCCGGCCGGCTGGACGAGGCGCGGGCGCACTACCGCGATGCCATTGCCCTCGCCCGGCAGGCGCCCGAGCGGCGCGTGCTGGAGCGCCGGCTGGCGGATCTGGGCGGCTGAAGTTTTTTTTCGGAGGGCTGTCGAAACGCGCCGCTGCCGTTCGACAAGACAGTGCCGGCGCATGGCCGCCGCCCTCTCATCCACCTTCAGGAGACCGACATGCCCACCACGCTCACGCCCTACCTCAGCTTCGACGGCAAGACCCGCGAGGCCTTCGCCTTCTATGCCCAGGCGCTCGGTGCCACCATCGAGACCATGATGAGCTTTGACGAGATGCCGCACATGGACACGCCGGCGGAGGGCTGCGCGGGCGGCGGCATCCCCAGCGGCGACGGCATCATGCATGCGTCGCTCGTGCTGCCCGGCGGCGCACGCCTGTTCTCCGGCGACGTGCCGCCCGGCATGCCCTTCGAGGGCAACAAGGGCGTGATGATCGCGCTGCAGTACGACAGCATCGACGAGGCGTACAGTGCCTTCGAGGCCTTGTCGCAGGGCGGCCAGGTAACCATGCCGCTCGCGCCCACCTTCTGGGCCAAGACCTTCGGCATGCTGACCGACCGCTTCGGCGTGAGCTGGGCCGTCAACGGCGAGCCCATCCCGTTCGAATGAACCCGCTGCAAGGAGACACCCCATCATGACGATCGAGCACGAGCTGGTACTCACGCGCGACATCGCGGTGCCCCGCGAGAAGCCGTACCGCTGCTGGACCGAACCCGCGCTGATGAAGCAATGGTTCGCGCCGCGGCCCTGGACCACGCCGCATGCAGAGACCGACGTGCGCCCGGGCGGCGCCAGCCTGGTGGTGATGCGCGGCCCCGACGGCCAGGAGTTTCCCAACCCGGGCGTCTACCTGGAGGTGGTGCCCAATGAGCGCCTGGTCTTCACCGACGCCTACACGCGCGCCTGGGAGCCCTCGGCCAAGCCGTTCATGACGCTCATCCTCAGCTTCGAGGACCTCGGCGGCGGCCGCACCCGCTATACCGCCCGCGCGCGGCACTGGAGCGCCGAAGACCGCGAGACGCACGAGAAGATGGGCTTCCACCAGGGCTGGGGCCAGTGCACCGACCAACTGGCCGAACTGGCCGCGACGCTGTGAAGTACCTCTGCCTGGTCTACCTCGACGCTGCGCACTGGAACGCGTGCAGCGACGCCGAATGCGCCGACTACGCCGAGCGGCTCGCCGCCGGCCGGCGCTTGCTGGCGGCCGACCCGCTGCACGGCACGCACACCGCCACCACGGTGCGCGTGCGCAACGGCGAGGTCACGCTGTTCGACGGCCCCTTCGCCGAAACGCGGGAGATGCTGGCCGGCTACTACCTCGTCGACGCCAAGGACCTCAACGAGGCGATCCAGATCGCCGCCGGCATTCCGCCCGCGCGCCACGGCAGCATCGAGGTGCGGCCGGTGCGGGAACTGCAGGTCGCGGCCAAGGACTGACGGGCCGGACCCTTTCGTTGCTCAGGACGCTGTCAGTCTGCGTCCGCCGCCTCGCCGGCGTCGCGGGGCGCCACCTTCGTGGGATCGCGCTTGTCGGTGGGCTCGAGGCCGAGGTTGTGCGCCACCATCGCGCCGTCGCCCATCGCGATGCTGACGAGATGCGCATGCCGGCTCACCCGGTGATCGACCTCGCGGCTCCATTGCCCCATCACCACGACGTGCTTGTCCAGCAGCCAGTAGCGCACCGGATTGGCCGTGCCGCTTTCGCTCAGCGGCAGCTCGGTGGTCCACAGCGGGCGCAGCTGCGCGTCGAGCCGCGTGAGCGAGAGTCGGCCTGCGTCGTCCATGCGCGAGCTGTGCCACACGAACACACCGGGCGGATCCGTGGCGGGCAGCGCCGTCTCGCCGGGCAACTGCTTGAGGAAGCGTCCGCGCAGGAACACCGGGCTGTCGGCGATGGGCGTCAGCTCGCGGATGCGCTCATGGCGTTCGTCGAAGCGCTGCACCTGCTGCGTGTGCACCGTCCAGAAGCTGCGCCGCGACGCCGCACCCTCGTCGACGATGGTGTAGGGGTAGATCAGCCGGTCGCCGAATGGGTCGTTGGCCGCTTCATGCGCCTCCCTGGCGGAGTACAGGCCGATGCGCCGCCCGTCGATCAGGGCCATGCGCGCCGGCACCTCGCCGATCGGGCGCAAGGGCACGATCTTCGGCATGCCGTTGGCCTTCAGCGGCGCAGGTGCGGCCGCGGGTGCGGGGCTTGTCCAGGGCTGCGCCTTCAGCGCCGGGCCGCGGACGACCCAGCGGCGCGCGTCGGCCGCATGCACCACCAGGCCGCGGTCGAAGCCGTAGAACCGTGCCTCGCTGGGCAGGCGCCCGGCGAGCTCCGGGTTGGCGGCCTCCATCGCGGCGGCGTCCACCTGCACCGCGCCGTCGCGCGCCGTCACGGCCAGCGGCGATTCGGCGATCTGCAGCCAGACGCGGTCGCCTTCCTGGCCGAGCAGGGATCCGCTGGTCGACGAGCCGATGATGCGCGTGCTGCGCACGGCGGTGGCCGCCTTCGGATCGTCGAAGGTCGCCAGCCGCGCGCGCCACAGCGGTGTGGCCGTCGCCGGGTCGTAGGCGCGCAGGTCGAAATGGAAATAGGTGTCCAGACGCTCGGTCGACTGGCTGCGGCGGCCGCCACCGGTGCGAAACACGCGGCGCTCCTCCTGCTTGGTCAGCACGAGCAGCAACGGCTTGCCGTCAACGGCCACCATCAGCGGCGAGCCCTGCACATCGGGCGGCTCGAAGGTGGTGCCGGTGCAGGCCGCGAGCGCCAGGGCGGCGATGGCCATCAACGTTGCAGCGAGGCGGCGGGCCATTCCTGTCATGACGCAGCTCCCTGTTCCGGGTCTCGTGTCGCGGCTCGCATGCTAGCTTTCCGCGGCGCACGCGTGAGCCGGGGCGCAGCGGCACGGCGTGCCACGTGCCAACGCGGCAGGGCGGCGCAACGCCCGCGTGCGTTCGATCGCGGGCCGGCACCGATCATCAAGGAGACTTCAGATGACCGCCATCCTCACCGCTTTTGCCGCGTCGCCTGATCGCGGGCAGGGACTCGCGCGCGACATGCGCGTTCGCTGGGCGCTCGAAGAGGTGGGCCAGCCTTACG
>JBIQKU010000148.1:0-8445 GCA_044506225.1 Rubrivivax sp. | reverse complement strand
CAACGATCAAACCGCCTTTCGCGCAATGTGCTTCGACAAGCTCAGCACGAACGGGGCTTCGGTGACGAGCGCTTCGATACCTCAGCGCGAACGGGGTTTGTGGCGGGGGTTGTCACGGAGAGCGCTTCGACAGGCTCAGCGCGAACCGGATTTCACGATGGCCGTGTGGCGCGACCTCACTCACCCAGCGGATTCACCCGCGCTGCGCAAGATAGGCCTGCAACTCTTCGGTACCCCCGATGCGCTGCCCGTTGATGAACACCTGCGGCACCGTCGCCGCGCCGGCGATCGCGCCGACCGCCTTGGTGCGCACGGTGTGGGCCAGCGGCAGGTCGACGAAATCGATGCCCGCCTCGGTGAGCATGGCCTTGGCGCGGGCGCAGAAGGCGCAGCCGGCGCGGGACAGCACGGCCACCTGGTCGGGGCGCCTGGCGCCGGGGGCGATGTGTTCGAGCATGGTGTCGGCGTCGGACACCTCGAAGGGGTCGCCCGGCTTGTCGGGCTCGATGAACATCTTCTCGATGACCTTGTCGCGCACCAGCATCGAATAGCGCCACGAGCGCCGGCCGAAGTTGAGGTCGCTCTTGTCCACCAGCAGGCCCATCTGCTCGGTGAAGGCGCCGTTGCCGTCGGGCAGCAGCAGCACGTTCTGCGCCTCCTGGTCGGCGCCCCACTCGGCCATCACGAAGGGGTCGTTCACCGAGATGCAGACGATGCGGTCGATGCCCTCGCGGCGCAGCGCCGGCGCGAGTTCGTTGTAGCGCGGCAGGTGGGTGGACGAGCAGGTGGGCGTGAAGGCGCCGGGCAGCGAGAAGACGACGACGTTCTGGCCGGCGAACAGTTCGTCGGTGCTCAGGGTGACCCAGTCGCCGTCGCGCAGCATGCGGAAGGACAGCTCGGGCACGGTGTCGCCCTCGCGGCGCGCAGGAGTGTGCGGATCGGGCATGGCGGTTTCGACAAGAGTGGCAGGCCGACGATGCGGCAAGCTGCGTGCCGCCGGCCCGTCCTCAGCGGAACGGCCGGCTGACGAAGCGCGAACCGGCGAGGCCGAAGCGCCAGGGCACGTCCACCGCCTTCGAGATGCCGATGCGCGGGCCGGTGACGATGTCCACCGGCGCCTCGGGCCATTGCAGCTCGAACGGCGGCGCGTCCACCGGCATGCCGGTGTGCGCGAGCGTGATGCCCATGGCCTGGCAGATGCGTCCCGGCCCGGAACACAGCAGCCGGGGTTCGACGAGTCCGCGGCGCTCGCGCATGGTGTCGATGCCATGCTGCGGCTCGATCGCGCGGATCAGCACCCCGGCACCGTGCCCTTCCTCGCGGCACACCATGTTGAAGCACCAGTGGATGCCGTAGGAGCGGTACACATAGACCCGCCCCGGCGGGCCGAACATGGCGGCATTGCGCGTCGTCGGGCCGGAGAAGCTGTGCGAGGCCGGGTCCTCGCGGTCATAGGCCTCGACCTCGACGATGCGCCCGCCCACGCCGTCCAGCGTCAGGATCGCGCCGATGAGGTGGCGGGCGACGAGGGCGGAGTCGTGGACGAAGTCGATGGGGCCGACGGACATGCGGGGCAATGTTAAGGACCCCGCACCGCCCCTCGGTTTCTCAGGCGCTCTCGCGCGCGGGGCGGCGCACGGCGCGCACCTTGCCACTCGGTCCGCCGCCGCAATAGAAGAGCTCGCCGCCGTCCCACTCCAGGCCGCTCACGCCGGTGCCGGCCGGCATCTGCAGGCGTTCGCGCACCGTGCCGTCGGCCGGGTCGATGCGGCGCAATTCGCTCTCCTCGCCTTCCCAGGTGCCGTGCCACAGCTCGTCGTCCACCCAGGTCACGCCGGTGACGAAGCGGTCGGACTCGATGGTGCGCAGCACGGCGCCTGACAGTGGATCGATCCGGTGGATCTTCCGGTTGCGGTACTGCCCCACCCAGAGGCTGCCTTCGGCCCAGGTGAGGCCCGAGTCGTTGCCCGCGCCGGGCGCGGGAATGGAGGCCAGCACCTGGCCGGTGGCCGGGTCGATCTTGTCGATGCGCGCCTCGGCGATCTGGTAGAGGTGGGTGCCGTCGAAAGCCGTGCCGGCATCACCCGGGCACGGCAGGGTGCGCACGGTCTCGCCGCTGGCCGGATCGAAGGCGACCAGCCGTTCGCCGACGGCGGCCCACACGCTGCCGCGCGCATGCGTCACGCCGTTCACGCAATCGGCCAGGGGTCCGTACTCACGCACGATGTCGGCGGCGTGGACACGGGGGCGGTCTTCGAGGGTCTGCTGGCTCATGGGGGCTCCTGATGGGGCGCCGGATCGGCGCGGTGAGGCCAATCTAGGCGAGCGCGAGCGCGGGCGGGAGTAACAAGAGCGTCGCGAAACCGGTGAGCGGCGGCGCCAGCCAGCGGCGTGTGCGGGCGCGGCCGATGGCGCGCACCCGGCCCGCGGCTTCGAGTTCGGCGAGCGCACGCTGCACGCTGCGCTGGCTGGTGCCGAGCGCGAGCGCCAGCGCCGAGGTCGACCAGGCCGCCCCATCGGCCAGCAGCGCGATCAGCGCGCCCGGCTCGCCGTCCACGGGTGGTGCAAGCACCACCAGCTCGCGTTCGCCCTGGGGGCGCAGCGCGAAGCCGCCGGACGTGGCCTCGATCCGGGCGAGCGGCGCGGCGAGCGCGCGCAGTCGCCCGATCTCCACCCGCAGCCGGGCGCGGTGCGTGTCGTCGGGATCACGCTGGCGGAACACCGCCGCGATCAGCGCCTCGCGCGACACATCGCCCGGCCAGGCCGCGGCGAGCGCCTGGGCGAGGCCGAACAGCACCGGCCGGCGCGCGAGCGGCACCCGCAGTTCGCCGGCCTGCAGCGCGCGGCGGCAGCCGTCGAGCACCAGCGCCGTACCGCCGAGCAGCGCTTCGACCTCGTGCAGGCGCAGCATCTGCTCGCGCCCGCCGTCCACACGGCGTGCCGCGGGGCGCTCGAGCAGCGCCTGCATCTCGGCCACCTCGGCCTGCAGCGCCGGAATGCCCGCCTGCGCGGCCGCCGCCTGCGCCTGGGCGAGTGCGGCCTGCGCCGCCGCGCTGTGCAGCGAGCGCAGCGCGAGCTCGGCGCCAGCGAGCGCCGCCACCGCCGCCAGGGCGGGCGGCAGGCGCGAGGCCTGCAAGGCGTGCAGCAGGGTCGCGGCGGCCTCCAGGCGGCCGAGCAGCAGCAGCCGGCGCGTCTCGATCAGCCGAGCCTGCAGGGCGTTGCGGTGGTCGCCGCCCGACTGCAGCATGGCGACGGCCGACGTGAGGCCGTGCCCCGCGCCGGCGAGCTCGCGCATCGCGAGCGCCACCTCCGCCTCAGCGACGACGCAGCGCGCGCGGGCGAGGGGCTCGTTCGCGCCGAAGGCCCGCGCCGCACGGCGCAGCAACAGGCGCGCCTGCGCCAGCTCGCCGAGCTGCGCCATGGCGATGCCGCGCAGGGCGAGCGCCGGCGGGTCGTCGCGCAGCGCGACGCGGTCGAGCGCACGCAGCGGATCGCCCGCCGCCAGCGCACGCGCGGAGGCGGCGATCAGCGCATCCACCGCGGTTCGCCCTCGGCAAGAAAATGCCGCGCCTGCGGCGGTGCGGGGCCCTGATGGAAGCGCTGCACCTCACGCTGCAGCGCCATGTCGGCGCGGGTCACACGCTCGCCCTGGCGCAGGTACTCGAGCCATGAATCGACAAGAAACGTCTCCGTCCAGTGCCCGGGCTCGGTGGCGGCTTCGAAGATGCCCCAGCGGTACAGGCCGTTGCGCTGGCGCGCACGCCCCAGGCGGTGCACCGCGCGCAGAAAGGCCTCGCGGTCCGCGGCGGCGATGCGGTAGTCCACCAGCACCAGCACCGGGCCGCGTTCACCGTGCGCCGCCGCAGGCAGCACCGGCTGGGGCCAATGCATGGAGGGCGTGAGGTCGGGCCCTTCGCCGCTTTGCAGCCGGCGCGCACGCAGCAGCGGCAGGCTCAGCAGCAGCCCTGCTGCCGCCGCGCCATGCGCAGCAGGCAGGCCGAAGGCATCGGCGGCCTCGCCCCACAACAGGCTGCCCAGCGTCATCGTCCCGAAGGCGACGGTGGTGTAGACCGCCAGCCCGCGCCCGCGCACCCAGCCCGGCAAGGCCGTCTGCGCCGAGACATTGAGCGTGGCCAGCACAGCGATCCACGACACCCCGGCGACGATGCCCGCCGCCAGTGCGAGCGCCGGCTGCCGAGCCAGCGCAAAGGCCAGCAGTGCGAGCGCCGTGCCGCCCGAGCCGAGCGCGACGACCGCGTCGGGCCCGAGCCGCGCCTTGACCCACGGCAGCACGAAGGCGCCGGCGATGGCGCCCACGCCAATCGCGCCCAGCAGCAGCCCGTACAGGGCCGGCCCGCCGGCGATCTGCTCGCGGGCCAGCAGCGGCAGCAGCGCCCAGTAGGCGCTGGCGAAGAGGAAGAAGCCGCTGGCGCGCGCGAGCGTGGCGCGCAGCGCCGTGTTGTAGCGTGCATGGCGCAGGCCGACGAGGATGGCCTGGCCGAAACCCTCCGCCGGCAGGTCGGTGGCCGGCGGAGGCGCCGGGCGCCACCACCACAGTGCCGCCACGCACACCAGGTTGCAGGCGGCGTTGACGGCGAACGGGGCGGCCAGGCTCCAGGCGCCGATGAGCACGCCGGCCAGCGCCGGGCCGATGGCACGGCTGATGTTGACGCTCACGCTGATGAGCCCGATGGCGGGGGTGAGGTCACCCGGCCGGCGCACCAGCTGCGGCACGATGGCCTGCCAGCTCGGCGAGATGGCGGCGGCCGCGGCGCTCGACAGAAAGATGTAGGCGGCGAGCACCGCCGGCGTCACCAGCCCGGCGCCGACGAGGAACGAGAAGCCCACCGTCAATGCGGTGATGACCACCTCCATGGCCAGCAGCAGGCGGCGGCGGTCGAGCAGGTCGGCGAGCACGCCCGCCGGCAGGCTCAGCAGGAACATCGGGAGTGCCGCCGCCACCTGCACCAGGGCCACGGTGCGCGGGTCGGGCGCGAGCGTGGTCATCAGCCAGCCCGCGGCCGCGTTCTGCATCCAGATGCCGATGTTGGACACCAGCGTCGCCGTCCAGATGACGGCGAACACGCGGTGGCGGAACGGGCTGAGCGGCGAGACCGCGGCCGGGGCCGACATCGTGGATGCGGCCTCGGCGGTCAACGAGGGGCCGGGAGTGGTGAAGCGGGCCGGCCCACTCGCATCAAGCGTTCATCACCGACACGGCGCGGCTGTTGAGGTAGGCCTCCAGCGCCTCCGGTCCGCCCTCGGAGCCGTAGCCCGAATCCTTGATGCCGCCGAAGGGCATCTCGGCCGAGGGCATGGCCGGCATGTTGACCCACAGCATGCCCACCTCGACACGCCGCGCCAGCAGGTCGGCGTTCTTCAGCGAGCGGGTGAAGGCATAGCCCGCCAGGCCGTAGGACAGGCGGTTGGCTTCGGCGATCGCCTCGTCCAGCGTCTCGAAGCTGCGGATGCCGGCCAGCGGGCCGAAGGGTTCGTCGTTGAACATGCGCGCGGTGGTGGGCACGTCGGCCAGGATGGTGGGCTGCCAGAAGTTGCCCGCCTCGCCGATGCGCTCGCCGCCGGCCAGCAGGGTGGCGCCCTGGGCCAGTGCGTCGGCGGTGAGTTCGGCCATGGCGCTCACGCGCCGCGGGTTGGCCAGCGGCCCCATCTGCGTGCCTTCGGCCAGGCCGTCACCCACCTTCAGGCCTTGCGCATGTGCGGCGAGCGCACGGCCGAATTCCTGGGCGATGCTCTTGTGCACCAGGAAACGCGTCGGCGAGATGCACACCTGCCCGGCGTTGCGGAACTTGGCGCCGCCGGCGCACTTGATGGCCAGCGCGATGTCCGCGTCCTCGGCGACGATCACCGGCGCATGGCCGCCGAGCTCCATGGTCACGCGCTTCATGTGCTGGCCGGCCACGGCGGCGAGCTGCTTGCCCACCGCGGTCGAGCCGGTGAAGGTGATCTTGCGGATGACCGGGTGCGGGATGAGGTAGCTGGAGATCTCGGCCGGCGAGCCGTAGACCAGGCCCAGCACGCCTTCGGGCAGGCCGGCGTCGGCGAACGCGCGGATCAGCGCGGCCGGGCCGGCGGGGGTTTCCTCCGGCGCCTTCACCAGCATGGAACAGCCGGTGGCGAGCGCGGCGCTCACCTTGCGCACCACCTGGTTGACCGGGAAGTTCCAGGGCGTGAAGGCCGCGACCGGGCCGACCGGGTCCTTCAGCACCATGTGGCGGATGGCAACGTTGCTGCGCGAAGGCACGATGCGGCCGTAGATGCGAAAGCTCTCCTCGGCGAACCACTCGATGATGTCGGCCGCGGACAGCACCTCGCCCTTGGCCTCGGCGAGCGGCTTGCCCTGCTCCTGCGTCAGCATCTGGGCGATGTCGCCCGCACGCTCGCGCACCAGGCCGGCGGCACGGCGCATGATCTTGCTGCGCGCCACGGGCAGGGTGTCGCGCCAGGTGGCGAAGCCTTTTTCCGCAGCGGCCAGCGCGCGGTCGAGGTCGGCGGTGCCGGCATGGGCGACGCGGCCGATCTCCTTGCCGGTGGCCGGGTTGACGACCGCCAGGCTGCGGCCATCCGCCGCGTCTTGCCATTGGCCGTCGATGAAAAGCTGGGTGTCGGGGTAGGTCATGGTCGGGGCAGTGCAGTGAACGGTAGGCGTCCATTGTGCTGCGGCGGGCAAAGCCTCCCTCGCCTGGCCGTTTGCGGGCGGGATCTCGACGAACCGTTCGCCCTGCGTCCTGAACCGTTCCCTGCGTGCCCTGAACCGTTCGCCCTGAGGTATCGAAGGGCTTCTTGGTGCATGGGTGGGGCTTCGATACCTCAGGACGAACGGGCTGTGGGGTGCACGTGCGGTGCGGTGCGGTGCGGGCGCGTGTACGCGTGCGGTCAGGCAACGAGGGCACGGTGGCTCTGGGCCGCACGTGGCCCCGTGCCTCAGCGTTCACCCGCCCTCGCGCACCTTGATCTGCGCGGCGAACACATAGCCGACGTTGCGCGCGCTGCGCAGGGGGCTGCCTTCGTCGCAGCGCGATTCGATCTTCTTGCGCAGCCGGCTCATGGCGGTTTCCAGCCGGCGGTAGTCGAAATCGGGCTCGGGGTGGCCGATGGCTTCGGCCAGGCGGGCGCGGGTGGCGGGTTCCGGCGCGGCGGCGGCCAGCTCTTGCATGAGATTGAACTCGGTGGGCGTGAGCATCACCGACTCCCGCGCTGGCGAGCGCAGCTCCATGGTGTAGGCATCGAGCCGCCATTGGGCCGCCGTGTCGGCCTCGGCTGCGGCAACGCGGTGCAGGCGTCGGTACAGGCTTTCCACCACCGCTGAGAGTTCGCGCATGTCGACCGGCTTGACGAGGTAGATGTCGGCCCCGGTCTTCAGCCCGAGCAGCCGGTCCTCGAGCTGGCCGCGCGCGGTGAGCATGGCGATGGCGAGCTGCGGGTGCGTGCGCCTCAGCCGCGCGGCAATCGCGAGCCCGTCCTCGCCGGGCAGGCCGAGGTCCAGCACCAGCACGTCGACCTCGGCCGCGGCGAGGTGGGCGTCCAGCGCCACGCCGTCGGCGAGGCCCGTCACCGCATGGCCCTGGCGCGAGAGGTGGAAGACCAGCTCCTCGCGCAAGTCCGGGTTGTCTTCCACCACGGCGAGTCGGATCACGACGCCCTCTCCTTCTGCACGCACGGCAGCCAGCATTCGAAGCGCGCGCCACTGCCCGGCGGCATGGGCACCGCGCGCACCCAGCCGTGGTGGCGCCGCGCGATCTGGTCGACGAGGTACAGCCCCAGGCCCAGGCCGGCCGATTCGGCGACATCGGCAGCGCGGAAGTACTTGTGGAAGATGCGCTCGTGGTCACCGTCGCGGATGCCGCGGCCCTGGTCGACGACCGCCCAGCGTACGCCGGCGCGGCCCTCATGGGTCAGCGCCTGCAGCGTCACCGCCACAGTGCTGCCGGGCGGGGAGTACTTCAGCGCGTTGTCGATGAGGTTCATCAGCGCGAAACGCAGCATGCGTTCGTCGGCCTGCACGCTGCACAGGTCGGGCGCCGCGTCGATCGCCACGCGGGCTTCGGCCGAGCCGCCGATGGCAGCGGCCACCTCACGGGTGAGCGCGGGCGCATCCAGCGTCACCAGGTCCTGCTTCCAACTCGCCACTTCGAGGCGGTCCTGCGCGAGCGCGAGCTCCATCAGCGCGTTCATGCGCCCGACCGCACGCGCGATGCGCTCGTGGCGCTGGCGGCGCTCGGGCGTGATCTGCTCGTCCAGCACCTGCAGCGACTGCAGCGCCGCGTCGATCACCGCCACCGGTGTGCGGATCTCGTGCGCCATCATCGAGATGAGGTAGGACTGCTCCTCGCGCGCCAGGCGCTCGCGCTCCTGTTGCGCGAGCGCCTGCGCCGCGGCGGACTCCGCCTGCCGGCGCGCCTGCTCGGCATACAGCGCGCGCATGAA
>JBIQKU010000147.1:0-8656 GCA_044506225.1 Rubrivivax sp. | reverse complement strand
CGCGCTTCCACGCCGGCGCCAACGTCGGCATGGGCCGCGACCACACGCTGTTCGCACTGACGGACGGCGAAGTGGTCTTCACGGTCAAGGGCCCGCTGAACCGCTCGACGGTCGCGATCAAGGCGCTGGCGTAAACCGCCCTCTCGCCACCGAACAAGCCCCGGCCCGCCGGGGCTTGTTTTTTGCACGCTGCATTACCATCTTTCGCACCTCGACTGCCCCGGACGCCAGCATGAACAAGAGCGGCATCGTTCTGATCGTCATCGGCTGCGCGCTGCTGGCCCACAACCTCGGCTGGCTCCAGTGGCACTGGCTGCGCGACTGGTGGCCGCTGTTGCTGATCGGCCTGGGCGTGTGGTCGATCGGCACACACCGGCCGGGCGACAGGCATCCCTCCGAAAGCGACACCAGGACATGAAGTTCGTCGACGAAGCCACCATCGACGTCATCGCCGGCAACGGCGGCAGCGGCTGCATGAGTTTTCGCCGCGAGAAGTTCATTCCCTTCGGCGGACCGAACGGGGGTGACGGCGGGCGAGGCGGCAGCGTGTTCGCCGTGGGCGACCGCAACCTCAACACGCTGATCGATTTCCGCTACGCGCGCCGGCACGAGGCGCGCAACGGCGAGCCCGGGCGCGGCTCCGACCAGTTCGGTGCGGCGGCCGACGACATCGTGCTGCGCATGCCCATGGGCACCATCATCAAGGACGCCGAGACCGGCGAGGTGATTGCCGAACTGCTGGTGCCTGGCGAACGCGTGCTGCTGGCCAAGGGCGGCGACGGCGGCTTCGGCAACCTGCACTTCAAGAGCAGCACCAACCGCGCGCCGCGGCAGAAGACGCCCGGCTGGCCCGGGGCGCAGCGCAAGCTGAAGCTGGAGCTGCGCGTGCTCGCCGACGTGGGCCTGCTCGGCATGCCCAACGCCGGCAAGTCGACGCTGATCGCCGCCATCTCCAACGCGCGGCCGAAGATCGCCGACTACCCGTTCACGACGCTGCACCCGAACCTCGGCGTGGTGCGCGCCGGTCCCGAGCAGAGCTTCGTCGTGGCCGACATCCCGGGGCTGATCGAGGGGGCGGCCGAAGGCGCCGGCCTCGGCCACCTGTTCCTGCGCCACCTGCAGCGCACACACCTGCTGCTGCACGTCGTCGACCTCGCGCCCTTCGATGAAGGCGTGGACCCGGTCGCCCAGGCCAGGGCGATCGTCAAGGAGCTGAAGAAGTACGACGAGTCGCTGCACGACAAGCCGCGCTGGCTGGTGCTCAACAAGCTGGACATGGTCCCGGCCGAGGAGCGCGAGGCGCGCGTGAAGGACTTCGTCAGGCGCCTGCGCTGGAAGGGGCCGGTGTTCGAGATCTCCGCGCTCACGCGCGAGGGCTGCGAGGGCCTCGTGCAGGCGGCGTACCGGCACGTCGCGGCGGTGCGCAACGTCGTGCCCGATGCGCCCGATCCGCGCTTCGCGGATGCCGGCGCCGCTTCGGGCGACGCATCATGAGCGCGCACGGCGGGAACGCACGCCGCATCGTCGTCAAGGTCGGCTCCAGCCTCGTCACGAACGAGGGCCGCGGCATCGACGCGCAGGCGATCGACAACTGGTGCCGGCAGCTGTCGGCGCTGGCGCGGCAGGGCCGCGAGGTCGTGATGGTGTCCAGCGGCGCCATCGCCGAGGGCATGAAGCGCCTCGGCTGGACCGTGCGCCCGAAGGAGCTGCACGAGCTGCAGGCCGCGGCCGCCGTCGGCCAGATGGGCCTTGCGCAGATGTACGAGACCAAGCTGCGCGAGCACGGCATGGGCAGCGCCCAGGTGCTGCTCACGCATGCGGACCTGGCGGACCGCGAGCGCTACCTGAACGCGCGCTCGACCCTGCTGACGCTGCTCGGGCTGAACGTCATCCCGGTGATCAACGAGAACGACACGGTGGTCAACGACGAGATCAAGGTCGGCGACAACGACACGCTCGGCGCGCTCGTCGCCAACCTGATCGAGGCCGACCTGCTGGTGATCCTCACCGACCAGCCGGGGCTGTATTCGGCCGATCCGCGCCGCGATCCGCAGGCCCGCCTCATCGGCGAGGCGGCGGCGGGCTCGCCCGAGCTCGAGCGCATGGCGGGCGGCGCGGGCTCGAGCATCGGCAAGGGCGGCATGATCACCAAGGTGCTGGCGGCCAAGCGCGCGGCGCGCAGCGGCGCGAGCACCGTGATCGCCTGGGGCCGCGAGCCCGACGTGCTGCTGCGCCTGGCGGCCGGCGAGGCGATCGGCACCGCGCTCGTCGCGCCGACGCAGAAGCTCGCCGCGCGCAAGCAGTGGATGGCCGACCATCTGCAGCTGCGCGGCGCCGTGCTCGTCGACGACGGCGCGGCGGCGAAGCTGCGCGACGAAGGCAAGAGCCTGCTGCCGATCGGCGTGATGGAAGTGCGCGGCGATTTCCAGCGCGGCGACGTGATCGCGGTGTGCAGCGCGCAGGGCGTGGAGATCGCCCGCGGCCTGTCGAACTACTCGAGCACCGAGGCGCGCCTCATCGCGCGCCGGCCGTCGAGCGACTTCGAGCGGCTGCTCGGCTTCAGCGCCGAGCCGGAGATGATCCACCGCGACAACCTCGTGCTCGGCTGACGCGCCGGGCGCCTGCGGCTCACTCCACGGACACGTCGGATTCGGACTGTGCGCCGCCGGCGCCCTGCGCGGGCGGCTCCTCGTCGCGGTGGTGCGGGCGCATGCCCGAGCGCAGGTAGCGGTTGTGGTGCGCGCCGCGCGGCAGGTAGCGCGCCAGTTCGGTGAGCGCCATCTGGTACACGTCGCGCTTGAATTCGATCACCACTTCGAGCGGCACCCAGTATTCGTTCCAGCGCCAGGCGTCGAACTCGGGCTTGTCGGAGGCCCGCAGATTCATGTCGCTGTCGCGGCCGATGAGTTGCAGCAGATACCAGATCTGCTTTTGCCCGCGGTAATGGCCGCGCGCGTCGCGGCGAATGAAATGGTCCGGCACCTCGTAGCGCAGCCAGTCGCGCGTGCGGGCGATGATGCGTACATGGTCCGGCAGCAGTCCCACCTCTTCGTGGAGCTCGCGGAACATCGCCTGCTCAGGCGTCTCACCGTATTTGATGCCCCCTTGCGGGAACTGCCAGGAGTGGGTTCGGATGCGTTTGCCCCAGAAAACCTGGCTCTTGTGGTTGAGCAGGATGATGCCGACGTTGGGTCTGAACCCTTCACGGTCGAGCATAATCAACCCCAAAATTCTCGTTGAAACGATTATTGCACCGGCGTGACGGGAATCAAGCCCGAGGGTTTCCCGGTAGCGCGCGCGCCGTGCTTTTCTCCCTTCCCCCCGATGAAAGCCTCCCGATTCTTCGTTTCCACACTGAAGGAAGCGCCCGCTGACGCGGAAGTCGTCAGCCATCGTCTGATGATGCGCGCCGGCTTCATCAAGCGGCTGGGCGCCGGCATCTACAGCTACATGCCGATGGGCTTGCGGGTGATCCGCAAGATCGAGCAGATCATCCGTGAGGAGATGAACCGGGCCGGTGCGGTCGAGCTGCTGATGCCGGTGGTGCAGCCGGCCGAGTTGTGGCAGGAGACCGGGCGCTTCGACAAGATGGGGCCGGAACTGCTGCGCGTGAAGGACCGCCATCAGCGCGACTTCATCATTCAGCCGACCAGCGAAGAGGTGGTGACCGACATCGCCCGCCAGGAGCTGCGCAGCTACCGGGCGCTGCCGAAAAACTTCTATCACATCCAGACCAAGTTCCGCGACGAACGCCGCCCGCGTTTCGGCGTGATGCGTGGGCGCGAATTCACGATGAAGGATGCGTATTCCTTCGACCGTGACGTCGAGGCCGCCGGCCGCAGCTACGAGGCGATGTACGCGGCCTATATCCGCATCTTCGAGCGCATGGGCCTGCGCTTTCGTGCGGTCGCGGCCGACACCGGCGCCATCGGCGGTGATCGTTCGCACGAGTTCCAGGTGATTGCCGATACCGGCGAGGACGCGATCGTCTACTGCCCGGACTCCGACTACGCCGCCAACATCGAACTGGCCGAGGCGCTTGCACCCGCCGCACCGCGTGCGGCACCTGCCCAGCCGCTCGAGAAGACGCCCACGCCTGGCAAGAGCACCTGCGAAGACGTCGCCGACCTGCTGAAGCTGCCGCTGGGGCGGACCGTGAAGTCGCTGGTGCTCGCCACGGACCAGAAGAACGACGCCGGCGATGTGGTGAAGACCACCGTGTGGCTGCTGCTGGTGCGCGGCGATCATTCGCTCAACGAGGTGAAGGCATCGAAGCTGCCCGGCCTGGCCGACGGCTACCGCTTCGCCACGGCCGCCGAGATCGAGGACCACTTCGGCTGCAAGCCCGGCTATCTCGGCCCGATTAGCACAAGCCAGCCGGTGACGGTGGTGGCCGATCGCACGGTCGCGGCGATGAGCGATTTCGTCTGCGGGGCCAACGAGGCCGACTTCCACTACACCGGTGTGAACTGGGGCCGCGACCTGCCCGAGCCGGATCTCGTGGCCGACATCCGCAACGTGGTGGAGGGTGATCCGTCGCCCGACGGCAAGGGGGCGCTCGCCATCCAGCGCGGTATCGAGGTCGGCCATGTGTTCTACCTCGGCACCAAGTATTCGCAGGCGATGGGTGCGACCTATCTGGACGAGAACGGCAAGCCACAGCTGATGGAGATGGGCTGCTACGGCATTGGCGTGACCCGGCTGCTGGGCGCGGCGATCGAGCAGAACCACGACGAGCGCGGCATCGTCTGGCCCGATGCCATCGCACCGTTCACCGTGGTGGTCTGCCCGATCGGCTACGAACGTTCGGCCGAGGTGCGCGCCGCGGCCGATGCGCTGCACGACGATCTGCAGGCCCAGGGCATCGACGTGATGCTCGACGACCGCGGTGAACGGCCAGGCGCCATGTTCGCCGACTGGGAGCTGATCGGCGTGCCGCATCGGGTGGTGATTTCCGACCGTGGCCTGAAGGACGGCAAGGTCGAATACCAAGGCCGGCGCGATGCGCAGGCCACGGCCGTGCCGGCGGCCGACATCGCGTCCTTCGTGAAGGGCAAGCTGGCGACATGACCTTGCGCCGGCGCGCGCTGCTGGCAGCGCCGCTGGCGCTTGCATGGGCGCGGCACGCGCATGCCGGCCAGGTCGAGGAGCCGCTGGCGAATGCCGTGCGCTCCGCACTGTCGGCGGCGATCGCCAACAGCGCGCCGCCCCGGCCGCAGTTCGACCGCATCGAAGACCGGCTGGCCTACCTGCGCTGGCTCGGCACGATGAGCGAGCGGCTGAAGCGGCGCATGTCGGAGCACAGCACGCGGGTCGAATTCCTGGAGACCGTGTGGTACGAGAGCAAGCGCGCGGGCCTGGACACCTCGCTCGTGCTCGGGCTCATCCAGGTGGAGAGCGGCTTTCGCAAGTACGCCATCAGCAAGGCGGGCGCACGCGGCTACATGCAGGTGATGCCGTTCTGGGCGCGGCTCATCGGCGACGGGCATGTGCACCAGCTCTTTCACATGCAGACCAACCTGCGCTTCGGCTGCGTGATCCTGCGCCACTACCTCGACATCGAGCGTGGCGACCTGTTTCTCGCGCTCGGGCGCTACAACGGCAGCCGCGGCAAGGCGCAGTACCCGAACCTGGTGTTCGGTGCGCGCCGCGCCTGGGCGTACGCGCCGTCCGACGGCGCCTGAGGCCGGCGGTTCAGAGCCCCTGCCAAGGCCGGGGCGTGGCGCTTTCCACGCCGATCAGCGAGAGCACGCGCTCCACCGTGTCGTCCACCAGCTCGTCGACGCTGCGCGGGCGGTGGTAGAAGGCCGGCAGCGGCGGGAAGACGATGCCGCCCATCTCGGTCACGGCGGTCATGTTGCGCAGGTGCGCGAGGTTGAGCGGCGTCTCGCGCACGAGCATCACCAGCCGGCGGCGTTCCTTGAGCGTGACGTCGGCGGCGCGGGTGAGCAGGTTGTCGCACAGGCCGTGGGCCACGGCGGCCAGCGTCTTCATGGAGCAGGGCGCGATGACCATCGCCTCGGTGGCGAAGGAGCCGCTCGCGATCGCCGCGGCGATGTCGGCGGGCTTGTAGGCGTGGTCCGCGCGGGACTCGATGGCCTCGCGGTCCAGGCCGAGTTCGTGGTGGGCGCTGAGCACGCCGGCAGGCGTCGCCACCAGGTGCGTCTCGCGCCCGGCCTGCTTCAGCCGCTCGAGCAGGCGCAGCGCATAGACGGCGCCGGTCGCGCCGGTGAGGCCGAGCACCACCCGGCGCGGCGCACTCATCCGGCTCAGGCCTCGGCCTTGAGCATCTGCTGGAGTTCGCCGGCTTCGTACATCTCCATCAGGATGTCCGAGCCGCCGACGAACTCGCCGTTGACGTAGAGCTGCGGAATGGTCGGCCAGTTGGCGTATTCCTTGATGCCCTGGCGCACGTCCTCGTCTTCGAGCACGTTGAAGGTCTGCAGGTCTTCGACGCCGCAGGCCTTGAGGATCTGGATGGCGCGGCCGGAAAAGCCGCACATCGGGAACTGGGCGGTGCCCTTCATGAAAAGCACCACGCGGTTGTTCTTGACGAGGTCGTCGATGCGTTGTTGAACGTCGCTCATGGTTCGAATGCCTCCTGGCGGGCGTGACGGACGAAAGAAAACAAGCTTACGGCAAAGGCCATGGCCCCACGGCGCACGGCGGCCGCCGCTTGACGGGCGTCAGGCGTCGAGCGGCGGAGGCTCAGAAGGCGTAGGACACGCCCAGCTGCACGAGCGGCGCAAGGCGCAGCGCCCGCAAGGCGTCGTCTAGGCCGTCGTTGCCGGCTGCCGCGCGGCCGAGGCGGGCGGCATGGCCATCGTGCGAAAGCAGGCCCACGTCGGCGCTGAACCCCCAGCCACCGCGCGAGACGCCGGTGTAGCCGAGGCCGACGTAGGCATGCGTGCTGCTGTCGGGCGCCGTGCCCGCCGGCCAGGCCGACCAGGGGTCGCTGCGCTGCCGTGCCTGCAGGCGCAGCGGCTGGGCGCTGGACGGCGTGCCCAGGGTCAGCAGGCTGCGTGCACCGTGCCCCAGCACCAGGCCGCTCGTCGCCCGAAAGCCGCCTTGTTCGATGAGGGCCCAGCCGGGACGGGCGAAGTAGTAGTCGCCCATCAGGCTGAGGCTGGCGCGTGAGGCGTTTCTGTCGTGCGCCCCAAGCCGCAGTGGCGCGCTGGCGGCGCCGAGGGTGAGCCGGCCCTGCCAGCGTGGCCAGTCTTCCTGGCCGTGGGCCGGGCCGGCGGCGTTGGCGCCGCCGATGGTGGTGCCCAGCAGTGCCGCTGCGGCCACAGTGGCGGTCGCCCAGGGAAGGTTTCGCGTCATGTCATCTCCTCCGGCGCTGTGTATGGCGGGCCGGCCAAGCGGCCCGGGGACATGCTAGGCAGCGGAGGAGGGGGGTGACGGGGCGGTTGCGTCAGATTGTTTCTGCGCCCGGCCAGCGCCCGCCGGTGCAGCGCGGCACGCCGGCCAGGTCGGTGCGGCTGCTCACTCTCCCGAAGCCGGCGGCCTGCAGCAGCGCCGCCACCACCTCGGCCTGGTCATGGCCATGCTCCAGCAGCAGCCAGCCGCCGGCGGCGAGGTGGGCGCCGGCCCCGGTGACGATGTCGCGGATCGCCTGCAGCCCATCGACGCCCGCGGTGAGCGCCATCGCGGGTTCGGCATGCAACGCCGGCAGGTGCGGATCGCCCTCGGCGATGTAGGGCGGGTTGGCGACCACCAGATCAAAGCGCCGACCGGCCAGCGGCGACCACCAATGGCCGAGGTGGAAAGCCACGTCGAGACCCAGCCGCTGCGCGTTGCCACGGGCGGTGGCCAGCGCCGCCGCGCTTGCATCGACGGCATGCACCCTTGCAGCCGGCCGTGCGTGCTTGAGCGCCAGCGCAATGGCGCCGCTGCCGGTGCCGAGATCGACCACGGCGAGCGCTTGCCCGGCATCCAGATGTTCCAGCGCCCAGTCCACCAGGGTTTCGGTGTCGGGCCGCGGCACCAGCACCGACGCATCCACGGCCAGGGTGAGTCCGTGAAATTCCTTGTGGCCGACGATGTAGGCGAGCGGCTCGCCGCCGGCCCGGCGGGCGACGGCGTGTGCATAGGCATCGGCCTGCGCCGGCGCGAGCGCATCCGTGTCGTGCGCCAGCAGCCAGCTGCGCGGGCGCTGCAGCACGTGGGCCAGCAGCAGCTGTGCGTCCAGGCGGTCCAGGCCGCGCGCACGCGCCTCGGCCAGCGCGCTGGCCACCGTGGGCGTCATGCCTCGCCGCTTTCCAGCGCGGCCAACTGTTCCGCCGCGCGGGCGGCGCGCAGGGCGCCGATCACGTCGTCCAGGTCGCCGTCCATCACGAACTGCAGCTTGTAGAGCGTGAGGTTGATGCGGTGGTCGGTGAGCCGCCCCTGCGGGAAGTTGTAGGTGCGGATGCGGTCGCTGCGGTCGCCGCTGCCGATCAGGCCCTTGCGCGTGGCGGCTTCCCTGGCTTCGCGCTCGCTGGTCTCCTTGTCGCGCAGGCGCGCGGCAAGCACCGCCATCGCCTTGGCCTTGTTGCGGTGCTGGGAGCGGTCGTCCTGGCATTCGGCGACGATGCCCGTTGGCAGGTGGGTGATGCGGATCGCGCTGTCGGTCTTGTTGACGTGCTGGCCGCCGGCGCCGCTGGCGCGGAAGGTG
>JBIQKU010000146.1:0-8657 GCA_044506225.1 Rubrivivax sp. | reverse complement strand
CCGAACGCCGCCTGGTGCGCGACCTCGGCGAGCTGGCGGGCGAGCCTCTGCTGGCTGAGCTGCACCTGGACCTCGCCTCGGCCGATGCGCTGGCCAGCCGCCATGCGGGCTGGGGCCGCGCGCTCATCACGCTGCACCGCGCCTGGCTGGACGGCCGGCGCGCGGTGAGCGCGCTGTCGGACCGGCTCAACCAGGACCCCTTTCTCGGCGACGCGGTGCACAGCATGCTCAGCCGTGTCGCGGCCATTCGCTCCTCGGCCGAGATCCTCGAGACGGTCGACGACCTCACGCCCGAGCAGCACCGGCGCTTCGTGTCCATCGTCGACACCGAGAGCGCGCGCCTGTCGGACGTGGCGCAGGCGCTCGCCGCGTTCTTCGACAAGGCGCACACCAGCACACGCTCGATCACGCCGGTCGAGGAGGTGGACGACTTCATCTTCGAGCACGACAACCACTTCCCGCGTCTGGAGGAGGCGGCGGCGGACTTCCGCGTCGCCGCAGCACTCGACGACGGCTGCAGCGAGGCGGCGGTGCTTGCCCACCTGCAGCGCATCCACAACCTGGTGCCGGTGGTGCGCCCGGCCGGCTCGGCACGCCACGCGGTCTTCTACGACGCGACCACCCGTGAGCTGTCGATCGCCGACACCGCCGCACCCGCGAGCCGCCGCTTCCAGCTGCTGCGGCTGGCGGTGGAGCTGTTCCATCAGGGCCAGGCCGTGGCCGAGCAGCTGGAGGGCTCGGCGCTGCTCACGAGCGACGCGGCGCGCCGGCGGGCGCAGCGGGTGCTGTCGTCCTACCTCGCCGCCGCGGTACTGCTGCCCTACGAGCGTTTCCACGACGCGGCGCTGGCCGCGCGCTACGACATCGACCACCTCGCGCAGCGCTTCGGCGCGAGCATCGAGCAGGTGTGCCACCGCCTGATCACGCTTCGCCGCGCGGGCGCCGAAGGCATCCCCTTCGGCATGATGCGGGTGGATGCCGCAGGCTTCGTCACCAAGCGCTTTCCGCTGCCGCACCTGCTGCTGCCGCGCCACGGCAACGCCTGCCCGCTGTGGGCGGTGTACCAGGCCTTCCAGTCGCCCGGCGCCATCGTGCGCCAGCTCGCCGACTTTCCATCGGGCGATCGCTATCTCTTTCTTGCGCGCACGGTCGAGAAGGAACGCCCCAGCTTCGCCATGCCACGGCGGCTGATGTCCATCATGCTGGCCTGCGATGCGCTGCACGCGGACAAGACGGTGTACGCGCAGGGGCTGGACCTGTCCTCGGCGTCGCCCGCCACGCCGGTCGGCGCGAACTGCCGCCTGTGCACACGCGGCGACTGCGCCTACCGCGAGGAAGATCCCATCATCGATGCGTGAAGGCTCCCCCTACGCGCTTCGCGCACCGCCCGGGGGGCACACCAGCGGACCGGCGCAGCCGGGTCCGCGGCGCGTGCTCGATCTCGGCACGGCGTGCGCTGGCATAGGGCTCGCCACAGTGCGCGCGGCACAGCTCGCACCTACACTCGATCGGCGCGACGAAGACGCCGACAAGACAGACCGCAGGAGACAGTGCATGGGCATTCGGGTGCTGATCGCAGAGGATGAACCGCACATCGTCGAATCGCTGAGCTTCGTGCTCGGGCGCGAGGGCTTCGATGTGTCGGCCGTGCTCGACGGCGAGGCGGTCGTCAGCCGGCTGCGCGAACAGCGCCCCGACATCGTCATCCTCGACGTCATGCTGCCGCAGCTCAACGGCTTCGAGGTGCTCAAGCGCATCAAGTCGGACGCGGCGCTCAGCGGCATCCCGGTGGTCATCCTCACTGCCAAAGGCCAGGCCCAGGACCGGCACATGGCCGTGGAGATCGGCGCCGACGGTTTCATGACCAAGCCCTTCTCCAACCGCGACATCGTGGACGAAGTGCGGCGCCTCACACAGCGCTGACGCACCCGCCCGCGTTTCGTGCCATGCCGGCGCGTCGCCCATGCCCGTGAACACGTCTGCCCCCGGCTCGGCACGCGCGCGTGATGCCGCCGCGGTGCTGCCGGTCCTCGGCCTGTTCCTGCTGATGCCGCCGGTGATCACGCTCTTCGCCGCGGCGCTGGACGTGGGGGGCGTTCCGCTCATCGTGGTCTACGTCTTCGGCGTGTGGGCGGCGCTCGTCCTGTGCGCGGCGCTGCTGGCGCGCCGGCTCGGGCGGCCGGACAAGATGCCGGCGCAAGGCGATCCGCCGTGACGATCTCACCCAATCTGGTGCTCGCGACGGCGCTGCTGTATGTGGCGCTGCTGTTCGCCGTGGCCTTCATCGGCGACCGACGCGCCCGTGCGGGGCGGCTGGGCTGGCTTCAGTCGCCGGTGGTGTACACGCTGTCGATCTCGGTGTACTGCTCGTCGTGGACCTTCTACGGCGCGGTCGGCTCGGCGGCGCGCCATGGCCTGGAGTTCGCCACCATCTACCTCGGGCCGACGCTGGTGTTCGTCGGCTGGTGGGTGCTGCTGCGCAAGCTGGTGCGCATCGGCCATGTGCAGGGCAGCACATCCATCGCCGACATGATCTCCTCGCGCTACGGCAAGAGCGAGAGCCTGGCCGCGCTGGTGACGGTGATCGCCATCGTCGTCTCCATGCCCTACATCGCGCTGCAGTTGAAGGCCGTGACGACGAGCTTCCAGGTCATCGGCCATGTCGGCCCGGATGCCCTGTCGGGCCTACCCATCGCCGGGCCCGACTTCCGCGTCGGCTTCTGGGTCGCGGTGGGCATGGCGGTGTTCACCATCCTCTTCGGCACGCGCAACATCGACGCGAAGGAACAGCACCACGGCGTGGTGGCCGCCATCGCCTTCGAGGCGGTGGTCAAGCTTGTCGCGCTCGTGGCGGTCGGCGTGCTGGTGGTGTTCGGCATCGCGGGCGGGCCGGCGGCGCTGTTCGCCCAGGTGCCGCCCGAGCTGCTGGCCAGCGCCAACGACGCTTTCGGCCCGCGCTGGATCACCACCACCTTTCTCGCCGCCGCGGCCATCGTCTGCCTGCCGCGGCAGTTCCAGGTCACGGTGGTGGAGAACGCGAACGAGAGCTACCTGCGCACGGCGTCGTGGCTGTTCCCGCTGTACCTGCTGCTGATCTGCGTGTTCATCCTGCCCATCGCGGTGGCCGGCCTCGCCTATCTGCCCGAGGACTCGAACCCCGACATGTTCGTGCTCACGCTGCCCATGTGGGCCGGACAGGACACCATCGCCCTGCTCTCCTTCCTCGGCGGCTTCTCCTCGGCGACCTCGATGGTGATCGTCGCCTGCATTGCGGTGTCGACCATGGTGTCGAACCACCTCATCATGCCGCTCGCGCTGAAGGCGAACTGGGTGAGCGTGAGCGTGAGCGGCGAGATCCGCCGCTTCCTGCTCACCAGCCGGCGGGTGAGCATCTGCGTGCTGCTGCTGCTGGGCTTTCTCTACTTCCGCCTGAGCGGCTCGCCGGGTGCGCTGGCGGCCATCGGGCTGATCGCCTTCGCCGGTGTGGCGCAGTTCGCGCCCTGCCTGGTGGGGGGCCTGTTCTGGCGCCATGCCAACGCCAGCGGCGCGCTCGCCGGCCTGGTGGCGGGCGCGGTGCTGTGGGCCTACACCTTGTTCCTACCGAGCTTCGCCGCCGGCACCGTCATCACGCCGCAGATCATGGAGCAGGGCCTGTTCGGCCTCGCCTGGCTGCGCCCGCATGCGCTCTTCGGCCTGGACGGGTTGGACCCTCTCGTGCACTCGGTGTTCTGGAGCCTCACGGCCAACATCCTGCTGTTCGTCGGCGTGTCGCTGTGGCGCGAGCCGAGCCCGCTCGAGCGCCTGCAGAGCACCTTGTTCGTCGACGTGTTCAAGACGCCGGCGGATGCGGCCGCGCTGCTGGTGCGACGCAAGGCCGCGATGAGCGACCTGAGCATCCTCGCGCAGCGCACGCTGGGCGCGAAAGAGGCGCTGGCCATGTTCCGCCAGGCCGCCGAGGAGCAAGGGCGCGGCGACGACATGCCGATCGCCGACGACGCGTTCATCACCCAGCTCGAACGCAAGCTGGCCGGCAGCGTGGGCGCGGCATCGGCGCGCTCGATGATGTCGCAGGTGGTGACGGTGGAGACGATCAGCGTGGACGAACTCATCCGCCTGGCCGACGAGACGCAGCGCATCCGCGACTACAGCCACCGGCTCGAGGAAAAGTCGCGCCAGCTCGAAGCCACCGCGCGCCAGTTGAGCGATGCCAACGAACGCCTGACGCGGCTGGACGCCGAGAAGGACGACTTCCTCAGCCAGGTGAGCCACGAGGTGCGCACGCCGATGAGTTCGATCCGCTCGTTTGCCGAGATCCTGCTCGACCCGCGCCCCATCGACCCCAAGCAGTCGGAGCGCTTCCTGCAGATCATTCACGAAGAGAGCATGCGCCTCACGCGGCTGCTCGACAGCACGCTGGACCTCAGCCTGCTGGAACGCGGGGAGGCGCCGTGGGAGGTGGCGCGCGTGGACCCGGAGGCGGCACTCGCCAACGCCATCCGCACCTGCCAGGGCCTCGCGGTGAACACCCGCGTGCAACTGCTGGAAGGCGAACGCCTCGCGGGCGTGCGCGTGGACGCCAACAGCGACCGGCTGAGCCAGGTCTTCATCAACCTCATCTCCAACGCCATCAAGTACCACAGCGCCGACGCGCCCTATGTGCGCATCACGAGCCGCGTGCAGGGCGGTGTGTACGAGGTGCTGGTCGAGGACAACGGCCCCGGCATTCCGCCCGACGACCGCGAGATGATCTTCTCCAAGTTCCTGCGCGGCTGGGCCCGCACGCATGCGACCGCGCCGGGCGTCGGCCTGGGCCTGGCGATCAGCTGGCAGATCATGCGCCGCCTTGGCGGCTCGCTCACCCTGCTGCCGGACACGGGGCGCGGGGCGACGTTCAGGGTGGCGCTGGCGGTCGCGCCGGAGGAAGCGCCTTCGCGCACCCCCACCAAAGCCCGTTCTCACTGAGGTATCCCCAATCCCGTTCGGACTGAGCCGGTCGATGCCCTCGCCTCGTGATCACGCGCAGGCCCCGCAGAAGGCCACCTGATGCCCACAAGACCCGCTCGCACCGAGGTATCGAAGTGCGCGCGCGTGCCGCTCGGCTGTCGATCACCACACCCGTTCGAGCTGAGCTTGTCGAAGCCCTCGCCTCGTGTCACGCGCAGGCCCCGCAGAAGGCCACCTGACGCCCACAACACCCGCTCGCACCGAGGTATCGAAGTGCGCGCGCATGCCGCTCGGCCGCGGATCAATACCTCCCGTTCGGGCTGAGCTTGTCGAAGCCGTTGTCTCGTGGCCACCCGCAAGCTCCGCAAAAGGCCACCTGACGCCCACAAGACCCGTTCGCACTGAGGTATCGAAGTGCGCGCGCATTCCGCTCGGCCGCGGATCAATACCTTCCGTTCGGGCTGAGCTTGTCGAAGCCGTTGTCTCGTGGCCACCCGCAAGCTGCGCAAAAGGCCACCCGACGCCCACAACACCCGTTCGCACTGAGGTATCGAAGTGCGCGTGCGTGCCGGTTGGCTGTCGATCACCAGGGGACCGCACTTGGCACTTCGACAAGCTCAGTGCGAACGGGTTGGACCGTCAGTCCGACCCTCCGACAAGTTGAGGGCGAGCGGGTTCGGGCTTCGATACCTCAGCCCGACCCTTCGACAAGCTCAGGGCGCGCGGGTTCGGGCTTCGATACCTCAGCCCGAACGGGTTGGTGTGTCACGCACCCACAAGCAAGCACACCGCCCGCGCCTCGATCGACTCACCACGCCCCACCGGCCCCATCTTCTCGGCCGTCTTGGCCTTCACATGCACCTGGCCGATGTCCACGATGAGCGCGAGCGCCAACCGCTGGCGCATGGCCGGGATGTGGGGCGCCATCTTCGGCGCCTGGGCGACGATGGTGCTGTCGATGTTGCCGATCTGCCAGCCCGCGGCGCGCACGCGGCGCGCCGCCTCGGCCAGCAGCGCCAGCGAATCGGCGCCCTTGAAGCGTTCGTCGGTGTCCGGGAAGTGGTAGCCGATGTCGCCCAGCGCCGCCGCCCCGAAGAGCGCGTCGGTGATCGCGTGGCACAGCGCATCCGCATCCGAATGCCCGGCCAGGCCGTGGGTGTGTGGCACCTCGACACCGCCGAGGATGAGCGCTCGCTCCTTCACCAGCGCGTGGCAGTCCCAGCCTTCGCCAATGCGGATGCGCGGCGCGACGAACGTGTTCATGGGCGAGTCCTCAACAGGCGCTCGGCGAGCGCGAAGTCGGCGGGAAAGGTGAGCTTGAAGTTCTCGATCGAACCCGGCACCAGCCGCGGCGCACGGCCCAGTGCCTCGATCGCGCTGGCTTCGTCGGTGACCGCATCGCCGGCCGCGGCCAGGGCCTCGCGCAGCAGCCCGAGGCGGAACATCTGCGGCGTCTGCGCCTGCCACTTGTGCGTGCGCGGCACGGTGGCGACGACGCGGCCCTCGCGCTCGTCCTTCAGCGTGTCGGCCAGCGGCAAGGCCAGCAGGCCGCCGACGGGGTCGTCCAGGCAGGCGTCGATGAGCGAATCGATCCACGCGGGCCGCACCAGGCAGCGGGCGGCGTCGTGTACCAGCACCCAGTCGATGTCGGCGGCGCCTGCATCGGCCAGCACGCGCAGGCCGTTGGCCACGGACTGCGCCCGGGTCGCGCCGCCCACACGCGCCACCTGCCCGCGGTAGTGCGGGGCGGCGCGCTCGAAGGCGGCATCGCCCGCGCTCAGCACCACCAGCACGGCATCGAGCCGCTGCACCCCGGCGAGCGCCGCCAGCGTGTGCGCAACGACCGATTGGCCGGCGAGCGGCTCGTACTGCTTGGGGCCGGCGGTGCCGGCCCGCTCGCCCACCCCGGCGCAGGGCACGAGGGCATGGAGGCGGGGCGCGGAGGCAGCAGGCATCGGGGCGGGGAAAGCGGGGTCGGTCGCGGGGCCACCGAGGGCAGCGGCAGGGTCCGCGAGGGCGCGAATTCTATAATTCGCCGCTGTTCATCGCCCCGTGGCAGTCGTTCACGGGGCGATTTGCTTTGGCCCTTCGGCACCCGATGCAGATCCCCTCGATATCCCCCGGCAAGCGCTTCACGCTGCCGCGCCCCCTCGGTTCTGCCGATGCCTTGCTGCTCGCGCGTTTTGCCCAAGCACAGGCCGAGCAAGGCAAGCTCACCGCCATCATCACCGCCGAGCCGGCGGACACGCAGCGGCTCGAAGGCGAACTGCTGTTCTTCGCGCCCGGCCTGCGCGTGGCGGTGTTTCCCGACTGGGAGACCCTGCCTTACGACACCTTCTCGCCACACCAGGACCTGATCTCCGAGCGCCTGGCCACGCTCTGGCGCATGCGCCAGGGCGAGGTCGACGTGGTGCTGATGCCGGCCTCCACCGCGCTCGTGCGGCTCGCGCCGCCGAGCTTTCTCGCCGGCTACACCTTCCACTTCAAGCAGAAGGAAAAGCTCGACGAGGCCGGCCTCAAGGCGCAACTCACGCTCGCGGGTTACGCGCATGTGAGCCAGGTGGTCTCACCCGGCGAGTACGCCGTGCGCGGCGGGCTGATCGACCTCTTCCCCATGGGCTCGCCGGTGCCCTACCGCGTGGATCTCTTCGGCGACGAGGTCGACAGCATCCGCACCTTCGACCCCGACACCCAGCGCAGCCTCTACCCCGTGCCCGAGGTGCGCCTGCTGCCGGGGCGCGAATTCCCGATGGACGAGCAGGCGCGCGCGGACTTCCGCAAGCGCTGGCGCGAAAGGATCGAGGGCGACCCGACCAAGGTGCGGCTGTACAAGGACATCGGCACCGGCATCGCGACGGCGGGCATCGAGTACTACCTGCCGTTGTTCTTCGACGAGACGGCGACGATCTTCGATTACCTCGGTGACGCGGCCACGCTGGCCTTGCACGGCGAGATCGACAAGGCCCTCGAACGCTTCTGGGCCGACACCCGCGAGCGCCACCGCTTCCTGCAGCATGACCGCGAGCGGCCCATCCTGCCGCCGGAAGATCTCTTCCTTAAGGCCGACGAGTTCTTCACCCTGTCGAACCGCCATGCGGCACTCTCGCTGCGCGGCAACGAGCCGGTGGACTGGGCGCGGCCCCTGCCCGATCTCGCCATCGACCGCGGCGCACCCGAGCCGCTGAAGAAGCTGCAGGCCCACGTGGCAGCCACGCCGCATCGCGTGCTGATCGTGGCCGAGACCGCCGGGCGCCGCGAAAGCCTGCTCGAGCTGCTGCGCGACAACGGCATCGAGCCGCCGAGCGTGGACAGCCTGGACGAGTTCGAGCAGGGCGACGAGCGCTTCGCCATCGCCGTCGCGCCGCTGGCCGAAGGCTTTTTCTGGCACGAACCGGCGGACCGGCACACCATCCAGTTCGTCACCGAGACCGAACTCTTCGCCATCGCGCCCACCGCGCGCCGGCGGCGCAAGCAGGAGCAGGTGAGCGACGTCAACGCGCTCATCAAGGACCTGTCGGAACTCAAGGTCGGCGACCCGGTGGTGCATGCCAACCACGGCATCGGCCGCTACGTGGGCCTGCGCAACATCGAACTCGGCGACGGCGGGCCGAGCGAATTCCTGCACCTCGAGTACGCGGACAAGGCGACGCTTTACGTCCCGGTGGCGCAGCTGCACCTCATCAGCCGCTACACCGGCGTGAGCCCCGACGAGG
>JBIQKU010000145.1:0-8679 GCA_044506225.1 Rubrivivax sp. | reverse complement strand
TGGCGTGCGAGTAGCCGGGGTCCTTCTCGATCAGCGTGCGCGCGGCCAGGATGGACGCCTTGTGCACCTCGTCGATGGCGACACCGTCGTACAGGTTGCGCCGCGTCTCGGCGAGGATGGGCTCGGGCCGCACGTCGGCGCCCAGGCCCGCGCAGGCCGACTCGATGATGGTCTGCAGCCGCCCGAGGTCCAGCGGCACGCGCTGGCCGCGGTCCATGACGTGCAGCTCGGGTTCGGCCGCGACCTCGGGCTTGGCCTGGCGGGAGCGCTCCTGCGCACGGCGCTCGCGGTAGAGCACGTAGGCGCGCGCCACTTCATGGTGGCCGCCGCGCATGAGGCCGAGCTCGACATGGTCCTGCACGTCCTCGATGTGGAAGGTGCCGCCGCCCGGGCGCGAACGCAGCAGCGCGCGCACCACCGTCTCGGTCAGCGTATCCACGGTCTCGCGCACGCTGGCCGACGCCGCGCCCTGCGTGCCGTGCACCGCCAGAAACGCCTTCATCAAGGCCACCGCGATCTTGTTCGGCTCGAAGGACACCACCGCACCGTTGCGGCGAATGATCTGATAGCCCTGCCAGGCACTGGCGGTGGAGCCGGCGAGCGCGCTGACGGGCGGCACGAGGGGCGAATCGGTGGTGTGGACGACGTTGGTCTGCATGGATGTCCTTTTGTGAATGAATGCCGGCGCGCGCAGTGCCGATGCAGTGGTGGCGCAGCGATGCGACGGGCCGGCGGGTGTGGACAAGTGTGTGGGAAAGCGGTGCAGTGCGGGTGGATGACTGACTCGGGCCGGACGCTATATCTAGGGCTCCGGTGACACCTCAGGCACTACGGGTAGCGTACCTCATGCCAGTGCCGCCGGCCAGCCTTCTGCGCCTGGTCGGGGGAAATCACCAACGCATGTGGCCGTGGACGCGCAGACGTGCTAGCGCGTGCACCGTCGAACGACAGCGCATGCGCAGCGTGAAAAAACGCTCAGGCGAGCGGTGGAAACGCAGCCGCCGGCCAGGCGAGCGCCTGCTGCAGGCTCACCCAGTCGAAGCCGCTGCCGGGGTCGTGCTTGCGACCCGGTGCGATGTGCTCATGGCCCGCCACGGCAGTGATCGGATAACGCCGCGCAAGCGCGCGCAGCAGCGCAACAAGGCACGTCATCTGCGCCGGCTCGAAGATGTCGCCTTCCAGGCCTTCGAGCTCGATGCCCACCGAATAGTCGTTGCAGTTTTCGCGGCCGCACCAGGCCGAGGCGCCGGCATGCCAGGCGCGGTCGTCGCAGGAGACGAACTGGACCAGTTCGCCGTCGCGGCGGATCACGAAATGCGCAGACACCTGCGCGCCGCGGATCTGCGCGTAATAGGGATGCGCATCCCAGTCGAGCCGGTTGGTGAACAGCCGCTCGATCTCATCGCCGCCGTACTGACCGGGCGGCAGGCTGATGGAATGGATGACGGCCAGCGACACCTCGGTGCCCGCGGGCCGCGGACCGAAGTTCGGGGAGTCGCAGCGGCGCGCGGCCGTCCACCAGCCGCCGCTCCAGCGCGCGTGCCGATCAGCTGCCGCCGCGCTCGCCATCGAAGCCGGCGTCCTGCCCGCCGACCGTCACGTTCAGGCGCGCCATGCGGTAGCGCATCTGCCGCAGCGACAGCCCGAGGCTCGCGCCGGCGGCCGTGCGGTTGAAGCGGTGCTGCTCCAGCGCGCGCACGAGGATGTCGCGCTCGACCTCGTCGAGATAGGCCTCGATGTCGTGCGGCAGTGGCGCCTGCACCGCGGGCGGGGGCGGCGGCGGCAAGGGCGCGACCAGCGCCGGGTCGATGGGGGTGTTGCGGGTGATGAGGTCGAGCTCCTGCGCGGCGCTGTCGGTGAACACCGTCTCCGGCAGGCCGAGGTCGAAGACATCGATCGCCGCGCCGCCCGACAGGGCGACGGCGCGGTGCAGCAGGTTTTCCAGCTCGCGCACATTGCCCGGAAATTCGTAGCGCGCCAGATGGACCAGCGCGTCACGTGTGAGGCGCGGCGGCGGCGACATGTTCACGTCGCGCGCGATGCGCTCGAGCACCCGCTCGCTGATCTCGGCCAGGTCCTCGGTGCGCTCGCGCAGCGGCGGCACGCGGATCTGGATGACGTTGAGCCGGTAATAAAGATCCTGGCGGAAGCGCCCCGCCACCACCTCCGCGGCCAGGTCCTTGTGGGTCGCGCTTAGCAGCCGCACGTTGACCGTCTGCTCCGTGACCGCACCCACCGGGCGCACGCTGCGCTCCTGCACCGCACGCAGCAGCTTGGATTGCATGGACAGCGGCAGGTCGCCGATTTCGTCGAGGAACAGCGTGCCGCCGTCGGCCGCCTGGAAGAAGCCTTCGCGGTCGTCGGCCGCGCCGGTGAACGCGCCCTTGCGGTAGCCGAAGAACTCGGCTTCCAGCAACTGCTCGGGGATGGCGCTGCAGTTCACCGGCACGAAAGGCTGGCCGGCGCGCGGGCTCACTTCATGGATGGCGCGCGCGACCAGCTCCTTGCCGGTGCCCGACTCGCCGAACACCAGCACCGGCGCCATGCTGCGCCCGACCTTCTCGACCAGCGCGCGCACCTCCTGCATGGGCTGCGACTGGCCGGCCATGCGGCGCAGCGCCGCGCTGGGCGGCGGTGCCGGCACCGCGGCCACGGTTGGCGCGGGCCGCGACGCCTTCGGCAGGTCGGCCGCGGCCGGGGCCGCGTCGACAGCACCTGCGTGCTCCGACGGCAGGCTGGAAGGCACCATCGTCGGCACCGTCGCCGGCGATCGCCCCAGTGCCGAGGCCACCACCGCGCGGAACTGCTTCAGGTCCACCGGCTTGGTGAGGTAGTCGTAGGCACCGGCCTTCAGCGCCTCCACTGCGTTCTCTGCCGAGCCGTAGGCGGTGATGACGATGGCGCGCTCGCGCCGGCCGTTCTCCTCGAGGTGGCGCAGCACATCCAGGCCCGTGCCGTCGGGCAGGCGCATGTCGGTGATGACGGCGCTGTAGACGCGGTCGCGGATGTGCAGCAGCGCGTCCTCCACGCTGGCCGCGGTCTCGACGTCGTAGCCCTCGCGCAGCAGCGTCAGCTCGTACAGCGTGCGCAGGTCCGGTTCGTCGTCGACGACCAGCAAGCTGAAGTGCGAAGGAGAGGACATCGTGCGCGTGGGACTCGGGTGGGATCAGCCGTGAGATCAGCCAAGGGGTCAGCCGCTGAGGGGCAGGCGGGCCTCGGTGTTCGCCAAGGCCTGGCGTCGCAGGGTGACGCGGAACTCGTTGCGGTTCGCCTGGTCCTGCGCGCGCAGCCGGTACTCGATGCTGGCACCGTATCGCTCGCAAAGCTCGCGGCAAATATACAGGCCCAGTCCGGTGCCCCGGCTGCGCGTAGAGAAGAACGGCTCGAAGAGATGGCGCTCCACATCGGGCGGAATCGGCGGGCCGTCGCTGGCCACGATGATGAGCAGCTGCGTTGCATCGGGCGCGGCCAGGCGCAGGTGCACCGAACCGGGCGACTTGCTCGCGTGGCGGTAGCCGTTGTCCAGCAGGTTCACCATCACGCGGCGCAGGTGCTCCGCGTCGAACACACCGCCCAGCGGCTCGGTGGGCAGGTCCACGCGCAGCGCGCTGTGGCCGTCGATGGTGAGCTGCGCGGCACGCGCCCAGTCGCTGCCGATGGTGGCCAGGTGGGCGCTGACGTCGATCACGCCGGCCTCCGGCGACACGCCCGGCGCCACCTCCATCACGTCGTCGACCAGGCGCTTCAGGCGCTCCACGTTCTCGTTGACCATGCGCGTGAGCTGGCGCTGCGCGGGCGTGGTCGCGTCCTCGGACAGCAGCGCGTTCGCCTGCGCAATGGCGGCGAGCGGATTGCGGATTTCGTGCGCGATGCCGGCCGACACCCGCCCCATGGCGGCAAGCTGCTCCTGGCGCATGCGCGCCTGCATGTTGCGCACGTCCTCGAGCAGCAGCACACAGAAATCCTCGCGCGACTGCGCCTGCTCGCTGCGGGTGAAGCGGATGCGCACGCGCAGGGTGCGCGTCTCGCCCGACTCGAACACCAGCGGCACGTCGCGCCCGGCCTCGGGCCACACGCCTTCGCCGAAGCCGCGCTCCACCGTCTTGACCAGGGCCTCCCAGGCATCGATGCCGCGCAGCTGGAAGGGCGCCGGGCGCGCCATGCCGCGCGGCGCGAGCAGCCGCCGCGCCGAGGGGTTGGCCGCCCGCACCCGCCCGCGCCGGTCGACGACCAGCACGCCGTCCTGCATCTCCTCGATCACCAGGCGGTTGAGCTGCGCCTGCTGGCGCGCGAGCTCCAGGCTGCCCTTGGCGGTGAGTTCCTCGCGCGCGAGGCGCCCGGCAAGTTCGCCCGCCAGCACCGTGATCACGAACAGCCCGCTGCCCGCGAGCCCCGCCTGCGTGAGCGCGGCGGTGAATTCGGCGCTGCCGGGTGCGCCCATCACCCACACGGTCGCGAGCAGGATCAGCGCGACACCGGCCACCGTGGCCAGCGCCTGGCGCCGCGGCGTGAGCACGCCGGCCATCAGCACCGGCAGCGCGAGCAGCGCCACGTAATTGAAGGTGCCCGCGCGCGCCACCAGGTGCAAGGCGGTGAAGCACACGATGTCGGTGCCGATGGTGGCGATCCACTGCGGGCTGCGCAGCTGCGCCAGCTCGCGCGGGCGCGCCCTGCGCCGGAAGCGCGGCAGCAGCCACATGCTCAAGGTGAGCGCCGCATAGATGGCGCTCACCAGCATCGCGTTGTAGCTCGGCAGCGTGCCCAGCAGACCGGCCAGCAGCGAGGCAATCACCAGCGCAAAGCCCAGCGCCACGCGCGCGCCGAGGAACACGCGGTAGATGCGGTCGAAGGCGGTCTGGCTTTCGCCGGTGGCCAGGCGGCGGGCGCGGCGCGAGAGAAAGCGCGAATCCGGCGGGCGGGCGGCGGCACTCAGGCCGGCCTCGTAGCGTGAATCGGCGCCGGCGTCGCTCGGGTCGTCGCCGAGCCGCGACTCCTCGTCACCCTCGAAGGCGCCGAACCAGGACTCTTCGCCGGTGCGCGGCCCGCTCGGCCGGCGAGCGCCGCGGCGTGTGTCGTCGGACGGCGACGGCGCGGCACTCATCGCGAGGCGTTCAGGCGGTCGTGCGCGGCGCGGTGCGCCTCGCTGCAGAAGAAGCCATCGCGTCCTCGCACTGCCTCGCCACGCGGCAGGTGCAGGTCGCAGTGCGCGCAGGACACCATCTCCTCGGCCGGCGGCAGCTGCGGGCGTTCACGCCGCGGCGGCGGCGCGCGGCGCTTGCCGTGCAGCAGCCACAGCACCGCCACGACCACGAGGATCAGCACCAGGTATTTCATCGGCCGATGTTCATGCGGCGAAGGCCGTGCGATCCAGCACCACTTCCATCACGAAGCGCGAGCCGACATAGGCCAGCAGCAGCAGGCCCGCACCCACATAGACCCAGCGGGTGGCACGCCGCCCGCGCCAGCCGAAGCTGTGGCGACCGAGCAGCAAGGCGGCGAACACCAGCCAGCCGAGCATGGAGAACACGGTCTTGTGATCCCAGCGCAAGGTCCTCGCGTCCCACCAGCCGAGCAGCAGCGCGGCCGTCAGCACGGCAAAGCCGGCAGCAACGAAACGAAAGGTCAGCCGCTCGAGGCGCAGCAGCGGCATGCCGCCGGCCGGCTCGCCGGGCGGCACCGCACCGCCCGTCTGCAGCCGCATGCGGCGCTCGGCACGGTTCATCAATGCCGCATGCAGCACCGCCACCCCGAACAGGCCGTAGGACGCAATGCCGATCACCCAGTGCAGCGGCGCCCAGCGCGAGGCGATCTGCGGGCGCACCTCGCCGGGAAAGATCAGCGCGAGAGCGACCGCCAACACGCCCAGCAGCGCCAGCGTGCGCCGCACATTGGGCAGCGGCACGCAGCGTGTCTCGACCAGATAGACCGCGATCACCAGCCACAGCGTGGCAGAGAGCGCCGGCGCGAAACCGAAGCGCGCCGCACCCGACGGCGTACCCAGGCCCGAGGTGTCGATGGCGATCGCCACCGCATGCGCCACCCACGCGATGCCGATGGCCGCGCGCAGCGCACCCGAGCCACGCGCCGGGACGGCCGCCGCCGCATAGCCCGCACAGGCCAGCAGGCTCGCGGCCAGCAGCGTCCATTGCGCGGTCGAGCCCCCGGACCCGAAAGTTAGAATCATTCGCTCAGTGTACTGATCGTCACCTGCGCGAGCGCCCTTCGGGAACCCGCAGCAACAGGCCCTCGCGGCCCGCCTGTCCAGCATGGCCTCCACCCTCACCGAACGGCTCAGTCGTGCCGTCAAGACGATGCGCGGCCAGGCCCGCATCACCGAATCCAACGTGCAGGACATGCTGCGCGAAGTGCGCATGGCGCTGCTCGAGGCCGACGTGGCGCTGCCGGTGGTGCGCGACTTCATCGCCCGGGTGAAGGACAAGGCGCTGGGCGCCGAGGTCGTGGGTTCGCTCACACCCGGGCAGACGTTGGTGGGCATCGTCAACCGCGAACTCGCCGCCACCATGGGCGAAGGCGTGGCCGACATCGACCTCGCCACGCGGCCGCCGGCCGTCATCCTGATGGCCGGCCTGCAGGGCGCGGGCAAGACCACCACCACCGCCAAGCTCGCCAAGCACCTGATCGAAAAGCGCAAGAAGAAGGTGCTCACCGTCTCGGCCGACGTCTACCGCCCCGCCGCCATCAAGCAGCTCGAGACGGTGACGAAGCAGGCCGGCGCCGAATGGTTTCCGTCGCGCGCCGAGGACAAGCCGGTGGACATCGCACGCGCCGCGCTCGACCATGCACGCCGGCATTTCGTCGACGTGCTGCTGGTGGACACCGCCGGGCGCCTGGCCATCGACGAAGCGCTGATGAAGGAGATCGCCGATCTGCATGCGGCGCTCGACCCGGTGGAAACGCTGTTCGTCGTCGACGCCATGCAGGGCCAGGACGCGATCAACACCGCCAAGGCCTTCAAGGAGGCGCTGCCGCTCACCGGCATCGTGCTCACCAAGATGGACGGCGATTCGCGTGGCGGTGCGGCGCTGTCGGTGCGGCAGATCACCGGCGCGCCGATCAAGTTCGCGGGTGTCTCCGAGAAGCTCGACGGGCTCGAGGTCTTCGACGCCACGCGGCACGCCGGCCGCATCCTCGGCATGGGCGACATCGTCGCGCTGGTCGAGGAGGTCCACAAGGGCGTGGACATGGCCGCGGCGCAGAAGCTCGCCGAGAAGGTCAAGTCGGGCGATGCCTTCGACCTCAACGACTTCCTCGCGCAGATCTCGCAGATGAAGAAGATGGGCGGGCTCGCCGGCCTGATGGACAAGCTGCCCAGCGAGATGAGCGCCAAGGCCGGTGCGGCCGACATGGATCGCGCCGAGCGCGACGTGCGCCGCATGGAAGGCATCATCTGCTCGATGACGCCGCAGGAGCGGCGCAAGCCCGAAATCATCAAGGCCACGCGCAAGCGCCGCATCGCCGCCGGCGCCGGCGTGCAGGTTCAGGACGTGAACCGCATGCTCAAGCAGTTCGACCAGATGCGCGACATGATGAAGAAGATGAAGGGCGGCGGCCTGATGAAGATGATGAAGCGCATGGGCGGCATGAAGGGCCTGCCCGGCATGCGCTGACACGTCTGGAAACCGCGCACCCGGCGCGGGCGGCAACAACCGCACGTTCGCCGCGTTGACCACCCCCAGGCACGCCGTTATCTTCGTGCACTGAACTTCCGGGGGGTTGCTGCTTGGCGCCATTCTTTCTGCTGCTGCTCCTGCTGGCCGTGGTCACGCTGGTGCTCATCGGCGCCTGGCTGTGGTTCCGCGGGCGCCCGGCGGGCCGCGTCGAGGGCCGCGCCGCCGACCATGTGGACACGGTGAACGGCTGGTCGCCCCAGGCCACGCGCGTGCTGTCGGGCGCCGAGCGCGATGCATTCGAGCTGCTGCGCAACGCGCTGCCGGCGCACACCATCCTTGCGCAGGTGCCACTCGCGCGCTTCATCAAGGTGCCCACGCGCAACTCCTATTCGGAATGGCTGCGCCGCGTCGGCCACCAGTGCGCCGATTTCGTGGTCTGCGACCGGCATGCGCAGGTGATCGCCGTGGTCGAGCTGACGAACGACAGCGCGCCCGCGAGCGAACGTGCGGCGCGGCGCCAGCGCCGCTTCATGCGGGTGCTCGAGGCGGCCGGCATCCCGGTGCAGGTGTGGCACGAAGCCGCCCTGCCGACGCTGCAGGCCGCGCGCGAAGCCATCGTGCCCAGCCCCGTGGTCGACCCGGGCGAGCAGACCAACGCCATGCCGATGCGGCTCGACCCTGCCCGCGCCGCGTTCGCGGCCGACGAGGAAGCGCTGCGCGAGCCGCCGCCCTCCACCTGGTTCGACGACCTCGAGACCGAGCCCGCGCCGCTGGACGCACTGGCCGGCCGCGCACGCGCACCGCGCGCCTGAGCACCGGCCCACACGGGCCGCGCTCACCTCGTCTCCAAGACCAGCCGATCAGCCGATCAATGCCTGCGCGAACTCACGCGCATTGAAGGTCTGCAGGTCTTCCAGCTTCTCGCCCACACCGACGAAGTACACCGGCACCGGCCGCTCGTGCGCGCGCGACCACAGCGCGATCGCCGCCAGCACGCCGCCCTTGGCCGTGCCGTCGAGCTTGGTGACGATGAGGCCGGTGAGCGCCA
>JBIQKU010000144.1:2635-8735 GCA_044506225.1 Rubrivivax sp. | reverse complement strand
GGCGCCGGGACGCGGCGGCGACCGCGGCGGGCGGTTCGGCGCATCCGGGCCGGGCGACCGTGCCGGCGGCCGTTTCGGCGACCGCCCCGCGCGCGAGCCGCGCGGCCCGCGCCTGGGCGATGCCGCCTTCCGCGCCCAGCGCGAAGCCATGGAGCACGCGCAGGCCGCGCTGCGCAAGCTGGCGGCCCAGGCGCACGGCGAGGTGCTGACGCAACTGGTCGGTGCCTGGGAGCAGCGCAGCGCCGAAGCCCTGCCCAGCGCGCAGGACCTGGGGCGGGGCGTGTCCTCGTCCGTGCGCAACCAGTGGGCGCAGGCCCTGGCATCAGCGCCCGGCGGCGGCGATGCGGGCGAGGCGCTGCTGCGGCTGGAGATGGCGGCCGACGTGCCGACGCCGGCCGAGCAACTGGAGGCGCGCCGGGCACTGCAACTGAAGTTGCTGACCCGCCGCAACGAGCCGGGCCCGGCCGAGACCTGGGCCCAGGACGCCGGCAGGGTGCTGGCCAGCGCGCACGACGCCGCCAGCGCGCGCCGCCTGCAGAGCGCGCTGCGCACGCTGCTGCGCAAGGGCTGAGGCGCGCCGCGCCCGGCCCGGGCGCTTCAGCGGCCGGGCCTGAAGAAGGCGTCGAACAGCGGCGCCAGCGTGCCCATCTCGCGGCCGAAGCGTGCGCGGTCCACGAAGTAGGCCTCGCAAGCGACGGCGAAGAACTCGGCCATCGACGAGGCGGCATAGCCGTCCAGCCAGGGCGGCTCGCCGCCGAAGCGCTCGGCCACGACGGCCTGTTCGCGGAAGGCGTCGTAGGCCGGCGCCATCGCCGCCATCCAGGCGGCGCGCGCCTCACGCGCCGTGCGCGTGCCGGCGAAGCCGGCCGGCAGGGGCGGGCAGCCGTCCACCAGGCCGTCGCGCATGTCGATCTTGTGCGCGAACTCGTGGATCACGACGTTGAGGATCGGGCCGGCCGCCTCGGCATTGCCGCCTTCCTGCACGTGCGGCCACGAGAGCATCACCGGCCCGTGCTCGCGCGCCTCGCCGATGATGGCCTCGTCGTACTCGTGCACCACGCCGGCCTCGTCCACCGCCACGCGGCGCGTGCTCACCTCCGAAGGCACGACCACGATGCCGACGAAGTCGTCGTACCAGGCCAGGCCGCCGGGCAGGTGCAGCACCGGCAGCACCGCCTGCGCGGCGATGGCCAGCGCCACGGCGTCGGTGATCTCGAAGCCGAGCGCGCCGTTGAACTCCTTGTCCTGCAGGAAGCGGGCGCTCAGGCCGCGCAGCCGCGCGACGTCCTGCGCCGGCCGTGCGGCGAGGAAGGGGTAGGCCGCCAGCGTGGCCTGCCAGGCGGCTTCGGGGATCTCGGGAGCGGCCCGCAGGCCGCGCAGCCAGCGCAGCATCGGTCCGTCAGGTGCTCGCGCTCAATGCCATGCGCTGCGGCCCGTCGGCGGTCAGCCGCAGCACTTCGGCGCGCGGAGGCTGCGCGGCGGCGTCCCAGTCGCTGAGCACCCAGCGCGCCTGGCCGTCGCCCAGGTCGTGCTCGGCGGGGCGGTGCGTGTGGCCGTGGATCAGGACCGGCGCATCCGCACGGCGCAGCCAGTCGCGCGCGGCCCCGGCATCCACGTCGGCCCAGACGGCGCGCGGATCGGCCTTGCGCGCTTCCGACTGCGTGCGGATCTGCCGCGCCACCGTCCGGCGCTCGGCCAGCGGCCGGGCCAGGAAGGCCGACTGCCAGCCGGGCGAGCGCACCTGTGCGCGGAAGGCGAGGTAGTCGGTGTCTTCCAGACATAGCAGGTCGCCGTGGCTGAGCAGCCAGCGCCGACCCGCGAAGGCCAGAACGGTGGGTTCGGCCAGCAGCGTGAGGCCGGCGCGCGCGGCGAAGCCGGGGCCGACGAGGAAGTCGCGGTTGCCGTGCAGGAAGAAGATGGGGCGCTGCCGTGCGGCGGCAGCCAGCACGCCGGCGCAGTGCGACTCGAAGCTGCCGGGCTCATTGGCCGCATCGTCGCCGACCCAGACCTCGAACAGGTCGCCCAGGATGAAGAGCGCGTCCGCCGGCGTGTCGGCGAGGTAGCGTTCCCACAGCGCGAGCGTGGCGCTGTCCGAGGCCTGCAGGTGCAGGTCGGAGACGAGATCGACCACGCGCCAGCCGGCGGGCGCCTGCAGTTCGGCGAAGGCGGCTTCGTCCATCATGCAGGCGGCGGACGCTCCGACCTACTCGGAGACGACCGTGGCCTTCTCGATCACCACGTCCTCGACCGGCACGTCGTCGTGGAAGCCCTTGCGGCCGGTCTTGACCTTGCGCAGCGCGTCGACGATCTCGGTGCCCTTGACCACCTTGCCGAACACCGCGTAGCCCCAGCCCTGCGCCGTGGGTGCGGTGTGGTTGAGGAAGCCGTTGTCGGCCACGTTGATGAAGAACTGCGCCGTCGCCGAGTGCGGTGCGCTGGTGCGCGCCATGGCGACGGTGTACTTGTCGTTCTTCAGGCCGTTGTTGGCCTCGTTGGTGATCTCGGCGGCCGTGGGCTTCTGCTTCATGCCGGGCTCGAAGCCGCCGCCCTGGATCATGAAGCCGTCGATGACGCGGTGGAAGACGGTGCCGTCGTAGTGGCCGCGCTGGACGTAGCCGAGGAAGTTCTCGACCGACTTGGGCGCCTTCTCGGCATCGAGTTCGAGGACGATCGGGCCGTGGCCCTTGATGCTGAGTTCGACTTGCGGGTTGCTCATGAGAGGCTCCTGAAGTGATGGGGGTGCGGTTTACTTGACGAGGGTGGCGGAGCGGATGAGCACCGGCTCCAGCGGCACGTCGCGCATGCCGCCCTGCACGCCGGTGCGCACGGCGCGGATCTTGTCCACCACGTCCATGCCCGAGACCACCTTGCCGAACACCGTGTAGCCGTGGCCGTCGGGATTCGGCGCGTTGAGCATGTCGTTGTTCTTCACGTTGATGAAGAACTGGGCGGTGGCGGAGTTCGGGTCGCCGGTGCGTGCCATGGCGATGGTGCCGCGGTCGTTGCGCAGGCCGTTCGATGCTTCCAGCGGGATGGGCGCGCGGGTGCGCTTCTGCTGCAGGTCGGCCGTGAAGCCGCCGCCCTGGATCATGAAGCCGTCGATGACGCGGTGGAACACCGTGCCGTCGTAGTGCCCGTCCTTGACGTACTGCAGGAAGTTGGCGACGGTCTTCGGCGCCTTGGCGGCGTCGAGTTCGAGCGTGATGTCGCCGGCGGAGGTGGCCAGCTTCACGCGCGGCGCGACCGCCTGGGCGAAGGCCGGCGCGTGGGCGAGGGCCGCGCCCAGCAGGGCGGCGAGGGCGGCGCGGCGGGGAAGGGAGCGACGTTGCATCAGCGCTTGCCCTCCGGCTCGGCGGGCTTGTCGAACACCTGCCGCACCAGGGCCAGCTTGGGTGCGACGCTGGCGCTGGTCGAGGCGTACTGCTGCGCCTTGGCGTACTGCTGCGCCGCCAGGCGGGCGTACACGTCGCCCAGGTTCTCGTGCGCGGTGGCGTAGTGCGGGTTCAGGCGCAGGGCCGACTCCAGCGCATCGCGCGCCTTGCCGTACTGGCCCTGCGCGGCGTAGATGGCAGCCAGGTTGTTGTAGGGCTCGGGCAGTTCGGGGTAGTCCTGCGTGAGCTGCGTGAAGGCGGCCTGCGCGTCGGCCGTCTTGCCCTGTTCGCTCAGGATCACGCCGCGCAGGAAGCGCATCTGCGGATCGCGCGGGTTGGTGCGGATGTACGCATCGGCCTTGGCCAGCGCCTCGGCGGACTGGCCGGAGCGCAGCAGGGCGTTCACGTCGGCATAGTCGTCGGCGCGCGCGGCGCCGGCGGCCAACAGCACGGCGGCTGCGCACAGCGCATGCAGCAGCGGGGCCGGCATGCGCAACGGGAGACGGAAGGAGGGGAGAAAGGCGGCGTGCTTCATGAAGCCTCGACAAGGGCGGTGCGGTCGGGACGGCGCAGCTTGGTCATGCGCCGCCGGGTGTCGCAGAGCGGCCGTTTATACTCGTTCGATTCTAGCTGCGGCGCCTCGCAAGCCCTTTCCCCACGGGGCTGTGGCCGCTGCACAATACGCCCCCTGCCGGGCGCCGCGCTGCCTGTTTTCTTGTCTCCCGGCGGCAGCGCATCTCCGGCCCCCTCGCGTCCCCATGACCCTGCGCATCTACAACACGCTCACGCGTGCCACGGAAGAGTTTTCGCCGCTCGAGGCGGGCCACGTGCGCATGTACGTGTGCGGCATCACGGTGTACGACCACTGCCACGTGGGGCATGCGCGCTCGATGATCGCCTTCGACGTGGTGCAGCGCTGGCTGCGCGCGAGCGGCTACCGCGTCACCTACGTGCGCAACATCACCGACATCGACGACAAGATCATCCGCCGCGCGGTGGAGAACGGCGAGACGCTGCGCTCGCTGACCACGCGCATGATCGACGCGATGTACGAGGACACCGACGCGCTGGGCGTGGAGCGCCCCACGCACGACCCGCGCGCCACCGACTACATCCCGCAGATGCTGTCGATGATCGGCACGCTGGAGGACAAGGGCCTGGCCTACCGCTCCGGCGACGGCGACATGAACTACGCGGTGCGCCGCTTCCCGGGCTACGGCAAGCTCTCGGGCAAGTCGCTGGACGAACTGCATGCCGGCAACCGTGTGGCGGTGGCCGAGGGCAAGCAGGACCCGCTGGACCCGGTGCTGTGGAAGCGCGCCAAGCCGGAGGAGCCCGACGAGGCCAAGTGGGACAGCCCCTTCGGCGTGGGCCGTCCGGGCTGGCACATCGAGTGCTCGGCCATGGCCTGCGAACTGCTGGGCGACACCTTCGACATCCACGGCGGCGGCGCCGACCTGCAGTTCCCGCACCACGAGAACGAGATCGCGCAGAGCGAGGGCGCCACCGGCAAGCCGTTCGCGATGACCTGGATGCACAACGGCTTCATCAACATCGACAACGAGAAGATGTCGAAGTCGCTGGGCAACTTCTTCACCATCCGCGAGGTGCTGGCCAAGTACGACCCCGAGACGCTGCGCTTCTTCGTCGTGCGCGCGCACTACCGCAGCGACCTGAACTACAGCGACGTGCACCTGGACGATGCGCGGGCATCGCTCAGGCGCCTGTACACGGCGCTCGATGCCGTGCCGCCGGCCGAGGTCGCCATCGACTGGAGCGGGCCGCACGCCGCGCGCTTCAAGGCCGCGATGGACGAGGACTTCGGCACCCCCGAGGCGGTGGCGGTGCTGTTCGAGCTGGCCGGCGAGGTCAACCGCACGCGCTCCGCCGAGGCCGCCGGGCTGCTCAAGGCGCTGGCCGGCACGCTGGGCCTGCTGCAGGGCGATCCGAAGGCCTTCCTGCGCGCGGGCGCCGCGCTGGACGAGGCCAGCATCCAGGCCCGCATCGCCGAGCGCGCCGCGGCCAAGGCCGCGAAGAACTTCGCCGAGGCCGACCGCATCCGCGCCGAACTGCTGGCGCAGGGCATCGTGCTCAAGGACGGCCCCGAAGGGACCACCTGGGCCGCGGCCCAGTAACCGCATCGCCGCCATGCCCGCCAGCCGCAAGAGCAACAACGAGATTGCCTTCGTCACGCCCGACTACTGGGAGGAGGCGTGCAAGCACCTGGTGAAGAAGGACCGCGTGATGCGCCGGCTGATCCCGCGCTTCGGCGACGCGCGGCTGCAGTCGCGCGGCGACGCCTTCACCACGCTGGCGCGCAGCATCGTGGGCCAGCAGATCTCGGTGAAGGCCGCGCAGTCGGTGTGGGAGCGCTTCGAGAAGCTGCCGCGCAAGCTCACGCCGGCCAGCGTGCTCAAGCTCAAGGTCGACGACATGCGCGCCGCCGGCCTGTCGGCGCGCAAGGTGGAGTACCTCGTCGACCTGGCGCTGCACTTCGATTCCGGCGCGGTGCACGTGGACGCCTGGAAGGACATGGCCGACGAGCTGATCATCGAGGAACTGGTCGCCATCCGCGGCATCGGCCGCTGGACGGCCGAGATGTTCCTGATCTTTCACCTGCTGCGGCCGAACGTGCTGCCGCTGGACGACATCGGCCTGATCAACGGCATCAGCACCAACTACTTCTCGGGCGACCCCGTCAGCCGCAGCGATGCGCGCGAGGTGGCGGT
>JBIQKU010000144.1:0-2535 GCA_044506225.1 Rubrivivax sp. | reverse complement strand
CGAAACGAACCTTCCTCGACTTCGAGCAGCCCATCGCGGAGCTCGAAGGCAAGATCGAAGAGCTGCGCTACGTCCAGAGCGAATCGGCGGTCGACATCTCCGAGGAGATCGACCAGCTGGGCAAGAAGAGCCTGCAGCTGACCAAGGAGATCTACAGCGATCTCTCGCCCTGGCAGATCACCAAGATCGCCCGCCACCCCGAACGGCCCTACACGCTCGACTACGTGCACGAGCTGTTCACCGACTTCGTCGAGCTGCACGGCGACCGCCATTTCTCGGACGACCAGTCCATCGTCGGCGGCCTGGCGCGCTTCAACGGCACCCCCTGCGTGGTGCTGGGCCACCAGAAGGGGCGCGACACGAAGGAGCGCACGCTGCGCAACTTCGGCATGAGCAAGCCCGAGGGCTACCGCAAGGCACTGCGCCTGATGAAGACGGCCGAGAAGTTCCACCTCCCGGTCTTCACCTTCGTCGACACGCCCGGCGCCTACCCCGGCATCGATGCCGAGGAGCGCGGCCAGTCCGAGGCCATCGGCCGCAACATCTACGAGATGGCGCAGCTCGAGGTGCCGATCATCACCACCATCATCGGTGAGGGCGGCTCCGGCGGTGCGCTGGCGATCTCGGTGGCCGACCAGGTGCTGATGCTCCAGTACTCGGTGTATTCGGTGATCAGCCCCGAGGGCTGCGCCTCGATCCTCTGGAAGACCGCCGAGCGCGCGCAGGACGCGGCCGACGCGCTGGGCATCACGGCGCACCGCCTGAAGGCGCTGGGCCTGGTCGACAAGATCGTCAACGAGCCGGTGGGCGGCGCGCACCGCGACCACCGGCAGATGGCGGCGTTCCTCAAGCGTGCGCTCAACGACGCGCTGCGCCAGGTCGCCGACCTCAAGCCGCGCGAGTTGCTGGACCGCCGCTACGAGCGGCTGCAGAGCTACGGCCGCTTCGCCGACACGCGCGACAGCGGCAAGTAGGGCAGCGGATTCACCGGCGGGCCGTCGCCGCCGCGCGCTGCTCGACCTGCGCGCGCAGCGCCGCATGCAGGTCGGCCGGCAGGAAGCGCGTGGCCAGCTTCAGCAGCAGCAGGGCGACCACGCCGTCGTCCAGCCAGCCGAGCACAGGGATCAGATCCGACACGAGGTCCACCGGGCTGAGCACGTAGAGCACGGCTGCCAGCGCCGTGAGCTTGGCGGCAGCGGGGGCGCGCGGGTCGCGCAGCATGGCCCACACCAGCGCAAGCTCCTTGCGCATCAGCATCCACAGGCGACCGAGCTTCCACATGGCGGCGTACTCCGGGTTGAGAGAGAGACGAGGCTGAAGTGGGGTGCATCGCGCAGATCACAAGCGCCGCGCGGCTCCACAATCGACGGATGCTTGGATGCGCGCCGCCGCCGATGAAGTTCCCCGGAGCCCCCTCATGAGCGCCGTTTTCGACGATGCCATGGCGCGCTTCGCGCCCGAACTGCCGCTCGCCGTGGGCTTCAGCGGCGGGGCGGACTCCACCGCCCTGCTTGCTGCGTGCGCACGGCGTTGGCCCGGGCAGGTGCTGGCGGTGCACGTGCACCACGGCCTGCAGGCGGCGGCGGACGATTTCGAGCGCCACTGCGCCGACCTGTGCCGCCGGCTGGGCGTGCCGCTGCAGGTCCATCGCGTGGATGCGCGCGCGGCGCCGGGAGACAGCCCCGAGGACGCCGCGCGGCAGGCCCGCTACGCGGTCTTCGGCGCGCTGCGGCCCGAGCCGTCCCTGCCGGCGCCGGTGCGCTGCGTGGCCCTCGCGCACCATGCGGACGACCAGGTGGAGACACTGCTGCTGGCGCTGTCGCGCGGGGCCGGCTTGCCGGGCCTGGCGGCGATGCCGGCGCGCATGGTGCGCGGCGGCGTGGTCTTCCACCGGCCGCTGCTGGCGGTGACGGCCGCGCAGATCCGGGACTGGCTGCGCGCGCAGCAACTGCCCTGGATCGAGGACCCCAGCAACGGCGACGCGCGATACACCCGCAACCGCATCCGCGCCGAGGTGCTGCCCGCGCTGGAGCGCGCCTTCGGGCCCGTCCATGCCACCTTCGCGCGCAGCGCGGCGCACGCGGCCCAGGCGCAGCAGTTGCTGGCCGAGGTCGCGGCCGGCGATCTGGCTGCCGCCGGCGACCCGCCGCGCATCGCGGCGCTGCGGCAGTTGCCGCGCGCGCGCCGTGCCAACCTGCTGCGCCACTGGCTGGCCGGGCAGGGCGATGCGGCGCGGCCCAGCGCCGTGCAGATGGAAGCACTGCTGGACCAGATCGAAGCCTGCCGCACCCGCGGCCACCGCATCCACCTGAAGGCCGGCCGCGGCGCCGTGCAGCGCGATGGCGAGGTGCTGCGTTGGTACAATTGCCCGCCCTTGCCGAAGGCATCGCGCTGACGTCGGCGCACCGCGCGGCACCCCCGCCGCGCCTGCCGTGCAAGGACGTTCCCTTCTTCGCATTCCATCCCCATGGCATTGATCGTTCACAAGTACGGCGGCACGTCGATGGGCTCGACCGAGCGCATCCGCAACGTCGC
>JBIQKU010000143.1:0-8769 GCA_044506225.1 Rubrivivax sp. | reverse complement strand
TCGAGGACATCAAGGCGCCCGACTGCTTCTACGTCGAGCGCCGGCTGCGCGAGCGCATGCGCATCCCGGTGTTCCACGACGACCAGCACGGCACGGCCATCGTCGTCGGCGCGGCGGTGCTCAATGCGCTGAAGGTCTCGGGCAAGGACATCGCCAAGGTCAAGCTCGTGGCCTCGGGTGCGGGCGCGGCGGCGCTTGCCTGCCTGAGCCTGCTGGTCAAGCTCGGGCTGCCGCGCGAGAACATCTGGGTGACCGACCTGGCCGGCGTGGTCTACGACGGGCGCGTCGAGCTGATGGACGAGGACAAGGCCGCCTTCGCGCAGAAGACCGAGCACCGGCGCCTGGCCGACGTGATGCCCGGGGCCGACATCTTCCTCGGCCTGTCGGCCGGTGGTGTGCTCAAGCCCGCCATGGTCGCCACGATGGCCGACAAGCCGATGATCTTCGCCCTCGCCAACCCGACGCCGGAGATCCTTCCCGAGGAGGTGCGGGAGGTGCGCGGCGACGCGATCATCGCCACCGGCCGCACCGACTACCCGAACCAGGTCAACAACGTCCTGTGCTTCCCCTACATCTTCCGTGGCGCGCTCGACTGCGGTGCGACGACGATCACCACGGAGATGGAGATTGCCGCGGTGCATGCCCTGGCGGAACTGGCCCAGGCCGAGCAGAGCGAAGTGGTGGCCGCCGCCTATGCCGGCGCCAACCTCAGCTTCGGGCCCGAGTACCTCATTCCCAAGCCCTTCGATCCGCGGCTGATGATGAAGATCGCGCCGGCGGTGGCCAAGGCGGCGGGCGACTCCGGCGTCGCGGCGCGGCCGATCACCGATTTCGACGCCTACCGCGAGAAGCTGCAGACCTTCGTCTACGCCTCCGGCACGGTGATGAAGCCGATCTTCAACATCGCGCGCCAGGCGGTGAACAAGCGTGTGGCCCTGGCCGAGGGCGAGGAAGAGCGTGTGCTGCGTGCGGCCCAGGTCATCGTCGACGAGAACGTCGCCCGTCCCACGCTCATCGGCCGCCCCGCGGTGATCGCCCAACGGGTGCAGAAGTTCGGGCTGCGGCTGGAGGCCGGGCGCGACTACGACCTCGTCAACACCGAGCACGACCACCGCTACCGCGACTACTGGCAGACCTACCACCGCATGACGGCGCGCCAGGGCGTGACCGAGCAGTTCGCCAAGATCGAGATGCGCCGCCGGCTCACGCTCATCGGCTCCATGCTGCTGCACAAGGGCGAGGTCGACGGCCTGATCTGCGGCACCTGGGGCACGACGGCCATGCACCTGGCGCACATCGACCAGGTCATCGGCAAGCGCGAGGGCGCCCACACCTACGCCTGCATGAACGCGCTGATCCTGCCGGGGCGGCAGGTGATGATCGTCGACACCCACGTCAACTACGACCCGAGCGCCGAGCAGGTGGCCGAGATCACCGTGATGGCCGCCGAGGAGATGATGCGCTTCGGCCTGCAGCCGAAGGCGGCGCTGCTCTCGCACAGCAACTTCGGCTCGAGCAACCAGCCGTCGGCGGTGAAGATGCGCCAGGCGCTGGCGCTGCTGCGCGAGCGCGCGCCCTGGCTCGAGGTCGACGGCGAGATGCACGGCGACACGGCCCTCAACGGCGCCTACCGCGCCAGGATGATGCCCGACAGCACGCTCACCGGCGAGGCCAACCTGCTGGTCATGCCCAACATCGACGCCGCCAACATCGCCTACAACCTGCTCAAGACCTCCGCCGGCGGCGGCATCGCCATCGGCCCGGTGCTGCTCGGCGCGGCCAAGCCGGTGCACGTGCTCACCCCGTCGGCCACCGTGCGGCGCATCGTCAACATGACGGCGCTCACCGTGGCGGACGCCAACGCGGCGCGCTGAACCGGCCCCCGCCGCCCCGGCGGGGCAGGCCATGGAACGCTGGTGCAGTGCACCATGGTCGCGACGGTGACATTTCCCTGACGCTCGTCAAGCGGTCCGGCTTCCTGTCGGGTTGAAGCGCCTGGATTTCCCTCCTGCTCTCTCCTTGCAAGAGAGTATGTACTCACGTAATCACGTGCGCCACTGCCCGAAATTGAGGCAGAGGCTTGAGCTTTGGCGGCCGATTCTGTACGATCTCGCTTTCGCATTTCAGGGAAAACCCCGTGTCTCTCCCTCGCCGCCCGCAGGCGTGGCAGTCCTTGCAAAAGTTGGGGCTCGCTATCAGTTTCGCGGGCGCGCTGTTGGCGACGAACGTCGTTGCGGCCAAGGAGCAGTCACCGGAGGCGGCGACCGCCGCCGAAGTCGCCGTCGCGCAGCTTCCGGTCGAGGCCCGGGTGACCTATCGGTTGATTCGCGCAGGCGGCCCGTTCCCTTACGAGAAGGACGGCACGGTGTTCGGCAACCGCGAGCGCCTTCTGCCGCGTCATCCGCGCGGGTTCTATCGGGAGTACACGGTGGCCGCGCCGGGCGCGCGCCAGCGGGGCGCCCGGCGGATCGTCTGCGGTGGGCATCGGCCGGTGCGGCCGGTGGCCTGCTACTACACCGCGGACCACTACGCGAGCTTTCGCCGCATCGTGCCCTGAGATGGACCTGGATTTTTGTGACCCGAGGAGGAACGAGACCATGCTCTTGCAGACCGTCCGTCCGAACATTGTTCAAGCGATCCGAGCCTATCGCGTCGAGGATCTGATGCAGGCCGCGCAGGACGCGGGCCAGCACTTCCTCTATGCCAGCCTCACGCAGGCGCAGACCAAGCAGGACGTGCTCGACAGCATCGCCGAGGCCTTTCTCTTTCCGTCGCACTTCGGCAAGAACCTCGACGCGCTCTACGACTGCATGACCGACCTGGTCCACAAGTCCGGCACGCAGCCGGGCTTCGTGGTGGTGCTCGAGCAGCTGCCGGACAACCCCCGCTTCGACCGCGAGGCGCGCGAGCAGCTGCTCGACGTCTTCCGCGACGCGGCCGACTTCTGGGGTGAACGCAAGATACCGTTCAGGTGCTTCTATTCTTTTCAGTAGCCCGCTCCCAGGAACAAGGGTCATGGGAGCGGGCGACGGAAGTGGCCCAAGTCATCGCGCAGAAGCCGGCCAAGCCGGCCGCGAAGAACGCAGCGAACTCGACCTTCGGCATGAACATGCCGTTGATGAGCAGTGCCTTCGACACCGCGATGTGGTTGAACGCCGCATAAGGCGCGGCACCATGGACAACAAGGCGGCCTGCGGGCCGCCTTTTTCATGCCGGGGCGGCCCGCGCGGCCGCCTTCGTCATGGCGCCGCGGCGCGCTGCGCGAGCGCCACGTACTCGGCGACGCTCACCTCCTCGGCACGCCGCTGAAGCTCGAATTCCGGCTGGATGTTGCGCTCGGCCAGCCAGCGCCCGAGCGTGTGGCGCAGCATCTTGCGCCGCTGCGAGAACGCCACCGCGACGAGCTCGCCGAGCAGCGCCGGCTGCAGCGCCGGTGCGTCGGGCAGCGGCAGCATGCGCACCACCGCCGAATCGACCTGCGGCGGCGGCTCGAAGCACTCGGGCGGCACCTCGAGCACGGTCTCGATGTGATAGCGCCACTGCAGCATCACGCTCAGGCGGCCGTAGGCCTTGCTGCCCGGTGCGGCGGCCATTCGCTCCACCACTTCCTTCTGCAGCATGAAGTGCTGGTCCTCGACGTGCGCCACCGCCGCCAGCAGGTGAAACAGGATGGGCGTGGAGATGTTGTAGGGCAGGTTGCCCACCACCCGCAGGCGCTTGCCGAGTTGCTGCGCGAGCACGGCGAAGTCCACCGTCAGCACGTCGGCCTCGATCACCGACAGCCCTTCGCGCTGCCGCAGCCGCGCGGCGAGGTCGCGGTCGAGCTCGATGACCGTGAGCGGCACGCCGCGCGCCAGCAGCGGCCCGGTCATGGCGCCCAGGCCGGGGCCGATCTCCACCAGCGCGTCGCCCGCCGCGGGCGCGATCGCATCGACGATGGCGTCGATCACCGCGTCGTCGGCGAGGAAGTGCTGGCCGAAGCGCTTGCGCGCCCGGTGGGGCGCGCCGCTGGCAGCGGCCGGCCGGCGGTGCGGAGGGCTGCCCATGGCCGCGACGCCTACTGCGGCGGCTCGCGCAGTTCGATGTAGGCGCGCGCGCGCAGCTCGCGCAGCCAGTCGGCGTAGGCCTCGCCGAACTTGCGCTCGCGCAGCATGTTGCGGGCGAGTTCGCGCTGCTCGCGCGCGTCCAGCGAGATCTGCCGGCGCTCGACGACCTGGATGAGGTGCAGGCCGAAGCGCGACTCCACCGGGTCGGAGATGCCGCCGATGGGCAGGGCGTTCATCGCCTGCTCGAACTCGGGCACCAGGCTGCCGGCGGTGGTCCAGCCGAGGTCGCCGCCTTGCACCGCGCTGCCGTCCTCGGAGTTCTCGCGTGCCAGTTCCGCGAAGGTGGCGCTGCCGGCGAGGATCTGCTGCTTGAACTGCATCAGTCGGCCGGCCGCCGCCTGCAGCGACAGTTGCGCCGACGGCCGCAGCAGGATGTGGCGCACCCGCGTCTGCGGCACGGTGAACGCGCTGCCGTCGCGCTTTTCCAGCAGCTTGAGCACATGGAAGCCCGCGCCGGTGCGCAGCAGCGTCGGCGCGACGCCGCCCACCGGCAGGTCACGCACATGGGCGACGAAGACGTCGGGGAGCCGGTCGGCCGGGCGCAGGCCGATGGCGCCGCCCTGGGCGCGGTTGCCGTCTTCCGAGATCTCGCGCGCCACCTCGTCGAAGGGCTCGCCGGCCTGCAGCCGGGCGAGCGCCGCCTCGGCACGCTCGCGGCGCTGCGCGACGGTGGCTTCGTCCGCGTTCTCGGGCACCGTCACCAGCACCTGGGCGATGTTGTATTCGGTGGTGCCGCGGGTCTGTGCACGCTCCTGCTCGATGATGGCGTCGATCTCGGCGTCGGTAATGCGGATGCGCTGCGGCACCTCGCGTTCGCGCACACGCTCGACCAGCAGGCGGTCGCGCACGTTGTTGCGGAAGATGCCGTAGTCGATGCCTTCGCGGCGAAGCCGCTCGCGCAGCTGCGGCAGGGTGAGCTGGTTCTGCATCGCGATGTTGGCGATGGCGCGGTCGATGTCGGCGCCGTCGACCGCGGTGCCGGTGTCGCGGGCATGACTCACCTGCACACGCTCGTCGATCAGCATGTCCAGCACTTCCTGGCGCAGCTGTGCGGGCGGCGGCAGCGTCGCGCCGTTGCGCGCGGCGTTCTCGCGCACCGCGGCGATGCGCGCGGCCAGCTCGCCGGCGGTGACCAGTTCCTGGTTGACCACGGCGACGATGTAGTCGCCCACCTGCGCCCGTGTGCCCTCGCGGGGCTGCGCGGCGGCGGCGAATGCCAGCGCCAGCAGGGCCAGCAGCAGGGCGACGGGTCGCACGCGCCGGCGGATGTCGAAAAAGGCGTCAGTCATGGGAGGAGAAGGGGAAGCCGGTGGCCGACTCGTCGTCGCGCAGCAGGCGATAGCCGGGCACATTGTCCTTCAAGACCTGCAGCGGATTCGAGCCGAGGCGTGACAGCCCCACCAGCTCGAGCTGGAACAGCAGCCGTGTCGTCGCCTCGCTGCGCCCGGTGGACAGGCGCTCGGCGACCACGCGGCCGATCCAGCAGCCGGCGTCGTACTCGAAGCCGACGATGGCGTCGGTGAGTCGCCGGTCGCGGGTGCTGTAGTTGATGCGGCCGACGCCGTACCAGGTGCCGCCGCAGTCCTTGCGGGCGGTCAGCGGCGCGAGCGTGCGGCCCGCGGCATCCGCCGGGGCACGATCGCGCGCGGCGTCGCGCGCGTTCAGCGGCCACTGCCAGCCCACCTCGAACTGCTCGCTCAGGCCACGCGTCAGGCGGTAGCGCGCATTGACCGTGCGAAACGGCCCCGGCGAATAGCGCGCGCCGAGGATGGAGCGCGCCACGCGCTCGTTCTCCGGGCTGTACTGCACCGAGGCATCCAGCGTCCAGCGCGGGATCACGGAGGTCGACGCCAGCAGCAGCATGTCCGACAGCTTCTGCGTGAGCGGCGGCCCTTGCGGCGCCAGCGCCGGATCGAAGCGGCTGAGGTCGGGCTGCGGCGTGATGAGCTGGTCACGGAACAGGTAGCGCTGCGCGATGCCCAGGCGCAGCAGTTCCTCGCCGGAGTCGGCGTCGAGCAGGCGCGTGGTCACGCCGGCGGTGAGCTGGTTGGCGTCGGACACGCGGTCGACGCCGGAAAACGCGTTCTCGGTGTAGATGGACTCGAAGTTGAAGTCCTTGCCCGCCGAATCGAAGTTCGGCAGCCCGCGCTGCTCGCGGTAGGGCGTGTTCACGTACAGCAGGCGCGGCTCCAGCGTCTGGCGCAGCGCCCGCCCGCGCCATTGCGCGTCACGTTCGAACTGCCAGGCGGTGTCCAGGCTGAAGGTCGGGATGGCGCGCGACGCATGGCGGCGGCCGTCGGTCGTCGGCCGGTCGAGGTCGTAGCTCGCGGCGTTCACGCTCAGCGTCGGGCGAATGCTCCAGCCCGGTGTGACCCAGGGCCGGGCGATGCTCGCGATCACATGGGCGCGCGTGCCGATGGGCCGCCGCGTCGGCAGCGTCCCCTGCGGGTCGGTGAAGCGGTTGAGCTCGGTCTCGACCGCGGCCTCCAGGCCCGGGCCGAAGCGGCGCAGCGTGCGCGCGCCGATCTGCGGCGCACGCTCGTAGGGCGCGACGATGGGGCCGTCGCTGCTTTGAAGCACCTGCCAGCGCAGCATGTGGGCGTAGGTCGTCCAGCCGGCCACCTGGTGGGTGGCGAGCACGTCGCTGGGCAGCAGCCGCGGCGTGAGCGCCGACAGGTTGCGGTCGAAGTCCTTCCAGTAGTCGTTGTCGGAGACGCGCAGCAAGCTCATCGACAGCGTGCCGTCGCGGCCGAAACTCTGCAGGTGCTCGACCTGGGCTGCATGCCGGCTGCGCCCGACCAGCTCGTCGTGCGGCATCAGCTCGAGGTTCAGCCGCCCTTCATAGCGCGGCGCGAGGTAGCGGAACTCGCTGCCCAGAGACGCCCCGCGCTTGGCGCTGATGCCAGGCGTGAAGGTCGCGTCGAGGTTGGGCGCGATGTTCCAGTAGTAGGGCGCGTCCACCTGCAGGCCGCTCTTGCTGTCGAGGTTGATCGACGGCGGCAGCCAGCCCGACTTGCGCGCATCGGTGAGCGGAAAGCTCAGCACCGGTGCGCCGAGGATGGGCACGCCCATGAAGCGCAGCACCGCGCCTTCGGCGATGCCTTCGTTAGCCTCGAAGTCGAGTTTGACGCGGTCGGTGGTGAGGATCCAGGCGGGCGTGCCGCCGCCGTCGGCCGTGCAGCTGGTGTAGGTGGCGCCGGTGGCGATGGCGTTCTGGTCGTCGATGAAATCGATGCGCTTCGCCGAGCCGCCGGCGTCCACGCGCGCGAAGTGGTAGGTCGGCTCGAGCACATAGCCTTGCAGGCGCTGCACATGCAGGCGCAGCTCGGTGCCGGTGAAGACGTCGCCTTGCGGCGTGGTGGCACGCACCTGGCCGCGCGCGAGCGCGAGGTCGTCGGGATGGTCGTAGCTCAGCCGGTCGGCGGTGATCACCAGCCCGGCGCGGCGCAGCTCGGCCTCGCCGACCAGCACGGTCTCGCGATCCGGGCGGCCGCGGATCTCGCGGGCGCGCAGCTCGATGGGCGCCTTCTGGGCGCTCGCCTGCGCCGGAGCGGCTGACTGCGCGCGCACGACACCCGGGGCCAGCGCGAAGGCCGTCAGCAGCGCGCCGACCAGCGGCGTGAGGACGGTGCGCGGCGCGCGGCGGTGGGGAAAAACGAAGCAGGCAGGCAAGGGGCGGAGCGCACGCTGAGAACCCCTGCGCGGGCCGCCGGAGGCGGTGCGACGCTGCGAGGCAGCGTGGGGCCTGGTTTGTAGAATCGATTATCCATGAGGGTGCCGGCCGGTCCCTCGGACACCACCGCCCGCCAGGCCCGCACTCAGGCCACCGTTCATGCCCGTGCCGCCACCGCGACCGCGGCCTGCCCACCCCCCGATGACCGACTCCAACGCCTCCCGCCCCGCGCCCATCGTGTGGGCCGACGCCGCACGCCAGGCCGCCTTCGACCGCTGGCTGGCCGAGGCCGCGCGCACGCACCGGCTCGCGCCCGACACGCTGCGCCCGGCGTCGGCGGACGCGAGCTTTCGTCGCTACTTCCGCATCGACGGCGACGCCGGCTCGTGCATCGTGATGGACGCACCGCCGCCGCAGGAGGACGTGCGCCCCTTCGTGCACATCGCCGGGCTGATGGTGCAGGCCGGTCTCAACGCGCCGCGCATCCTCGCGGCCGACGAGGGGCAAGGCTTTCTGCTGCTGAGCGACCTCGGTCACGATCTCTACCTCGAGGCGCTGCAGCGGGCCGCCGCCGCTGGCGACTCGCGTGCGCTGGATGCGCTGATGCGCGATGCCATCGGCGCGCTGGTGGTCTGGCAGCAGCGCATCGATGCCTCGGGCCTCGCGCCCTACGACGAGGCGCTCCTGAGGCGCGAGCTCGAGCTCTTTCCCACCTGGTGCGTGCAGGCCGAATTCGGCCAGCGCTGGAGCGAATCGCAGCAGTCGCAATGGCAGGTTGCGACCGAGCTGCTGATCAACAGCGCGCTGGCGCAGGCCACCGTCGCCGTGCATCGCGACTACATGCCGCGCAACCTGATGGTGAGCACGCCCAACCCCGGCATCCTCGACTTCCAGGATGCCGTGCGCGGCCCCATCAGCTACGACATCGCCTCGCTGTTGCGCGATTCCTTCGTGAGCTGGGACGAAGAGCGTGAGATCGACTGGGCGGTG
>JBIQKU010000142.1:0-8950 GCA_044506225.1 Rubrivivax sp. | reverse complement strand
CGATCGGCAGCGGGTTGCGGCCGTTCGCGGCGCCGACGGCGCGCGAGGCCTTCGGGCGGCCGACGCGCCGGGCGAGCTCCGCGTAGCTGATCGTCTCGCCGTACGGGATGGAGGCCAGCGCCTGCCAGGTCGCGCGCTGGAAGTCGGTGCCGCGCGGTGCGAGCGGGAGGTCGAACGTGCGGCGGGTGCCGGCGAAGTATTCCCGCAGTTGCGCCATCGCGCGCTGGATGAGCGGGTGGTCGCCCTCGCGCCATCCTTCGTCGCGGCGAACCGGGTGCGCTGCGGCGTGGAACTCGATGGTGCGCAGGCCGTCGTCGCCGGCGGCGAGCAGCAGCGGGCCAATGGGCGTGTCGAAGGTGCGGTATGGGGTGGTCATGGCTTGGGTCCCGGCGCGGCATCGCGCCACAGGTGGATGGCGGCATAGGCGCGCCAGGGACGCCAGGCGTCGGCCTCGCGTTCCAGCGCGCGTGCGGTGAGTGGCGCGTCGTCGCCCGCGGCGGCGCGACGCAACACCAGGTCGTCGGCGGGGAACGCGTCGGGATGGCCGAGCGCGCGCATGGCGATGTAGTGCGCGGTCCACGGGCCGATGCCAGGCAACGCGGTCCACTCGGCGACGAAGGCGTCGAGCGTCTGCTCCGGGCGGAAGCTGGCGCGGCCGTCGAGCACCGCCCGCGACACGGCGCGGATCGTCTCCATGCGCGCGCGCATGATGCCGATGCGGGCGAGGTCCGCATCCACCAACACTTCGGGTCCGGGGAAGCGGTGGGTCAAACCGGGCAGCGGCGGCGCCGCGAGCGGGGTGCCGACGCGTTCGGCCACGCGCGTGGCCAGCGTGCGCGCGGCGGCGACGCTGACCTGCTGGCCGAGGATGGCGCGCACCGCGACCTCGAAGCCGTCCCAGCCGCCCGGCAGGCGCGTGCCCGGCCGCCTGCGCAGCGGCGCGCGCAACCGCGGTGCCTGCGACAGCGTCGCGGCGATGGTGGCCGGGTCGGCATCCAGGTCGAACATGCGGCGCACGCGCGCGACCACGGCGAGCAGGTCGCCCGGCGCCACGCCGTGCAGCTCCAGCCGCAGCGCATGGTCGCTGCCGGGCCACGGCGCGACGCGGAACCACGACGGCGCCGCATCCGGCGCGCCATCGAGCACGCGCGCATAGGTGTCGCCCTCGACGAGCTCCACGCCGGGCACCGTGCGCAGCGACAGGAAGTCGAGCAGGGCGCGGTAGTCGTATGGCGGCCGCGTGTTGAGGCGCAGCACCAGCGCATCGTCGGCCGCGACCGGCTTCAGCCGGCGCAGGTCGCGCGGCGCCATGCGGTAGGCCTCACGGAAGGTCGCGTTGAACCGGCGCAGGCTGCCGAAGCCCGCGGCCATCGCCACGTCGGTGATCGGCAGCGCGGTCTCGGTCAGCAGTTGCTTGGCGAACAGCAGCCGGCGGGTGCCGTGCACGCCGATGGGCGCGGCGCCGAGCCGGTCCACGAACAGGCGGCGCAGCTGCCGCTCGCCGATGCCGACGCGCGAGGCCAGCGCGGCGAGCGGCGCGTCGGCCAGCGCCCCCTGGTCGATCAGCTTGAGCGCCCGCGCGACGGTCTCGTCGCTGCGCCGCCATGCACCCTCGCCGGGCGCAAGTTCCGGCCGGCAGCGCAGGCACGGCCGGTAGCCGGCGGCCTCGGCCGCGGCGGCGCTGGCGTAGTAGTTGACGTTCTCGCGGCGCGGCGGGGGCGCGGGGCAGACGGGGCGGCAGTAGATGCCGGTGCTGGCCACCGCGGTGAAGAACAGGCCGTCGAAGCGCGGATCGCGGCTGAGCCGTGCCTGTTCGCACACCCGCGCCTCGGGAAGGACCTGGACCATGACCGCAGGCTAGCACCGGGGACGGGCGCGGACTCGCCGCTTTCGGACCTCAATCCGCAGGTGTGCGCAGCGCCCCGAACGCGGCGTCGCTGCCGTCGTGTTCGCCGGGGTCCAGGCCCAGCAGGTGCATCAGCAGCGGGTAGACGTCCACGTTCTCCAGCGGCGGCAGCACCGCGCCCTCGCGGAACGACGGGCCGCTGGCGACGAACACCGCGCGCATCGCCGGGTGCGCCGGGTCGTAGCCGTGCGAGCCGCGCGTGCCGTTGGCCCGGCGCCAGGCGAGCTTCTCCGTGAGCACCGCATCCCAGCCCGGATGCAGCTGGCACACGATCGGCGGCACGCGCGGATGCGCGCCGTAGCGCCACGGCGCGGGCAGCTCGCCCTTGCGCCAGCAGTCGTAGTGAGCGTGCGCGCCGAGCAGCACCGCCTCGGCCTCCGCCTCGCGCCCGGGCGCCGGCAGGAAGCCGATGGACTGGCCGTCGTCCACGGGCGTGGCGATCGCCGGGTCGACCATTGCGTCGGTGGCGATGACGTTGGTGACCGGCACGTCCACCTGCCCGTGGTCGGACACCAGCACGATGTCCACCGCATCGCGCAGGCCGCGCGCGTCGAGGCCGTCCAGCAGCAGGCCGATGGCGGCGTCGATGCCGGCCAGTGCCTGGCGTGCCGCGTCCGAGGTGATGCCGGACCGGTGCGCCGCCTGGTCGAGCTCGGCGAAGTACAGCGTGGTGAAGCGCGGACGTTCGGCAGGCGGCAGCGACAGCCACTCCAGCGTGGTGGCGACGCGGTCGTCGAGCGGGATGCCGTCCGCGTAGCGCAGCCACCGCCACGGCCGCACGCCATGGATCGCGATCTCGCTGCCCGGCCAGAAATTGGTCGCCGTGCGCAGCCCCGCGCGCTCGGCCGTGACCCACACCGGCACGCCGCCTTCCCACCAGGCCGACGGCGCGCCGAACGACTGCTTCGAGTGGAACGTGCCCAGCGCCGGGTCGACCATGTCATTGGCGACCAGGCCGTGCCGGTCTGGCCGCAGCCCGGTTACCAATGTGTAGTGGTTGGGGAAGGTCAGGGTGGGGTAGGCCGGCACCATCCACTCGGCGCGCACGCCCTCGTCGGCCAGCCGCGCGATGCGTGGCGCGACCGACGGGTCGAACTGTTCGGCGCCGAGGCCGTCGACCGAGATGAGAAGGACGGTGGGGGGTGACGGGGCATCGGCCGCCGCGGCGCCTGCCACCAGCAGGACGCCAGGAGGATCCATCGCATCCGCCGATGATAGCCACGCGGCATGACTTCCGTCGCTGGCAGCCGCCCCGGCCCAGGCGCACAGTCGCGGCAGGCCATCCGGGATCCCTTCCATGCGCCAGCCTGTCGCGATGGCCCTTGCTTCTGCTGTTGCTGTTGTGGGAGCCGCCATGGCGGCGATGCCCTTGGCATCCGCTGGGGATAACCCGCCGGCCCCCATCCACACCGACGCCGAATGCGAGGTCTGGGCCCGCGAGCTCTCCTTCGCCCGCTCCGTCGCCGAGCACGACGCCGAGGCCTTCGCCGAACACCTGCACGAGCAGGCCGCCTTCGGCGTCAGTCGCGCGCAGCCGCTGCGCGGGCGCGAGGCCATCGCCAAGGGGTGGCAGAGCATCGTGATGGGCGAGGGCGTGCGCCTGCACTGGTACCCCACGCGCACCGCCATCGGCGGCGAGGGCGACATCGCCTGGTCCAGCGGCCCGTCCATCTTCGAGACCGACGACCCGGCCGCGGAGCACCCGGTGACCATCGGCGGCTTCCACTCGGTGTGGCACAAGGGCGATGACGGGGTGTGGCGCGTGCTGTTCGACGACGGCATCCCGTTGCGCCCGGCCACCGCCGAGGACATCGCCGCGTTCCACGCCGGCCGCCGCGAGGCCTGCCCGCAGGGCTGACGCCGGGCGAGCCGATCAGAGCGCGGCGAGGCGCTCCATCATCCGCGCTTCCTCCTGCCGCACCGCCTGGTAGCAGCCGCAGCTGCGCTGCTCCAGCGCGTCGCGGTCGAGCAGGCGGATGTTGCCGCGGCTGTAGCGGATCACCCCGGCGTCCTGCAGGCGCCCGGCCGCCTCCGACACCGCCTCGCGGCGCACGCCGAGCGCATTGGAGATCGACTCCTGGGTGAGCAGCAGCTGGTCCTCGTGCGCGCGGTCGAAGGCGAGCAGCAGCCAGCGGCACAGCTGCTTCTCCATCGAGTGGTGGCGGCTGCACAGCACCGCCTGCGCCATCTGCCCGAGCAGGAACTGGGTGTAGCGCAGCATCAGCTGCTGGAACGCGCCGACCTCCTCGTACTCGCGCTCGACCGCGTCCGACTTCAGCAACCACGCCTCGCCGGCCACCTGCACCACCGCGCGGGTCGGAGTCGTCGTGCTGTCCACCACCACCGACACGCCGACCGCGCCCTCGTTGCCGACCATGGCGATCTCGCCGGTGTCGCCGTTGTCCATCACATAGAGCAGGGACACCACCCCGCTGCGGGGGAAATAGAGGTGGTGGGGGCCGGCGTTCGACTCGAACAGCACGCGGCCCGCTTGCAGCGGCACGCGCTGCAGGTGCCCGTGCAGCCGGTCGCACACGTCGTGCGGCAGGCACTCGAGCAACCGGTTGGTCGACGTCCAGTCGTGCGTTCGCGCTTGGTCCATCGAGGCGTCCACTCCTGTGTGTCCCCATTCTGGGGATCGCATTCAGCCTCGTATGTACGGAACCGCACATAGGGATGTCGCGAAAGCGGGCCGAGGTGGCACGACGACCATTCAGGATCGCGAATGCCGCGTGGATGACGAATGGCTGAACCGGTCCCGCCAGGCCCCTGCAGCGCGGGCGGGGCAGGCGTATCGTCGGTGCGTGACCACCCATCGGAGGTGCCCCATGAACCTGCATCGCCCCCTGCGCACGGCCCTCGTCCTGGCCCTCGCCGTCGCCGCGCCCGGCCTGATGGCCCAGCCCGTCGACCCCCACGCCGCGCCCGACACCGTCGCCGCCGAGCAAGCCGCCGACACCGCCAGCGACCTGCCCACCGTGGCCGACGACGGCGAGGTCGACCGCCGCTGCCTGAAGTACACCGGCTCGCGCACGACCGCCGACGCCACCCCGCAGACGAAGGAGCGCCGCTCCGTGCACGAACGCCGCCGCTGCGCCATGGCGACCGGCACCGTCTACACCAAGGAAGACCTGGACCGCACCGGCGAGGTCGACGTCGCCGACGCCCTCCGCCGCCTCGACACCCGCCTGTAAGAAGCTGTAGGAGCAGCCATGGCTGCGATGTAAGAGCAGCTACAGCTGCGACAACGCCCGGCCAAAAGCCGGGCGTTTTCACATCCGGCGATAATCGGCCATCCGCTTCCGGCCGAGACTCCCCATGCCCGACCCCCGCCACGACCCCTCCCGCCGCATCCGCGCCCCCCGCGGCCCCGAGCTCACCTGCCGCTCCTGGCTGACCGAGGCCCCGTTCCGGATGCTGCAGAACAACCTCGACCCCGAGGTGGCCGAGCGCCCGGAGGACCTGGTGGTGTACGGCGGCATCGGCCGTGCCGCCCGCGACTGGGCCTGCTACGACGCGATCATCGAATCGCTCAAGACCCTCGGCGACGACGAGACCCTGCTGGTGCAGTCCGGCAAGCCGGTCGGCATCTTCCCCACCCACGCCGACGCCCCGCGCGTGCTGATCGCCAACTCCAACCTGGTGCCGCACTGGGCAACCTGGGAGCACTTCAACGAGCTCGACAGGAAGGGGTTGATGATGTACGGCCAGATGACGGCCGGCTCGTGGATCTACATCGGCTCGCAGGGCATCGTGCAGGGCACGTACGAGACGTTCGTCGAGATGGGGCGCCAGCACTACGGCGGCGACCTCACCGGCAAGTGGATCCTGACCGCAGGCCTGGGCGGCATGGGCGGCGCGCAGCCGCTGGCCGCGTCGCTCGCTGGCGCGTGCAGCCTCAACATCGAGTGCCAGCAGTCGCGCATCGACTTCCGGCTCAAGACGCGCTACGTGGACGAGCAGGCGACCGACCTGGACGACGCGCTGGCGCGCATCGCCAAGTACACGCAGGCAGGGCAGGCCAAGTCGATCGCGCTGCTGGGCAACGCCGCCGAGGTGCTGCCGGAGCTGGTGAGGCGCGGCGTGCGCCCGGACGCGGTGACCGACCAGACCTCCGCGCACGACCCCGTGCACGGCTACCTGCCGCTGGGCTGGACCGTCGAGCAGTGGCTGGACGCGCAGAGGGCCGACCCGCAGCGCGTGCGCGACGAAGCCAAGCGGTCCATGCGCGTGCACGTCGAGGCGATGCTCGCGTTCCAGCAAATGGGCGTGCCGACCTTCGACTACGGCAACAACATCCGGCAGATGGCCTTCGACGAGGGCTGCACGAACGCGTTCGACTTCCCCGGCTTCGTGCCGGCGTACGTGCGCCCGCTGTTCTGCAAGGGCATCGGCCCGTTCCGCTGGGTGGCGCTGAGCGGCGACCCGGAGGACATCTACAAGACCGACGCCAAGGTCAAGGAACTGATCCCCGACGACAAGCACCTGCACAACTGGCTGGACATGGCGCGCGAGCGCATCAGCTTCCAGGGCCTGCCCGCGCGCATCTGCTGGGTTGGCCTTGGCCTGCGCGACAAGCTGGGCCTGGCCTTCAACGAGATGGTGCGCAACGGCGAGCTCAAGGCCCCCATCGTGATCGGCCGCGACCACCTCGACAGCGGCTCGGTGGCCTCGCCCAACCGCGAGACCGAGGCCATGAAGGACGGCAGCGACGCCGTCAGCGACTGGCCGCTGCTCAACGCCATGCTCAACGTGGCCGGTGGCGCCACCTGGGTATCGTTACACCATGGTGGGGGCGTGGGGATGGGGTATTCGCAGCACTCAGGCGTCGTGATCGTGTGTGATGGCACGCCAGAAGCCGACAAGCGGATCGGGCGGGTGCTTTGGAATGATCCGGGGACTGGGGTGATGCGGCATGCGGATGCGGGGTATGAAACTGCCGAGAAATGTGCGCGAGACCGACGTCTGAAGCTTCCAATGATGCCGGGAGGCTTGGCGCGCGGCGGCAAGGTGAGCAATTGAACTTCATTTGCGATGACTCTTTCGATGCACGGCTTCGAGCATCTGTTTCCGCATCATGGAGAGTCTTCAGCCGCAAAGTTGGAGGCGGTCTTTTACCCATCAACAAGGAAGCGTCAATGCAACTTCAGTACGCATATGTGCTGAAGCAGCTGTTGCCTTTGGCTATCCAACATCCGGAAGAATCGGCCGAAGTAGAACTCGAGACGGGCGTGGTCTTGGGAGGCCGCCCTAAGAATGTTGACATTCTTGTTACTGGGCGCTCAGCGCAAGGCGACATCAAAATCGCGGTAGAGCTTAAGTGCTATCGGGAGAAGACTGCCAGCGGGGGAAAGCGAGGTGCGGCCGACATTTTCATGTGCGACGTGTACAGGGACTTAGAAGTTCTCGAGCAATATGTCCGTGCAGGACTGGCCGATCATGGCGTTTCACTCGTCATGGTAGACCTGAAGCTATTTGTTGAGCCCGGTCGAAAAGCCGGGAAGTGCTGGGATTATGATTTTTCCCATGGGCACTCGTTCGCCGGAGGTGTGATCGAGACACCATCTGGGGGAAAGCCTGTTCGAATAGAACTACGGCATCACTACCTATTCGAGTGGGAACAGCACGGTGAATTCTGGTTTTTGGAAGTTGAGGGTCAAAAGGCGCCAATGCCAGGACGCTAGCTCACGACTGCCTGCCCGACTGAGACAAGTCCTTCTTGGTGCTGCGATGCGGTGTGGTCGATCCGTCCGCGAGATGTGTCTCAGCCTTCGCTCATTAGAACGCACACGCGCATTCCGCCTGTAACCATCGTCAGCCTATGCGGGGCAAGTTGATGGTCTTTACTTGCTGCAGCGCTTCTTTCGTAGTCATGCCGTCGATGATGTACCAGACTTCCTCCAATTCGCCTGCCTGGCCCCCTGCTAGCATGCTCCCCTTTCTGTAGATTGCTGGCTCCCCATCTGCTCCGGCGAAGGAGAAGCGAGAGGGAGCATGGCCTATCAGCTCAACATCGCCGTGCTTCGGTCCGCCAATAAAAATCGCGCGCATGCTCACCTCAAAGGTGGTTATGGAGAACAGCAGGGGCCGCTGCCACTACTTTGCTGGCAGTAATGCATTGATTGCCTTAAACGCTTGCTCGAAGCGAGCGAGCGTCTCAGTAACGTCGGCAGTGTCCGCGGCGAGTATGTCTTGGTGATTTAGAAGCCAAGACGCAGGGGTGAAGTGATCAAATTCAGGTACCGAGCTTCCCATCAGATTGAACAATGCTTCCGTTTGCTTGACTTGCCGTTCTAGTGCCCCGTCCCCTGTAAGGTCGTCGGGCTTTATCGCACTCTTGCCTTTAAGCCCATACGCGCGATTCACGATCTCAACAAACAGGCCAGGATTGAAGAAGTCTTCGATGTCGCTTTCGCTCTTTTCCGTGAAATCAGTTGCAACGACAATCCCTTCGGATCGAAGAATCTGAGAAGTGCGAAGTCGCTGAATCTTGCTCTTGTCACCGCTTCCATAGTCACAAAGTGCGGCGATATTGATTCCCTTCCCGCTGAATAGCGATGCAAAGGACTGTATCTTGTCGATACCACCTGCCGGGCACATTGTCCAACGGGGGTCGAGACCTTCCCTTCCTCGTGCCTTCAGTGCATGGGACGCAACCTGCAGGTAAAGAATGTCTGATGGGCCTTCTAGGAGAAGGGTGTTTGCGCCTACGAAAAGTGACTGGGTCACTTCGTAGCCAAGATGCGCTTGCAACGGAAACAGCGTGTCCTTGTCAACAGTCAGCACGTCGCCGGATACTTTTGTTCCCTTGACGACAGGACGCCCCCTGTCGTCTCGCTCGACGACGTCCTCTACGACCCGTACGTCCTCAAGCCGGTCAGCGGGAACCATGAATGGCGAGTGCGTGCTGTAGATAACTTGGTGTTGCGGGAGAAGCCGTTCAACGATGTAGCGAAGCAAGTCAGCTTGCGCCTTGCCATGAAGCGTTAATCCAGGTTCGTCGAGCAGGATGATTGCGCCCGGCGCCTTCTTACGCATCTGTTT
>JBIQKU010000141.1:0-9052 GCA_044506225.1 Rubrivivax sp. | reverse complement strand
AGACCACGCCCTTCTCGCGCCGCTTGGTGTTGTCGCCGCGCGCGGCGAGCACGCCGTGCAGAGCGGGGAGGATGAAGGAGGCCGTCTTGCCGCTGCCGGTGCTGGCCGAGACCATCACGTCGCGGCCGGCGAGCGCCGGCGGAATCGCCTGCGCCTGGACTTCGGTGGCGCTGTCGTAGCCCGCGTCCTTGACGGCACGGGTGAGGGCTTCATGCAGGCCCAGGGAATCGAAACTCATCTCTGTCTTTCGGAGTCGGCGTGCCACGCGCTCGCTTCCCGGGCGCCATGGCACGCAGGCGGGCCGCGGAGGAATTCCGTGGGAGCCCGCCATGGGTCAAGTCGCCGGGAGAACGTTCGGGGGAACAGTCAAAGCGACGGCATCGCCGCCAACCGTTGCCCGCGCGGCAGCAGGGCTGCCCAGAGAGGGTGTTTCGATGCGAGCCGCGCGGCGGTGCCGCGGGAAGCGTCGACGAGGTCAGAGGGGATGAGCGAATCGCCGGGGGTCGGTGGCAACGCGTGCGGTGCAACCCGTTTTCCGGCGAGCCCGCGATTCTACGGCCTCCGGGTTTTCCTGTACAGAAGCGAAGGGCTTGTGCTCAGACCGCCAGCAGATGCTGGCGGTAGTAGACCAGCTCGTCGATGGACTCGTGGATGTCGGCCAGCGCCGTGTGCGCCTGCGCCTTCTTGAAACCGGCCATCACCTCCGGCTTCCAGCGCCGCGCCAGTTCCTTGAGCGTGCTCACGTCGAGGTTGCGGTAGTGGAAGAAGCGCTCGAGCTCCGGCATGTAGTTGGCGAGAAAGCGCCGGTCCTGGCAGATGCTGTTGCCGCACATCGGCGACTTGCCGGCCGGCACGTACTGCGACAGGAAGTCGATCACCTGCTGCTGCGCGGCGGCCTCGTCGATGGTCGAGGCCTTGACCCGCGCGGTGAGCCCGCTGCGGCCGTGGGTGCCGGTGTTCCAGGCGTCCATCGCGTCCAGCGTGGCGTCGCTCTGGTGGATGGCGAACACAGGGCCTTCCACCCGCACGCTGAGCTGCGGGTCGGTGACGACCACCGCGACCTCGATGATGCGGTCGGTGTCGGGCGAGAGGCCGGTCATCTCGAGGTCGATCCAGACCAGGTTCTGGTCGCTGCTGGCAAGGGTGTCGGTGGGGGTCTGCGCGGTCATGTGGGGCTCCTTGGGGAGATTCTCGCAGCCCTACACTGCTCGCCATGAGACACCCTGGGACACCCTCTGGACGGGCCGAGCGCCGGGCCGCTCCCAAGCCGGCCCGCGTCCCCTCGGGGGACCGGCCGATGTACCCATCGGGCGAGGGGCACACATGAACTCCGTCGTGCTGACCCTGCTGTTCGTTCTTGCGCTGCTGGCTTCGCTGTGCGTCAGGTTCTGGCTGCTGGTGCGCCAGTCGCGCCATGTGGCGGCGCACCGTGATGCGGTGCCGGCGCCGTTCGCCGACACCATCACCCTGGCCGCGCACCAGAAGGCCGCCGACTACACGCTCGCCAAGGGCCGCTTCGGTCTGCTGAGCATGGCCTTCGGCGCGGTCGTGCTGCTCGGCTGGACACTGCTCGGCGGGCTGCATGCGCTGAACACCGCGGTGCATGCGGCCACCTACGAGACGCTGGGCGGCATCGGCTACCAGCTCGCGCTGCTGGCGGCCTTCGCCATCATCGGCAGCCTGCTGGAACTGCCCTTCGACCTCTACGGCACCTTCCGCATCGAGCAGCGCTTCGGCTTCAACCGCATGACCTGGAAGCTCTACCTGGCCGACATGCTCAAGGGTGCAGCCGTGGGCGTGGTGATCGGCCTGCCGGTGGCCGCGCTCATCCTGTGGATCATGGGCGCGACCGGCAGCCTGTGGTGGCTGTGGGCCTGGGGCGCCTGGATGGCGTTCAACCTGCTCGTGCTGGTGCTGTACCCGACCGTCATCGCGCCGCTGTTCAACAAGTTCGAGCCGCTGGCCGACGAAACCCTGGCCGCACGTGTGCAGCAGCTCATGGCGCGCTGCGGCTTCGCGGCCAAGGGCCTGTTCGTGATGGACGGCAGCCGGCGCTCGGCGCATGCCAACGCCTATTTCACGGGCCTGGGCGCGGCCAAGCGGGTGGTGTTCTTCGACACGCTGCTCGCCAAGCTGAACCACGGCGAGGTCGAGGCGGTGCTGGCCCACGAGCTCGGCCACTTCAAGCACAAGCATGTGCAAAAGCGCATGCTGGCGATGTTCGCGATGAGCCTGGCGGCCTTCGCCCTGCTCGGCTGGCTGTCCACGCAGGCCTGGTTCTACGTCGGGCTCGGCGTGCAGCCGGCGATGGCCGCACCCAACGACGCGCTGGCGCTGCTGCTGTTCCTGCTGGTGTCGCCGGTGTTCGGTTTCTTCATCTCGCCGGTGTTCGCGCGGCTGTCGCGCAAGCACGAGTTCGAGGCCGATGCCTATGCCCGCGCACAGGCGAGCGGCGCGGCGCTGGCCGCGGCGCTGCTCAAGCTGCACGAGGACAACGCGTCGACGCTGACCCCGGACCCGGTGTACGCGCGCTTCTACTATTCGCATCCGCCGGCCGCCGAGCGGCTGGCGGCACTCGCCGCACCCGCGACCTGAGGACCGGCCATGACGACACCTTTGCTGCAACAACACTGCCGCCCGCTGTCGGGCGCGCCGATGAGCGACGCCGACATCCAGGCCCATCTCGCCCAGGTGCGCGGCTGGCAACACGCGGGCGATGCGATCGAGCGCCGCTTCGAGTTCGCCAACTTCCACGAGACCATGGCCTTCGTCAATGCGCTCGCCTGGATCTGCCATGCGGAAGACCACCACCCGGACCTGGCAGTGAGCTACAACCGCTGCGGTGTGCGCTTCAACACGCATTCGGTGGGCGGCATCTCGATCAACGACTTCATCTGCGCCGCGAAGGTCGATGCGCTGCTGCCCGACGCCTGACCACCGGGCCGTGTGCCTGTGAGCCCCGGCGCGCGCGCCGGCCTGGTGGTGGCCGGCTTCGGCCGGCACTACCTCGTCGAATCGGACGACGGCGAACGGCGGCTGTGCCATCCCCGCGGCAAGAAGAGCGATTGCGTGGTCGGCGACCGCGTGCGCTGGCAGCCCTCGGGCGACGAAGGCGTGATCGAATCGGTCGAGCCGCGGCGCAACCTGCTGTTCCGCCAGGACGAGTGGCGAACCAAGGCCTTTGCCGCCAACCTCGACCAGGTGCTGGTGATGGTAGCCAGCGAGCCGACCTTCAGCGAATCACAGCTCGCGCGTGCACTGATCGCGGCCGAAAGCGCCGGCATCGCCGCACGCGTGCTGCTCAACAAGGCCGACCTGCCGCAGATCGATGCGGCGCGCGCACGCCTCGCGCCCTACGCCGCCATGGGCTATGCGGTGCATGAGGTGGCGCTGAAGGCCTGGCGGCAAGAGGCGCGCGAACAGCTCGACCCGCTGCTGCGCGGCCAGGCCACGCTGGTGCTCGGGCCCAGCGGCACCGGCAAGAGCACGCTGATCAACCTGCTCGCACCGGATGCGAACGCCCAGGTGGGCGACATCTCGCGTGCGCTCAATTCGGGGCGCCATACGACGACCAGCACGCAGTGGTACTGGCTGGATGCCGAACGGCGCACGGGACTGATCGACTCGCCGGGCTTCCAGGAATTCGGCCTGCGCCAGATCGAGCCGCAACAGCTGCCGGCGCTGATGCCCGACTTCGCGGAGCACGCCCGGGAGTGCCGCTTCTACAACTGCACCCATCGCCACGAGCCGGGTTGCGGCGTGCTTGCGGCGCTCGAGCGCGGTGCGATCACCGAATCGCGCTATCGCATCTACGGCGAGATCCTCGACGAGCTCGGCAAGACCCGCTGGTGAGGCGAACAGAGCGAGATCAGCCGATCAGGTTGGCCAGCGAAAGCAGCGCGAGCAGCAACATCCACAGCACCATCGAGCGCCACACCAGCCCGACCACGCTGCGCAGGTGCCCGAGCATGGGCGTGAGGCCAGGCGTGGAGCCCGCAGCGTCCATCTCGTCCGCCGCCCCGCCGCTGTCGAAGCTCTTGGAGCGGTCCGGCGTCACGCCCGGTGGGGCGCTGCCGCCCAGGCGCACGCCGATGGCACCGGCCGCGGCGGCCAGGATGATGCCTTCGTTCGCATGCTTCCACAGCCGCGCATCGCGCCGCCAGCAGGTCACCGCTTCCTCGAAGTTGCCGACCACGGCAAAGCCGAAGGCGGTGAGGCGGGCCGGCAGGTGGTCCAGCAGGCTGAACATGCGCTGCGACAGGCCCATCAGCCGCTCGTTCGTCGGCTCGCCCACGGTGCGGTTCTTGTAGGCCCAGTAGCGGCTGGCGAATTCGGCCATGCGGTAGAGCACCGCGCCGGCCGGCCCGAAGCCGAAGGTCGACAGCACGATGAACCAGAAGAACACGCCGAACACATGGCGGTGCGCCGCGAGCAGCGAGTGTTCGATGACGTGGCGCAGCAACTCGGTGCGCGGCAGCTCGCTGGCGTCCAGGTGCCGCCATTCGGTCAGCAGCCGGCCCGCCTCGACCTCGTCACCCCGCTCGAGCGCATCGCGAATGTCGGTGAAATAGTGGCTGAACTGGCGAAAGCCGAGCGTCATGTAGAGCACGGCCACGTTCCAGGCGAGCGCGGCGAACAGGCTCAGCTCGGCAAGGCCGAGGTACACGCCCCAGGTGAGCAGTGCCGGCGCGAACACCGTCACGCCCCAGACCACCCAGGCGTGGTGGTCGCGCCCGGCGTCGAAGTTGCGGCCCGTCCAGCGCATCCACGACGTCAGCGCATCGTGGACCAGGTTCCCCTTCGGCAGCGGTTTGAGTTGCTCGAGCAGCAGCGCGAACAGGACGGCGAAGAAGCTCATGCGGGCCGATCATAGCGGCCGCCCTCCGCGCCCCGGACCGGCTCAGGCGCTCAGGAAACGGTAGAGATTGCGCAGCATGGCCGCCGTCGCGCCCCAGATGAAATAGCGCCGATGCATGCCGCCCTCGCCCGCCACCTCGTAGGGCATGGACAGGAACTGGCGCGTGCCGCCGCCGAAGTCGAAACGGTGGCGGCGGTGATTGGCGGGTGTCATCAGGAAGGACAGCGGCACCTCGAAGATCTCGGCCACCTCGAAGGGGTCGGGCTTGAGCGTGAAGCCGGGCGTGACGAGCGCCACCACCGGCGTGACGACGAAGCCGGTGCCGGTGGTGTAGGTGGGCAGCGCGCCGAGCACGTCCACGTGCCGCGGGGGCAGGCCGATCTCCTCCTCGGCCTCGCGCAGGGCCGTCGCGACGGCGTCGGCATCCTCGGGCTCGGCGCGCCCGCCGGGAAAGCTGACCTGCCCCGGGTGGTCGTGCAGGTGGTCGGTGCGCTGCGTGAGCAGCACGTTGAGGCCCTCGCGCTGCACCATGGGGATCAGCACCGCCGCGGCGGTCGGCCCGCGCTCGGAGAAGCGCGGCTCGGCCTTCATCTCCGGCTCCCACGCGGGCGGCTGCAGGAAGCGCTGCCGCAGCGCGTCGGCCAGCAGATGGTGCGCGGCCACCGACGGCAGGTGGTCGTCGACGGCGTAGTGCGGCAGCTGCTCGGGATCGAAACTGAGGGCCATGGCTGGATTGAAAACGAAAAAGCCGCGTCGTGACGCGGCTTGGGATGCTGGTCGCGGCGGCGGATCACGCCGGCTGCTTCTCGCGCTTGGCGGGCAGCTTTTCCTTGATGCGCGCCGACTTGCCCGAGCGCTCGCGCAGGTAGTACAGCTTGGCGCGACGCACGTCGCCGCGGCGCTTGACCTCGATCGAGGCGATCAGCGGGCTGTAGAGCTGGAAGCTGCGCTCCACGCCTTCGCCGCTGGAGATCTTGCGCACGATGAAGCTGGAGTTCAGGCCGCGGTTGCGCTTGGCGATCACCACGCCTTCGTAGGCCTGCAGGCGCTTGCGCGTGCCTTCGACCACGTTGACGCTGACGATGACCGTGTCACCGGGGGCGAAGACCGGGATGGTCTTGTTCAGGCGAGCGATTTCCTCGCTCTCGAGGGTCTGGATCAGATCCATGGGGTTCTCCGAGTGATCGTGCCGACGCGGTCGTTGGGGAACAAGTCGTTCTGGAGTGTGGGAAGCGCCGCGGCGCACCCCTGCTCGGCAGAGGATCGAAAAGCCGATGATTATAGCCCACGCTCGCGCAGGAACTGCTCATCGGCCGCGCTCAGCCGCCCGGCGGCGCGCGCCGCCTGCAGCAGGTCCGGCCGGCGCCGTGCCGTGAGTTCCAGCGATTGTTCGCGCCGCCAGCGGGCGATGTCCGCATGGTGGCCCGACAGCAACACCGGCGGCACCGCGCCTGCCGGCCCCGGCAGTTGCTCGGGGCGGCTGTAGTGCGGACAGTCGAGCAGGCCGTCGACGAAGCTGTCCTGCTCGTGCGACTGCGCATCGCCCAGCACGCCCGGCTGCAGGCGCGCCACCGCATCCAGCAGGGCCAGCGCCGGCAATTCGCCGCCGGACAGCACGAAGTCGCCGAGGCTCAGCTCGATGTCGACGTGGCGGTCCAGGAAGCGCTGGTCGATGCCCTCGTAGCGCCCGCACAGCAGGATCGCGCCCGGCCCGGCGGCGAAACGCCGCACCACCGCATGGTCCATGCGCTCGCCGGTCGGCGTGAAATGCACCAGCGGCGCTGCGTCGCCGCGGGCGGCGCGCACGGCAGCCAGCGCCCGTTCCAGCGGCTGCACCAGCATCACCATGCCCGGGCCGCCGCCGTAGGGCCGGTCGTCGACCCGGCGGTAGTTGTCCTCGGCGAAGTCGCGCAGCGGCCACAGCGTCACGTTCACCTGGCCGGAGTCGAAGGCACGGCGCGTGACGCCCTGCGTCAGGTGCGGCGCGAAGAGCTCGGGGAACAGCGTGATGACGTCGAAACGCACGGCGGCAGGTCCAACGCAGCGCTCAGTAGTCCAGGCCCCAGTCGACGCGGATGTGCCGCTCGTCGAGCTTGACCTCGATGACATAGGCGCCGACGAAGGGGATGAGCCGCTCGTCGGCTTCCGCCGCACCCTCGGGCGCGACGCGCAGCACGCTGTGCGGGCCGGTGTCCAGCAAGCCCACGACCTGGCCGAGCGCCTCGCCCTGCAGGTTCACGACCTGCAGGCCGATGAGGTCGACCCAGTAGTACTCGTCGTCCGCCGGCGTCGGGAAGCTGGCGCGCGAGACGAACACCCGCGCGCCGCGCAGCGCCTCCGCGCCGGCGCGCTCGGTGATGTCACGCGCCTGGGCCACGACCACATCGTTGTGGTCGCGCGCCGCGGTGATCTTCAGCAGCCGCGGCAGCGGCGTGCCGGTCACGGCGCGCCTGGGCGCCTGGCCTTCGGGCGGCGCGAGAAACCAGCGGCGTGACGAAAAAAGCGCCTGCGGATCGGCGGCAAAGGGCTGGACCTTGAACCAGCCCTTCACGCCCCAGGCGTCGAGGATGCGGCCCACCTCGACCGCATCGTCCGGCCAGGGAGCGTCGTCCTCATCGGTGATCGACGGGCCCGAACGCACCTGGCCACCCGGGCGCGAAGCGCGGTCAGGCGGTCGCGGTGGCCTTGGCCTGCGCGACGAGCCGGGCGACGGTGGGCGACAGCTGCGCGCCCTTGCTCGACCAGTAGTCGATGCGGTCGAAAGCCACGCGCAGCGGCTGCTCGGCACCGGCGGCCACCGGGTTGTAGAAGCCCACGCGCTCGATGAAGCGGCCGTCGCGGCGCACCCGCGAGTCGGCGACGACGATGTTGAAGAACGGGCGCTTCTTGGCGCCGCCACGTGCGAGTCGAATCACGACCATGCTGTTTCCTTGACTTGTGAAAACATCCACCGCACCGGGAGACACTCAGGGCAAGCAGATCGAAAAGGGCGCGGCCACCGGCGCGCCGAACGGCTCGGTGTTCGTAGATACGCCGCCGACGCGCCGACAATGGCGCATTCGACCGGCCGAAACCGAAGCCCGCGATTATATGCCGCCGCAGCTTGCCGCCCGCGGCCCGAACACTGCCCATGTCCGATCACAGCACAGCCCCTCGCCTTTCAACCGCCGGCCGCTCGCGCGGCCGCTCCAAGACGCTCGCCACCTGGATCGCCCTCGTCGGCGGCACGCTCGGCCTGCACCGCTTCTACCTGCACGGCGCACGCGACCTGCTCGCCTGGCTGCACCCCCTGCCGACGCTGGTCGGCCTCTACGGCGTGCTGCGCATGCGGCACCTCGGCCTGGACGACACGCTGTCGTGGGTGCTGGTGCCGCTGCTGGGCCTGATGCTGGCCGCCACCATGCTGCAGGCGGTGATCTACGGGCTGACCAACGACGAGAAGTGGAACGCCCGGCACTCGCCCGCGAATCCGCGGCAGTCGGGCTGGCTGGCCATCATCGGCGTGATCCTCGCGCTGATGCTGGGCGCGACGGCGCTGATGGCCACGATCGCATTCAGCTCGCAGCACCTCTTCGAGTACACCACCGAGCCGCTGGGCTAGGCCGTGTCGACGCCCTGAACGGGCTCAGGCAAAAAGCTGGAGGCTCAGCCAGTAGGCGACGGCGGCGACGAAGGCCGAGGCGGGAATGGTGAAGATCCAGGCCCACACAATGTTGCCCGCCACGCCCCAGCGCACGGCGGAGGCGCGTCGCACCGAACCCACGCCGACGATGGCACCAGTGATGGTGTGCGTGGTCGACACCGGCACGCCCAGCGCCGTCGCGAGGAAGAGGGTCACGGCGCCGCCCGTCTCCGCACAGAAGCCGCCCACGGGCTTGAGCTTGGTGATCTTCTGGCCCATCGTCTTGACGATGCGCCAGCCGCCGAACAGCGTGCCGAAACCGAGCGCCAGATAGCAGGAGATGATCACCCAGTACGGCGGGTGCGACTCGCCGGTGTGGGTCACGCCGGCGGCGATCAGCAGCAGCCAGATCACGCCCATCGTCTTCTGTGCATCGTTGCTGCCGTGGCCGATGCTGTAGAGCGCCGACGACGCGAGCTGCGCGCGCCGGAACCAGCGATCGGTCCCGCGGGGTGTCGTGCGGAAGAATATCCAGGACACCGCGAGCATCAACGCAGAACCGAGCAGGAAGC
>JBIQKU010000140.1:0-9246 GCA_044506225.1 Rubrivivax sp. | reverse complement strand
CCTACGGCGACATGATCGAGATGGGCATCCTGGACCCGACCAAGGTGACCCGCACGGCGCTGCAGAACGCCGCCTCGGTGTCCTCGCTGATGCTGACCACCGAAGCGATGATTGCCGAGTCGCCGAAGGAAGAAGCCCCGGCCGGCGGCATGCCCGGCGGCATGGGCGGCATGGGTGGCATGGGCGGTATGGACATGTAAGTCCGCCGGCCTCGCGCCAACCTGGAAAGGGCTGCTTCGGCAGCCCTTTTTTCATGCGCGCCTCGACAGCGCGTTGCCGTTGGACACGCCGCGGGCGCGACGGTTGCCGAGGGGCACGCCATGCCGGACTGCCCCACTTCCGTGCTGTGCCGCCGGTTGGCCTGTGCCTTGGGCGGCGCAACGCTCGCCTGCGCCGCCTGCCTAGCGAACGCCACCGATGCGCGCGTGCTCGATGCCGCCGATGCCGCGCTCGCCGCGGACGTGGCCTGGCTGGTCGACCGGCGCGTGCTCGCGCTGCCGGTGGGCACCTGGCCCTTGCCGGTCGCGATGCTGCGCCGGGCCATGGACATGCGCACGGAGGGCGAAGCGCATCCGGCCGACATCGCCGCGCTGAGCCGCCTGCGCGCCGCGCTTGCCCGGCTGGACGCGCCGGCGATGGCGGCGCTGCGCGTCAACAGCGCACGCCATCCGGCGCTGGACGGCGCCGACACGCCGCGCAGCCGCGCCGACCTGCGTCTGACGCTGCAGCCGACGCTCGAGCCGATCGCCGTTCGCCTGCGCGTCGGTGCCGACACCGACCCGCTGTGGCGCCTGCGCAGCCGGCTCTCCCTCGGTGGCAGCTACGTCGCGGCCGCCGCCGGCAATGCGCTGGTGTCGCTCGGCCTGCTGGACCGCCATTGGGGGCCGGGCGTGATGACCAGTCCGCTGCTGTCGGATGCGGCACCACCCATGCCGGCGCTGATCGTGCGCCGCCTCGAGGAACGCCCACCCGCGCTGCCGGTGCTGCGGCATCTCGGCCCCTGGGGCTACGAGCTGTCGGCCGCCCAGCTGCAGGACTACAGGCCGCGCAACGCCAACTTGCTGGGGATGCGGCTGTACAGCCGCCCCGCCCCGTGGATCGAATTCGGCGTGACGCGCCACATCTTCTGGGGCGGCCGGGGTCGCCCCCGCACCGCAAAGTCGCTGGTGAACGCGCTGCTCGGGCGCAGCAACATCGACGATCCGGCGGCGCGCGGCACGGACCCGAGCAACGAACTTGCCGGCTTCGACCTGCGGCTGTCGCGCCGCATCGGCGAACGCGGCGTGGCCACCGCCTATGCCCACTTGGTCGGCGAGGACGAAGCCGGCCATCTGCCCTCGCACTGGCTGGGGCTGGTCGGCGCCCAGTTCAAGCACGCCCTGGACGACCACCGGCTGGAATGGACGCTGGAAGCCACCGACACCGAAACCGGCCGCCTCTTCGGCGCCGGCGATGCGCGCGGCCCGGCCTACCGGCACAACGTCTACCGCGACGGCTACTACCACCTCGGCCTGCCGCTGGGCATGCACATCGGCGGCGGCGGGCGCAGCATCAGCCTCGGCGTGGCCTGGGTCGCACCCACCGGGGATGCGCTCGACCGTGTCAGCCTGGTCGCCACCGCCGCACGGGTGAGCGAAGGGGGGCCCGATGCGCTCAACCGCGCCTTCGGCACACCCGGCCGTCTGGCCGCGGCGTCTTTGCGCGCCCACGGCGCGCTCGGGGCGGCACGCTGGAGCCTCGGCCTGTCGCTGCAGCGCCAGGCGGCGGGCGCGCGGGCGGGCGCCGGCATCGTCGGCGGCATCGAATGGCCGCTGGGCTGGACGGGCGCCGGCGGGTGATGCACGGCTGGGCAACGCGCCGGGCGGCGGGTAGTCTCGGGGCTGCCGACGCTGTCCGAGCCTGACCCGCCCTCGCCCGAACAATGCCGATCACGTCCCGCCTGCAGCGTTTCATCGACGACGAGCTCTCGCGCTCCGCCGCCATGGCCGAACGCACGGTCGGCGACACCATCGCCCAGCTGCGCCAGCCGCGTGCCGGCATGCTCGGCAGCGCCGAGCGCCAGCACTACCACGAGCTGCTGCAGCGCCTGCCGTTGCATGCCGCACGTTTCGCCCAGGCCTTCGACGAGGCGGTGCACGAATTCGTGCGCGCGGCCGCGCAGGAGGCGCAGCAGGCGCATGGCCCGGTCCATGCCGAGGCACCGGACAGCACCGGCGGCCTGCAGCTCATGGACGAGACGCGGGTGGAGGCCGACATCGAGATCTCGCGCGCGGCGCAGCTCATCGACGCCGCGGCCGAATGGGAAGCGCGCGAGCTGCAGACCTTCACCTCGGCGCTGGCCGGGCAGACGCACGTCACCGCCGAATCCAATCCGTTTCGCCCGCTGGTCTACGCCCGGGCGCTGTGGCGCGCGGTCGGCAGCGTCACGGCGGTGCCGGTGCAGCGCGCCATCCTGATGCAGACCGCCGCCGGTGTGCTTTCCGGCCAGTTGAAGAATGCCTGGGCCGCGGCCTGCACCCGGCTCGAGGAAAAAGGCGTGGAACCGAGCATCTACCGCACTGTGGTGCTGCCCTCGCCCGGCAGCCAGCACGCGCCCACCTTCGACGTGACCCGCCCCGGCGCGCTCGGCGAGCTGCTGCCGTCGATGCCGGTGGCGCCGCGCCCGCCCGCTGCCGGGCCCGCCGCCGGCAGTGCCGCACGCTCCACCGCGGCGCTCGAGCAGGCGCTGGCGCAGCTGGAGGCGCAGCTCCTGCGCGCCATGCCTGCCGGGAGCGGCTCGCCCGGCACGCCGGCCGCGTCCGCAGCACCGATGGCCTCGCCGCTGCGCCAGTACCGCGAGCAGCTCGCCGCCACCACCGCCAAGACGGTCGAGCAGCAGGTGATCGAGCTGCTGTCGCGCCTGTTCGAGGCCGTGCTGACCGATCCGCAGCTGCCCCCGGCCTTTCGCGCGCCCATCGTGCGGCTGCAGGTGTCGGCGCTGCGCGTGGCGCTGGTCGACCCGAGCATGCTGCACGCGCACGACCATCCGGTGTGGCAGCTGATGAACCGCATCGCCGCCGCCGGCGAACACGCCGGTGCGCCCGGCGGGCCGCGTGCGCAGGCGCTGCTCGCGTTCTGCGACACCCTGGTGGGCGACATTGCCCGTGCGCCGGTGCAGGACGCCGAGGTCTACCGCCGCGGCCTGAAGCGCCTGCAGGGATTTCTCGGCGAGGAACTGCGCCTCGCCCAGGCCGAAGCCGCCGAGACCATCGATACCCTCGCACACGCCGAACGGCTGGACACCCTCGAGCGCGAGTTGTCGGCGCGCCTCGCCGATCAGATGGCGCCGATCCGCACGAGCGCGCCGCTGCGGCGCTTTCTCACCGGCGCCTGGGCACGGGCGCTGGCCGAGGCCATGCTGCGCTTCGGCGACACGCAGGAGCCGACCCTCGGCTACCTGAAGGCGACCGACGAACTGCTGTGGAGCCTGCGCCTGCCCGACCATCCGACCAGCCGCCAGCGGCTGGTGGCGCTCCTGCCCGGTCTGCTCGCCAAGCTGCGCGACGGCATGGCGCTCGCCGGCATGCCGGCCGAGCAGCAGGCCGCGGTGCTCGACGAACTGATGGACGTGCACACCGAGGCGCTGCGCCCCGGCAAGACCGGCAGCGCCGACGACGCCACGCCGCAGCAGATCGTGCAGCGCCTGCGCGAGGAAACCGTGGCCGATTCGGCCAGCCCGACACCGTTTCGCGATTCACTCATCGACCTCTCGTCCATGGAGACCGTGCCGGCCGACGCCCTCGCCTCACGCCCCGGCGCGCTCGAGGACGATCCGTCGGCTCGCATCGACGCGCTCTTGCCGGGCAGTGGCTGCCGCCTTTTCGTGCAGGGCCGGTGGACCACGGCGCAGCTGCTGTGGCGCAGCGCGCACGGCCGCTATTTCGTGTTCGCCGGCCACGGCGGCGCGGCGCGCTGGTCCATCACCGCGCGGGCGCTCGAACGGCTGAGCGAAGAAGGGCTGATGCGGCCGCTGGAGGCGCATTCGCTGCTGCAGCGCTCGGTGGACCGGCTGGTGCGCAAGTTGACGACGCCTGCCGCGGCGCCGGCCCGCTGAGCACCGCCACGGCGACTGCGTCTCACCCGACAGGGAAAGAAGAGAAGTCCGCCTTCAGCGCGCCAGCGCCGCGGCGATTTCCTCGGCCACCCGCTGTGGCTCTTCGTGCACCACCCAATGCGTCGCCTGCGCAAAGCGCACGATCCTCAGGTCGGGCACGAAGGCCTCCAGGCCGTCGAGCAGCCCCGGCAGCAGCGCCCGGTCCTGCTCCGCCCACAGCACCGTGGTCGGCACCTTCACGGTGACGAACTCCGGCGGGAAGCCGAGCGTCATCACCGAGGCATCCCCGGCCGTGGGCGGAAACATGGGCGAGGCACGGTAGTAGTTGATCGGGCCGCGCAGCCCGCGCTGCCAGACGGCTCGGTACTGCGCCTTGGCCGCCTCGTCCAGCCAGGCCGCGGCGGCACCCATGCCGGTGAACAGCTGCCACAGCCGGCGGAAATCGTCCTCGGCGAAGAAGGCCTCGGCGTCGTGCTCGCGCAGGCGGTTCATGTAGGCGCTGGCCACCTGCTGGGCCGGGTTGTGCTGCAGCTCGCGCAGGAAGGTGCCCGGGTGCGGCGCATTGATGATCACCAGCCGCTTCAGCCGTGCCGGGTGCTGCACCGCGAAGTTCCAGGCCAGCGCGCCGCCCCAGTCGTGGGCGACCAGCGCCTCCAGCGGGCCGCCGCCGAGCGCGTCCACCAGGGCCGCGATGTCGGCGACAAGATGCCTGGGCCGATAGGCCTCGACTTCGTCCGGCGCCGATGAGCGTTCATAGCCGCGCAGGTTGGGTGCGATGCAGCGGTAGCGGTCGCCGAAGTGCGCGAGCATGTCGTCCCACACGAAGGCGGCTTCCGGAAAGCCGTGCAGGAACACGAGCCGCGGCGCGTCCACAGGGCCCGCGGCGCGGCACGACAGCGTGATGCCGTGCGGCAGCGCCAGCTCGAAGGTCTCGATCATCGCGGGCCCTCCACACCGTGGGTCCAGCCGTGCAGCACCAGCGCCGCATCGCCCACACCCGTCTTCTTCAAGGCCGAGAACAGCGCGATGCCGAGATCCGCCTCGTCGGTGGCGAGTTCGCCCAGCACCTGCTGCGCATCGCGCAAGGCATCGGCCGATTCCTTGCGGTTGAGCTTGTCGGCCTTGGTCAGCAGCACCAGCAGCTTGACCGTGCCGTTGCCCACGCGCGGCGCGACGAAGGACAGCAGCTGGCGATCCAGGTCGGTGAAGCCCAGGCGCGAATCGACCATCAGCACCACGCCCGCGAGATTGCGGCGCACGGCCAGGTAATCGGCCATCACCTGCTGCCAGCGCAGCTTGGCGCCGCGCTCGACCGCCGCGTAGCCGTAACCCGGCAGGTCGGCGAACAGCGTGTCGGGTGCGTCCTTGGGGCCGAGCTCGAAGAGGTTGATGTGCTGCGTGCGCCCCGGCGTCTTCGAGGCGAAGGCCAGACGCTTTTGCTGCGTGAGCGTGTTGATCGCGGTGGACTTGCCGGCGTTGGAGCGGCCGACGAACGCGATCTCGGGCAGCTCGCCCACCGGCAGCTGATCGAGCCGGCTGGCGGTGGTGAGAAAACGCGCGGTGTGCGCCCACGACAGCGCCGTCTTCTCGTCGGGCACGGGCGGCAGCGCAGGGGTGCGGGACGGGTTTTGATCGGTCATCGGGGCGCCCAAAGCCATCATTGTAAAATCCGCGGGTTTTGCATTCGAAAACCGCTCCGACATGAAGCCTGCCGCCCACCTGCTGATCACCGCGCTCCTCGCCACCTTTGCCTTCGGCGCAGCGGCGCAGCAAGCCCAGCCCGATCTGGCGAAGGGCGAGGCCATCGCCAACCAGGTGTGCATCGCCTGCCATGCGGTCGACGGCTCGCGCGGGCTGCCCGCCAACCCCATCCTGCAGGGTCAGCATCCGGCGTATCTCGTGAAGCAGCTCAAGGAGTTCAAGGCCGGCGTGCGCAAGAACCCCATCATGGAAGGCTTTGCCGCCGCGCTGTCCGACGAGGACATGCGCAATGTGTCGGCCTTCTACGCGACGAAGCAGGCCAAGCCGGGCTTCGCCACGGAGAAGGACCTGATCGGCCTGGGCGAGCAGATCTACCGTGGCGGCATTGCCGATCGCAACATCGCCGCCTGCGCCGGCTGCCACAGCCCCAACGGCGCCGGTGTGCCCTCGCAGTACCCGCGCCTGGGCGGCCAACATGCCGACTACACCGACGCGCAGCTCAAGGCTTTCCGCAACGGCGCGAACGGCGTGCCCGAAGGCGCCCGCATCAACAGCCCGCAGATGAACGACATCGCCGCCAAGATGAACGACCGCGAGATCCGCGCCGTGGCCGACTACATCGCCGGCCTGCGCTGACCGAGGGTTATTCCTCATGCCGGAGGCCGGTCTTCGACCGGCCTTTCTCTTTGGCGCGAGCCCCCCTCCGATAATTCGCCCATGAGCGCCTCGACCGCCGGCATTGCCCTTCGTTCGCGCTCGCGCGTGATGCGCGAGACGATGGAGTTGCTGTCGTCGATGCGCTTCGCGATCGCGCTGCTCACCGTCATCTGCATCGCCTCGGTGATCGGCACGGTGGTCGTGCAGAACGAGCCCGCGAACAACTACGTCAACCAGTTCGGGCCGTTCTGGTCGCAGGTGTTCGCGGCCTTCGACCTGGGCAGGGTCTACAGCGCCTGGTGGTTCCTGCTCATCCTCGGCTTTCTCGTCGTCTCGACGACGCTGTGCATCCTGCGCAATACGCCGAAGATCATCGTCGACCTGCGCAGCTTCAAGGAAAACGTGCGCGAGCGCAGCCTCGCGGCCTTCCACTTGAAGGGCCAGGGCCGCACCGCCGAGTCGCCCGAGGCGGCCTGCGAGCGCGTCTCCAAGCTCCTGGTGTCTGGCGGCTGGAAGGCCAAGGTGCAGCAGCGCGACAACGGCACGATGGTGGCTGCGCGCAAGGGCCGCGCCAACAAGATCGGCTACATCGCCGCGCATTCGGCCATCGTGCTGATCTGCGTCGGCGGCCTGCTCGACGGCGACCTCATCGTGCGTGCGCAGATGCTGCTGCAGGGCAAGACGCCGTTCATGGGCGGCGGGCTGATCCGCGAAGTGTCGCCCGCCCACCGGCTGACCGCCAACACGCCGACCTTCCGCGCCAACCTGCTGGTGCCCGAGGGCGCACGCGCGGGCACGGCCATCATCGGCATGCGCGACGGCGTGGTGCTGCAGGACCTGCCCTTCGACGTGGAGCTCAAGAAGTTCATCGTCGAGTACTACGAGACCGGCATGCCCAAGCTCTTCGCGAGCGAGGTGGTCATCCACGACAACCGCACGGGCGAGGCCATTCCGGCCACCATCGAGGTCAACAAGCCCGCGGTGCATGCGGGCGTCACCATCTACCAGAGCAGCTTCGACGACGGCGGCTCCAAGCTCGAGCTGCGGGCCATCCCGCTCACCGGCGGCAGCGGCGAGCCCTTCACCATCGAAGGCAAGGTGGGCGAGAGCACCGTGCTGTCAAACGCCGCCACCGGCGGCAGCGATGCGCTGACCCTGGAATTCACCGGCCTGCGTGTCATCAACGTCGAGAACTTCGCCGAGCCCGCGGCCGGCGGCACCGATGTGCGCCGGGTCGACCTCGTGAGCTCGGTGCAGCAGCACATGGGCTCGGGCGCCAAGGGCGATCGCAACAAGGGCTTGCGCAACGTCGGCCCGTCGGTGAACTACAAGCTGCGCGACGCGGCCGGCCAGGCGCGCGAGTTCCACGCCTACATGCTGCCGATCGAGCTCGACGGCCAGCGCGTGTTCCTCACCGGTGTGCGCGACAGCGCGGCGGAGAACTACCGCTACCTGCGCATCCCCGCGGACGACCAGGACAGCATGGACAGCTGGCTGCGCCTGCGCCGGGCCCTGGGCGACGCCGCGTTGCGCGCGCAGGCCACCGCCCGCTACGTGGCGCAGGCCACGCCGGCCGACAAGCCCGACATGGCGCCGCAACTCGCCGCCACGGCCGAGCGCGTGCTGGGCCTGTTCGCCGGTGTCGTGCCGGTGCGCGAGGGCGAACCGCCGGTGGGCGGGCTGCAAGCGGTGTCCGACTTCCTCGAGACCAGCGTGCCCGCCGAGGAGCGCCCGCGCATCTCCGAAGTGCTGCTGCGCATCCTCAACGGCAGCCTGTTCGAGCTGCTCAATCTGACGCGGGAGAACGCAGGCCTCGCCCCGATGCTGGGCGATGCGAAGACGGCCGACTTCATGACGCACGCCGTGCTGTCGCTGTCGGACAGCTTCTTCTATCCGGCGCCGGTGCTGCTCACGCTCACGAACTTCGAGCAGATCCAGGCGAGCGTCTTCCAGGTGGCGCGTGCGCCCGGCAAGACGCTGGTGTACCTCGGCGCGGTGGCCCTCATCATCGGCGTGTTCGCCATGCTCTACATCCGCGAGCGGCGGCTGTGGGTGTGGATTGCGCACGACGGCGAGGGAACCAAGCTGACCACCGCGTTGTCCACCACGCGGCGCACGCTGGACGCCGATGCGGAGTTCGAGCGCCTGAAGGCAGCGATCCTGCAGCCGGCGCCCGGCAGCCGCTGACGGACGCGGGTGCGCTTTTCATTGGAGGCTTCATGAACACGACCACTCTGACGCTCGGCCGCCCCGGCCCGCTGGCCGCCCGCTCGGCCTACGACTGGGCCTTCGCCGCGCTGATGATCGTCGGCGGCGGCTGGGCGTTCCGGCACTACCTCGCGTCGATGGACGTGTACGAGAAGTGGATCCTCCTCGGCACCATCCCGACGATGATCGCCCTCGGCTGGTTCTGGGGCCGGCTGCGCACGCTGGCCATCGGCGTCGCCGCCGTGTCGCTGCTGGCCATCGCGCTGTACAACCGCACGCCCGACGCCTTCGGCGCCGACCTCGCGCAGGCCGAGAACGTCTTCCTGCTGAAGTACTTCCTGTCCAGCCAGAGCGCGATCCTGTGGATGAGCGTGCTGTTCTTCATGGGCACGGTGTTCTACTGGATCGGCTTCTTCGCGCGCGGCGAAGACAACACCGCGCTGCGCCTGGCCTCGCGCATCACCTGGGCGGCGGTGTTCATGGCGCTGGTGGGCACGATGGTGCGCTGGTTCGAGAGCCACCAGATCGCGCCCGACATCGGCCACATCCCGGTCAGCAACCTGTACGAGGTGTTCGTGCTGTTCTGC
>JBIQKU010000139.1:0-9264 GCA_044506225.1 Rubrivivax sp. | reverse complement strand
CGAGCGCGGCGTGAAGCTGCTGGCGCGCAACCAGACGGTCTCCACCGCCTTGCAACAGCGCCTGCTGGAGCGAAAGCTCAAGCAGCCGCTCGAAGCCTGTTTGCGGGCCGAGGACGGAGTAACCACTCACCAGCTCCACGAGGCCCTGGTCACCTTCCTGGACTCGGACGACCCGTGGGCGCCGCTGGCCCGGCGCCATGCCGCGGCGCTGCGCCAGGAAGTCCAGCATCTGCCGCTGCATTCGGTCGCCCAGTTGCTGCTGACCACGGCGCAGGCGACGCAACCCGCGCGCTTCGAGCATGCGATCCGTGCCATGGCCATGGCCGGCGCGATGTTCGCCCACGAGATCGACGAACGCTACGGGCTGCGGCTCGCGCTGCTCGGCGGCTTGTTGCACGACATTGGCGAGATGTATGTGCAGACATCCGCCGGCGGCGCGGACGACCCGCTGGATCTGGCCGGCTACCGCGCCGTGGCGGTGCATCCGCGGGTGGGGGAGATGGTGCTGGGCGGGCTGACCGACTACCCGGGCGCGCTTTGCCGGGCCATCGGCGAGCACCACGAACGGCTGGACGGCAGCGGTTACCCCGGGCGGCGCATGCGCGAAGGCCTGTCGGTACATGGCCGGCTGCTCGCGGTGGTGGAAGCGGCGCTGGGCGTGATGGGCACTCGCGACGTACCCTGTCAGCGTGCTGACCTGGCGCTGCGGCTGGTGCCCGGCGAGTTCGACGCCGCCTGGGCCAGCCGGGTGACCGAGGCGGCCGTCGCGGCGCGGGGCGAGGTCGCCAGCTTCGTCGACGCGGCGCGAGACGACCTGCTGGCGCGGCTGGACGAGGTCGACCGCTGCATGCTGCGCGGGCGCTCGCAGGCGGTGGCGCTGGTAGACGGCGGCGGCAGCCCGCGCGTGACCGAGGTGGCGGCTCGCGCGCTGCACCTGCTCGACCGCCTGCGCGACGGCTGGAATGCGATCGGCCTGTGGTCGCCGCCCGGGCCCGATGCGCCGATGCAGGAGGTGCTTGAAGCGGCCGTCGCGCACCAGGAACTGTCGTACCGGCTGGCGCGGCTGTCGCGCGACTGCCTGTGGTCGGAGGAAGAACTCACCGCCGAGCAGGCGGCCCGCCTCGCGCCGCTGTGGGCCAGCGTCACGCCGGCGGCCAACGAAGCAGTGGCGGGCTGATGCCCGGCGGCGGCGCGCGAGAGCGCCGCGAGGCGGGCGCGGGCGACGGGCCGGGAGTGCGGCAAAGCGTGTGGCGCTGACGCGCCGGGAGTGCGGCAAAGCCTGCGCCGCTGACGCGCCGGGAGTGCGGCAAAGCCTGCGCCGCTGACGCGCCGCAGGGCGCTCCCTACAATCTCGGTTTGCTCAAAATTTAGGCAATCCGATGCTGTTTCCCAAGGTGTTCGACGTGGTGGTGGTTGGTGGCGGACATGCCGGCACCGAAGCGGCGCTGGCGGCAGCCCGTGCGGGCTGCGCCACCTTGCTGCTGACCCACAACATCGAGACCTTGGGCCAGATGAGCTGCAATCCATCGATCGGCGGCATTGGCAAGGGCCATCTGGTCAAGGAGATCGACGCGCTGGGCGGTGCCATGGCGGCCGCGACCGACGAGGCCGGCATCCAGTTCCGCATCCTCAACGGCTCCAAGGGGCCGGCCGTGCGCGCCACGCGCGCGCAGGCCGACCGGGTGCTGTACCGCGCCGCGATCCGGCGGCGCATCGAGAACCAGCCCAACCTCTGGCTGTTCCAGGGCGCCTGCGACGACCTCCTGGTGACCGGCGAGCGCGTGACCGGTGTGGCCAGCCAGGCCGGCATTCGCTTCGACTGCAGGGCGGTGGTGCTGACCGCCGGCACCTTCCTGGATGGCCGGGTCCATGTCGGGCTCGAGAACTTTTCGGCCGGTCGTGCGGGGGATCCACCCGCCATTCGCCTGTCGTCCCGACTCAAGGAGCTGAAGCTGCCCCAAGGGCGGCTCAAGACCGGCACACCGCCGCGCCTGGACGGGCGCAGCATCGATTTCAGCGTGCTGGCCGAACAGCCGGGTGACAGCGACCCTGTGCCGGTGTTCAGCTTCTTGGGCGACGCCAGCCAGCACCCGCGGCAGCTGCCGTGCTGGATCACGCACACCAACGAACGCACGCACGACATCATCCGCAGCGGCTTCGACCGCAGCCCGATGTTCACCGGCGTGATCGAAGGGGTGGGGCCGCGCTACTGCCCGAGCATCGAGGACAAGATCAACCGCTTCGCCGACAAGAGCTCGCACCAGATCTTTCTGGAGCCCGAGGGGCTCCAGACGCACGAGATCTACCCGAACGGCATCTCCACCTCCTTGCCCTTCGACATCCAGCTCGCCGCCGTGCGCTCGATGCCCGGGCTGGAGCAGGCGCACATTCTTCGCCCTGGCTACGCGATCGAATACGACTACTTCGATCCGCGCGCGCTCAAGGCCAACTTCGAGACGCGAGCCATTGCCGGTTTGTTCTTCGCCGGCCAGATCAACGGCACCACCGGCTACGAAGAGGCGGGTGCCCAGGGCCTGTACGCCGGCATCAATGCCGCGTTGCAGGTTCAGGGCAAACCGGCCTGGACGCCGGCGCGCAGCGAGGCCTACCTTGGCGTGCTGGTCGATGATCTGATCACCAAAGGCGTGACCGAGCCCTATCGCATGTTCACCAGCCGGGCGGAGTTCAGGTTGCAGCTGCGCGAGGACAACGCGGACATGCGGCTGACTGAAATCGGGCGCCAGCTTGGCCTTGTGGATGACGTGCGCTGGGCGGCGTTCAGCGCCAAGCTCGACGCTGTTTCACGTGAAACAGAGCGGCTGCGAACCTGCTGGGTGTCGCCGCTGAACCTTGCGGCAGACCGAGCGACCGCGTTGCTGGGCAAGTCGCTCGAGCATGAGTATCGGTTGTTGGATCTGCTGCGCCGGCCGGGCGTGAATTTCGACGTCGTTGAGTCGGTGGCTCGGGCCGCCGGACGCGCCGATGTTTCACGTGAAACATTGCGCGCCGAGCTGGGTTCGGTCGCCGATGCCGTCATCGAACAGGTCGAAATAGGCACCAAATACGCGGGCTATATCGAGAAGCAAAACGAGGACGTTCGCCGCGCTTCGCACTACGAGAACCTGAAGCTGCCGCCCGACCTCGACTATGCCGAGGTGACCGCGCTGAGCTTCGAGGTGCGGCAGCGCTTGAACGCGCACCGTCCCGAGACGCTCGGCCAGGCCTCGCGCCTGTCGGGCGTGACGCCGGCGGCGATCTCCCTGCTGCTGGTCCATCTGAAGAAGGGGCGCTTCGCCGGGTTCGACGGCAAGTCCGCCGCGGCCGTCGAGCCCACGACGGTGCCGGCGCAATGAGCCAGCCCGGCTCGCACGCCGACGGGCGCGCCGCGCTCGAGCATGCCGCAGCCGAACTGGGCCTGTCGCTTAGCGCCGCGCAGGCCGACAGCCTGCTGCGCTACCTCGCGCTGCTGCAGCGCTGGAACAGCACCTACAACCTGACGGCGGTGCGCGATCCGGCGCAGATGCTGGTCCAGCACCTCATCGACTGCCTGGCGGTGGTCGGGCCGGTGGCGAAGGCGCTGCAAGGGCAGGGCGGTTCGCGGGTGCTGGATGTCGGCAGCGGCGCCGGCCTGCCCGGGCTGGTGATTGCAGTCATGTGCCCGGCGCTGCAGGTGGTGTGTGTGGACACGGTGGGCAAGAAGGCCGCGTTCGTGCGTCAAGCCGGCCTGGAATTGCGCCTGCCCAATCTCGCCGCCGAACATGCGCGGGTCGAGGCGCTGGCGGCGCCGCCCTTCGACCTCATCACCTCCCGCGCCTTCGCATCGCTGCCGGATTTCGTGACGCTTACCCGGCATCTTCTCGCGCCTGGGGCCTGCTGGATGGCGATGAAGGGCCAGCGGCCTGAGGCCGAGCTCGCGGCGCTGCCGGCCGGCATCGACGTCATGTCGGTCGAGACGCTGAGCGTGCCGGGCCTGGACGCCGAGCGTTGCCTGGTCCGGATGCGCCCGGTCGTGCCCGCATCCGCTGGCTGACAGACCGGCCGTCGGGCGGCGTGCTGTACAGCGGCCGCAGCGCCGACAATGGCGGCCCGCCTGCGCCCGAGGGAGCGCAGTTCCGAACCCGAGACCACAGCCGTCGACATGAAACGACCCCCACGCTCACTTCGTTCGCTGACCCCCGACGGGGCGCGTCAACTCCTGGCGGCGGCCCGGCGGCACTGACATGGCACGGATCTTCTGCATCGCCAACCAGAAGGGTGGCGTGGGCAAGACCACGACCACGGTCAATCTCGCCGCGGGCCTCGCGCGCATCGGCCAGCGGGTGCTGGTGGCCGACCTGGACCCTCAGGGCAACGCCACCATGGGGTCGGGCATCGACAAGCGTGCGCTCGAACTCGCGGTCTACGACGTGCTGCTGGAAAACGCCACCGTGGCCGAAGCGCGCCAGCGCAGCGAGAAGGGCGGCTACGACGTGCTCGGCGCCAACCGCGAACTGGCCGGCGCCGAGGTGGAACTGGTCGGCCTGGAACGCCGCGACAAGCGCTTGAAGCAGGCGCTGGCCACGGTCAAGGGCGACTATGACTTCGTGCTGATCGATTGCCCTCCCTCGCTCAGCCTGCTGACGCTCAACGGTCTGTGCAGCGCCCACGGCGTCATCGTGCCCATGCAGTGCGAGTACTTTGCGCTCGAAGGCCTGAGCGACCTGGTCAACACCATCAAGCAGGTGCATGCCAACCTCAACCCGGAACTGGAACTCATCGGCCTGCTGCGGGTGATGTTCGATCCGCGCATCACCTTGCAGCAGCAGGTAAGCGAGCAACTCAAGGCGCACTTCGGCGACAAGGTGTTCGACACCGTGATCCCGCGCAATGTGCGCCTGGCCGAGGCGCCCAGCTACGGCATGCCGGGCGTGGTGTTCGATCCGGCGTCCAAGGGCGCCCAGGCTTTTGTCGAATTCGCACGCGAGATGGTGGAACGCCTAGGCAACAAGTGAGCATCCACTCCGGAGACGAGGCGCTGCTCACCCGCATTGAAGATTCGGGCCTCAATGCCAGCGCGCCGGCGCAGCAACGCCTGCTCGACGGCTGGGTGCTGCGCTTTGCGCCGGGGGCGGCCAAACGGGGCGCTGTGTCAATGCGCTGGCCGCCGGCGTGCTGCCGCTGGTGCGCAAGCTGGCCATGTGTGAAGCCGTGTTCGCCGCAGCTGGCCTGCCGGCCACCGTGCGCATCACACCCTTCAGCCGGCCGGCGGGGCTCGACGCCGTGCTTCATGAGCGCGGCTACCTTCGCCGCGACGACACCCCGGTGCTGCTGCTGCGCGAGCTGACGCAGCGCAACCTGCCGCCTGCGAGCGGGCTGAGCATCGAGCGCATCGGACCGGCACGCTTTGCCCACATCGCCGGCGGCTTGCGCGGCGCGCCGCTTGCGCTGCGTGCGGCGCATGCCGAGCGCCTGGCCAACGCGCCCGTGCCATTCGCCGCTTACGTGCTGCGCCGGGATGGCGACATCGTCGCCTGCGGGCAGCATGCGATGGAGGACGAACTGGTCGGGCTCTACGACGTCTACACGGTCGAATCGGCGCGCGGCCAGGGTCTGGCGCAGCGGCTGTGCCGCGCGATGCTGAACGACGCCTGCGCGCAGGGCGCGCGCCATGCCTACCTGCAGGTGGAGGCAAGCAACGCCGCAGCGCTCGCGGTATACCGGCGGCTCGGCTTTGCCGATGCCTACGGCTATCACTACCGCATTCGCGAGTTGGCCTGAGTCATTCCAGGCCGGTCGCCTCGTCCAGCCCGAGGTGCAGGTTCATCGACTGCACCGCCGCGCCGCTCGCGCCCTTGCCGAGGTTGTCCAGGCGGGCCATGAGCAGCAGCTGGCTGTCGCTGGCGTTGACGAAGATTTCCACGCGATTGCTGCCGTTGCAGGCCTGCACGTCGAAGAAGCCGTCGTCCAGCCCGGCCGCGCTGTTCAGCGGCATGACGCGCACGAAACGCTCGCCCTCGTAATGCCGCTCGTAGGCGGCCTGCACGCTGGCCGCGCTGGCGCCAGCCGCGAGCTGCGACAGATGCAGCGGCACGCTCACCGCGAGGCCCTTGTAGAAGTTTCCGACGATGGGCTGGAACAGCGGCTTCACCGTGAGCCCCGAATGCGTCGTCATCTCCGGCACATGCTTGTGGCCGAGCGCGAGGCCATAAGGCCGGGGCGAGCGCAGGCGCTCGTCGCCGCCCGCCTCGTATTGCTCGATCATCTTCTTGCCGCCGCCGGAATAGCCGGTGATGGAGGTGCCGCTCACCGGCGTGTCGGGCGCGAGCAGGCCGGCGTCGACCAGCGGGCGCATCAGCAGGATGAAACCGGTGGAATGGCAGCCCGGGTTGCTGATGCGCTTGGCGCTGCGGATCTTGTCGCGCTGGCCGGGCGCGAGCTCCGGCAGGCCGAAGACCCAGGCCGGGTCGGTGCGGTGGGCCGTGCTGGCGTCGATCAGGCAGGTCTTCTCGCTGGTGACGAGAAAGGCGGCTTCGCGCGCCGCCACGTCGGGCAGGCAGAGAAACGCCACGTCCGCCTCGTTGAGCAGGCGAGCGCGCTCGGCCACATCCTTGCGGCGGGCCGGATCGATCTGCAGCACCTCGATGTCGTTGCGCTGGGCGAGATATTCGTTGATGCGCAAGCCGGTGGTGCCTTCCTGGCCATCCACGAATACACGGTGCTTCATTGCGGGTCCCCCGTCTCGAGAATCGGAAAGCATAAACCAGCGCTCTGACCGGCGCAGCGGGATGCACCGTGCCCGCGCGAGCGCGAGTGTTGCTGCCGGACGTGGCAGGATTCGCGCCCGCCGGCGACCGCCCGGCGGGCGCGGGCAATCACAGACAATCTGCCGATGGCGACCAAGAAACCCAAGGGCCTCGGCCTCGGCCTCGAAGCGCTGCTGGGCCCGCGCGTGTCGGATGCTCCGGCGCCGCGCAGCGAACTCGACGGCAGCCCGCACACCCTGCGGCTCACGCAATTGCAGCCGGGCAAGTACCAGCCGCGCACCCGCATGGACGAAGGCTCGCTCTACGAGCTGGCCGAGAGCATCAAGGCCCAGGGCATCATGCAGCCGGTGCTGGTGCGACCGGTCGGTGCCGAGCGCTACGAGATCATTGCCGGCGAGCGCCGTGTGCGCGCCGCCAAGCTGGCCGGGCTCGACGAAGTGCCGGTGCTGGTCAGGCCCGTGCCCGACGAAGCCGCCGCGGCGATGGCCCTGATCGAGAACATCCAGCGCGAGGACCTCAACCCGCTGGAGGAGGCCCAGGGCATCCAGCGCCTGGTCACCGAGTTCGCACTCACGCACGAGCAGGCCGCGCAGGCGGTGGGCCGCTCACGCAGTGCTGCCAGCAACCTGCTGCGGCTGCTGAACCTGGCCGAGCCGGTGCAGCAGATGCTGATGGCCGGTGACCTCGACATGGGACATGCGCGTGCGCTGTTGCCGCTCGAGGGCGCGCAGCAGATCCTGTGCGCGAGCGAGATCGCCAGCAAGAAGCTCAGCGTGCGCGAGGCCGAGAAGCTCGTGCAGCGCCAGGGCAATGCACGCCAGAAGCCGCTGCTGCGCGTGCACCGCGACAAGCCGGGCGATCTCGCACGCATCGAGGAAGAACTCTCGGACGCGCTCACCGCCACCGTGGAGATCCGCATCAAGAAGCGCACCAAGCGCGGCGAGCAAGGCGAGGTGGCAATTGCCTTCGGCTCGCTCGACGAGCTAGACGGCCTGCTCGACAAGCTGGGCCTGGGCAAGCACTAGCACGCAGCGGCCGCGGCGCCAGGCCGCGCGCCGTGTGCAGACGTGCCGCCGAACGTGCGGGCGCTGCGCGCATCCCCCGAGGAACTTCTCACGTCGTTTGTCGCTCCCTGAGAACACATGGCGCACATGCGGAGAGACGAGGAGTAACCTGTCCGAAGGCACAGTGCTTGCTCGGCAGTGATCGAAGCAGCGAAGGCTTCGAAGTGCAGGGCAAGCGCCATGCAACTCGTGCCTTAGCCATCGACGATATCGACGAAGCTAGAACACACGCATGCGCTTTCCCCGACGGAAAGCTCTGATGGCGCCCACGGCGGCCCGTCCGTCAGGACGTCATCAGAACTTCCCAGGTGGTGACCGGCTTCACCGTCGTCGCCGCCGCACGATGTCCCGGAGGACTGCATGGACGTGATCAGCCATTTCACCGCCCGCTTCGAGCGCACCCGCGAAGAGGAGCTGACGCTCGAGGAATACCTGGCGGAGTGCAAGAGCAACCCGCTGGCTTATGCCACTGCCGCCGAGCGCATGCTCAAGGCCATCGGCGAGCCGCAGAGCGTGGATACACGCAACGACCCGCGGCTGTCTCGCTTGTTCGCCAACAAGGTGATCAAGCTCTACCCGGCCTTCGCCGAGTTCTACGGCATGGAGGACGCCATCGAGCAGGTCGTCTCCTACTTCCGCCATGCCGCGCAGGGGCTCGAGGAGAAGAAGCAGATCCTCTATTTGCTGGGTCCCGTGGGCGGCGGCAAGTCCTCGATTGCCGAGCGGCTCAAGCAGCTGATGGAGCAGGTGCCGTTCTATGCCATCAAGGGTTCGCCGGTGAACGAGTCGCCGCTGGGCCTGTTCGACGGCGGCGAGGACGGCGCCATCCTCGAGAAGGAGTACGGCATTCCGCGGCGCTACCTCAACCGCGTGCTCTCGCCGTGGGCGGTGAAGCGGCTGGAGGAGTACGGTGGCGACATCCGCAAGTTCAAGGTCGTCAAGCGCTATCCCTCGGTGCTGCGCCAGGTCGGCATCGCCAAGACCGAACCGGGCGACGAGAACAACCAGGACATCAGCTCGCTGGTCGGCAAGGTCGACATTCGCAAGCTCGAGACTTACGCGCAAGACGACCCGGACGCGTACAGCTACTCCGGCGGCCTGTGCCTGGCCAACCAGGGCCTGCTCGAATTCGTGGAGATGTTCAAGGCGCCGATCAAGGTGCTGCACCCGCTGCTCACCGCCACGCAGGAAGGCAACTACAAGGGCACCGAAGGCTTCGGCGCGATCCCCTTCGATGGCGTGGTGCTGGCGCACAGCAACGAGAGCGAGTGGAAGGCGTTTCGCAACAACAAGAACAACGAGGCCTTCCTCGACCGCATCTACATCGTCAAGGTGCCGTACTGCCTGCGTGTGAGCGAGGAGATCAAGATCTACGAGAAGCTGCTGCGCAACTCGTCGCTCTCCAACGCCACCTGCGCGCCGGGCACGCTGAAGATGATGAGCCAGTTCGCCATCCT
>JBIQKU010000138.1:0-9618 GCA_044506225.1 Rubrivivax sp. | reverse complement strand
CCGGCGTCACCGGCGCGCCGGGGCGCATCTTCTGGAAGCCGTCGACGATGACCTGTTCGCCGGCCTTCAGCCCGTCGAGGATCACCCACTCGCCGCGCTGCGCGCCACCCACCGTCACCGGGCGCACGGCCGCCTTGCCCTCGGCGTCGACGACCATCACCGTGTCGCCCTGCGGCGTGCGGCTGACGGCCTGCTGCGGCACGGTGATGCCGTTCTCCAGCTGTGCCTGCTCGATGCGCACCCGCACGTACATGCCCGGCAGCAGGAAGCCGTCCGGATTCGGCACGGTCGCACGCAGCGTGACCTGGCCGGAGCTCGGGTCGACGCTCAGGTCGGTGAACAGCAGCTTGGCCGGGTGCTTGTATGCCGTGCCGTCGTCCAGCAGCAGCTGCACGCGGGCGCCGTCGCCGCTGCGAGCGAGCCGGCCCTCGGCGAGTGCACGGCGCAGCGCCAGCACCTCGTTGGTCGACTGGGTGAAGTTGACGTACATCGGGTCGATCTGCTGGATCACCGCCAGCGGCGTCGCCTCGCCCGTGCCCACGAGCGCGCCTTCGGTGACCAGCGCGCGGCCGATGCGCCCGGAGATCGGGGCGGTCACACGGGCGTAGCCGAGGTTGATCTGCGCTGTCTGCACCGCGGCGCGGGCGGCGGCCACGTCGGCCTCGGCGGTCTTGAGCGCAGCGACCGCGTCGACGTACTGCTGCTTGCTGATGGCATTGGCCTGCACCAGCGGCTCGAAGCGCTCGGCCTGGGCCTTGGCCTGGGCGCGGTGCGCCTCGGCGCGCGCCACGTTGGCCTGCGCGCTCTGCAGCGTCGCGCGGTAGGGCGCGGCGTCGATCTCGAACAGCGGCTGGCCGGCCTTGACTTCGCTGCCCTCGCGGAAGATGCGCTTCTCGAGAATGCCCGAGGCGCGCGCACGCACCTGCGCCACGCGCGAGGCCTCGAGCCGCCCGGGCAGCTCGTCGACCAGGCCGACCGCATGCGGCGTGACCGTGACCACGCCCACTTGCGGCGGCGGCATGCCGCCGCCTTGCGGGCCGGCCTGGCCCTCGCCCTTGTCCCCGCAGGCGACGAGTGCGGCCGCCGCGGCGACACACAGCCACAGGCGGGCATGCCGCCGGGTCATCGAGGGCAGCAGTTCGTTCAACGCAGACATGCGTGGCCTTCCAGTTCTTGGTGTTCGGTTGGCGCCGGCGGCGACAGGGCCCCGGGTGAAGCGAGGCAGGCAGGGGCGCGCGGGGGGCGACAGGATAAACACCCGTCCGATGTCCGCGCACCGGCCGGGTGTTTGCCGCAGTTTACATACATTCCTGAATGTATGTGTGCCATGATGGCGGCATGGCGCGAAAGACGAAGGAAGAGGCTCAGGCCACGCGCGAGCGGCTGCTCGACGCGGCGGAAGCGCTGTTCCAGCGCGACGGCGTGGCGGCGACCTCGCTGGGCGACATCGCCCGCGAGGCGGGGCTGACGCGCGGCGCCATCTACTGGCATTTCGCCGACAAGGCCGACCTCTTCAACGCCATGATGGCGCGCGTGACCCTGCCGATGGAGTGCGCCGCACCGGCCACCGCCGAGCCGCTGCAGGCGGTGCGAGACGACTTCATGAACGCGCTGCGGCACATGGTGGACGACGAGCAGGCGCGGCGGGTGTTCGACATCGCCATGCACCGCGTCGAATACGTCGGCGAACTGAAGGCGGTGCGCCAGCGCTACGTCGCCATGCGCGAATCCTGGATCACCCGCACCGAGCACGGCCTGCGCCAGGCGATGCGCCGCGGCCAGATCGGGCGGCGCATGCCCGCGCGCACGGCCGCCATCGGGCTGCAGGCGCTGCTCGCCGGGCTGCTGCGCACCTGGCTGCTCGATCCGCAGGCCTTCGCGCTCGTGCCGGTGGGGCGGCAGTCGCTCGACAGCTTTCTCGCCGGTCTGGGCGAGCCCTCGGCCGCCGAGACGCCGGGCCCTAGGACACCGAGTCGGCAAACTGCCGCGGCGCCGGCGCGATCCGCTGCAGTTCGGCCTCTTCGATGAACACCGAGGGCGAGAACTCCACCGCCTTCTGCGGCTTGCGGCTGGCCGCCCAGTCGAGCAGGTCGTTCGCCGGCATGGGGCGGGCGAACAGATAACCCTGCAGTTCGTCGCACTGCAGGCCCAGCAGGATGTCGCGCTGGCCTTCGGTCTCCACGCCCTCGGCCACCACCTTGAGGTCCAGTGCGTGGGCGAGGCGGATCACCGCGTCGACCACCGCGCGCGCGTCGCGGCTGCCTTCGAGGTCGAGGATGAAGCTGCGGTCGATCTTCAACTGCGTGGCCGGCAGCTTGCGCAGATAGCTGAGGCTGGAGTAGCCGGTGCCGAAGTCGTCGATCGAGAGGAACACCCCGATGCGCCGCAGGCCGTCGAAGGCACGCTGCGTGGTGGCGATGTCCTCCATCGCCACGCTTTCGGTGATCTCGCACAGCAGCCGCGAGGCGTCCACCCGGTGGCGCTGCAGCGCCGCCTGGATGCGCGCGATCAGGTCGTCCTGGCGCAACTGGTGCACCGACAGATTGATTGCCACCCGCATGCGCATGCCCTGGCGGTCCCAGGCCTGCATCTGCCGGCAGGCTTCATCGATGACCCAGTCGCCCAGGTCCTTGATCAGCCCGAAACGTTCGGCGATGGGGATGAACACCGCCGGCGAGATCGGCCCGTGCACCGGATGGCGCCAGCGCAGCAGCGCCTCCACGCCGCGCAGGCGCGAGCGCCGGCCGTCGAACTTGGGCTGGTAGTGCAGGCTCAGCTCGCCGCGGGCGCGCGCCTGCCGCAGGTCGGACTGCAGGGCCAGTTGCTGCGCGGCGCCGGCGTTCATGTGCGGCTCGAACAGCGTGCAGGTGTTGCCGCCGGCGCGCTTGGCCTCGTGCATGGCGGCGTCGGCATGGGCCAGCAGTTGCGCGGCCGGGCCGTGTTCCGGGTACAGCGCGATGCCCACCGAGGCCGAGATCTGCAGGCTGTGGCCCAGGTAGGCGAGCGGGGTGCTGGCCGCGGCGATCACGGCGGCACCGAGCGCGAGCGCGTCGCCCGCTTCGGCCAGGCCGTCGTGCAGCAGCACGAATTCGTCGCCGCCCACACGCGCCACGGTCGCGCCCTGGGGTGCGGCGCCGCTCAGGCGTGACGCCACATGGCCGAGCAGCGCGTCGCCGGCGGCATGGCCCAGCGAATCGTTCACCGGTTTGAAGCCGTCCAGGTCGATGAACAGCACCGCAAGCCGGCCGGCCGGGCGCGGCTCGGCCGACAGCGCGCGCGCCAGCCGCTGCTCGAGCAGCCGGCGGTTCGGCAGGCCGGTGAGCGGGTCCGCGCAGGCATGGCGCTGCAGCTCGGCGCGCGCCGCGTGCAGTTCGACGTTGGCCTTCTTCAACGATTTCGCCAGTTGCGCCATGCGGGCCTGGCTGCGCCGCCGCTGCAGCAGCATCAGGACGAGCCCGGCCAGCAGCGCCGCGATGCAGATCGCGGCAGCGACAACCCAGGCGTCGGCTCGCTGAATCAGGGAAGGCATGGTGGTGTGGCTGGCCGCGCCGCGGGACGGGCGATGCGCGTTCTCGCGGGGCTATCGACACAGGCCGCGGTGCGCTGAAGCCCAGCGGCGGCCGCAAATGCGCAAAAGTGCCGCCCGCAGGGCGTGCGTTCAGAACGCGGCGGCGCCACGGAAGCGGAACACCAGGGCGAGCAGCCAGGTCGGGAACTGGCCGACCGCTCGGTTGTAGTCGTCGATGGCGGCGTTGAACTGGCTGCGGGTGAAGATCAGGGTCGCCTCGACGGCGGCGAGCGCCTCGGGCGGCGATGGCGCTTCGGCGGGGAGCTCGGCCTCCAGGCGTTCGCGCGCCTGCGCCAGCGTCTCGTCGGCCAGGCGCAGGCTGGCCATGGGCCGGGCGGCGCTCGGCCGGGGCCGGGCCGCATCGCAGGCGGCCAGCAGCTGGGTGCAGGCGCCGTCGACCACCGCCAGCGCGGGCGCCTCGTCGCCCAGCAGGGGCCGCAGTGCCTGCAGCCACTGGCGCAGCAGCGCATCGCGCTCGCGCAGCTGCGCCTCCACCAGCGCGAAATGCCGGCCGATCTCGTTGCGCAGACGCACCAGGCGGTTGTAGCCCCCCACGGACCAGGCCACGAGCACGGCGACCGCGGCCCAGCCTGCGAGGGTCGATGCTTCCATGGCCGGCGACTCTAAGCGAGCCCCGCCGGCCGCAGCCGTGCGCAATCCACGCGGCGGCGGGCCGCGTCCGCTCAGCGCGCGGGTGCGGCGCGGCCCGGGCCGCGGCGGGCGAGAAAGCAACTGTCCACCGCCTCGACGAAGCTGCGCTCCTCGCCGAGGATGAAACGCCGCGACTGCGCGAACTCGAAGTTGGCGCGGCCGGCTGCATCAGCCTTGAGCCGGGCGCGGTAGGCCTCGTACCCGGCCAGGGAGTCGAAGGCGATCAGCCCCCAGGCGATGTCGTTCGTGCCTTCGTGCGGCAGGAAGTAGCCGATGAGGTCGCCCCCGCAGCGCGGAATGATCTCGGCCCAGCGCTCGGCATAGGCGGCGAAGGCGTCGCGCTGGAACGGGTCGATGCGGTAGCGGATGAAGCAGGTTAGCGTCATGGCGGTGCGGTGTGGATGGACGAACCGCCACGATAGGCGTTGAGCGGCTGGGCAAGGTTCGTCTAGCATCGAACCATGCTCGACCGCGCACAGGCCTCGTGACGCCCCCCAGGGACGGCCCGCACATCACCGGCATCGCCGCGCTGATCGGCGAGCGTGCGCGTGCGGACATGCTCACCGCGCTGCTCGGCGGCCAGGCGCTCACCGCCACCGAGCTTGCCGAACTGGCCGGCATCACCAAGCAGACCGCGAGCGCCCACCTGGGCAAGCTGCTGCAGGCGCGGCTCGTGGCGGTGGAGCGCCAAGGCCGGCACGGCTACTTCCGCCTCGCCGACGACGACGTGGCGCATCTGCTGGAAAGCCTGATGGGCGTCGCCCAGCGGGCCGGCGCACTGCGCCTGCGCGCCAGCCCGCGCGAGCCGGCGCTGCGCCGCGCGCGGGTGTGCTACGACCATCTCGCGGGCGACCTGGGCGTGGCCGTGTTCGACGGCCTGCAGGCCTCGGGCGCACTGCGCACCGTGAACGACGAACTGCAGCTCACGCCGCGCGGCCGTGCGCTGTGCGAGGCGCTGGGCATCGACCTGGACACGCTGACCGCACAGCGCCGGCCGCTGTGCCGGCGCTGCCTGGACTGGAGCGTGCGCCGCCACCATCTGGCCGGCGCCCTCGGTGCGGCGCTGCTGGCGCGCTGCTTCGCGCTCGGCTGGGCGCGGCGCGAGAAGGACTCGCGCATCGTGCGCTTCACGCCGGCCGGCGAGCAGGCGCTGCGCGAGCGGCTGGGCCTGCCGGCGTCCTGAGCGCTTCGTTCGCAGCGTCTCAGGACGCGCCGTCCAGGACCTCGCGCCAGCGCGCCTGCACCTCCGCCGCTGACAGCGTCTCGCGCTTGCTGCCGAGCATCCATTTGTGGCCGAAGGGGTCGAGCAGCATGCCGGCGCGGTCGCCGTAGAACTCGTTCTTGGCGGCGCGCAGGATGGTGCCGCCGGCTTCTTCGCCGAGCGCGAGCGTGGCGTCGATGTCGCTCACGTACAGATGCAGCGTGACCGGCGTGCCGCCGATGGTCGCGGGCGCGAGTGCGCCGAAGTCGGGGTGCTCGTCCGCCAGCATCAGCAGCGCCTCGCCGATGCGCAGCTCGGCATGGCCCACGCGCCCGTCCGGCCAGCACAACCGGTAGCTTTCGCGCGCGCCGAAGACACGGCTGTAGTAGTCGATCGCGCGCTCGGCGCCGGCAACGACCAGGTAGGGCGACAGGACATCGGTGGCCATGGTGACTCCTCTATAGTGGAGGCGATTGAATTACGTGACGTAGCGTTTCATAAATGGCGGAGCCGGTCAAGCCCACGACAGCGACGCGCCCGCGCGGGCGCCCGCGCAACCTCGATGCGCGCGCGGCCATCCTCGCCGCGGCGCGCGCGCTGATGGACGAGGCCGGCCCCGCCGGCGTCACGATGGAGGGTGTGGCGGCGCGCAGCGGCGTGGGCAAGCCGACGGTCTACCGCTGGTTCGCCAACCGCCATGCGCTGGCGATGGCCGCCTTGATGGAGGCGCCCCGCCCCGCGGCGGCGCGCGCCGGCAGCGGCTCGGCGCTCGCGGCGCTCGAGCGCCAGTTGATCGCCGTGGCCGACACGCTGGCCTCGCGCCATGGCCGCCATGTGACGGCCATGATCGCGGCGGCCGATGCCGAGACCGAGATCGCCAAGGCGTTTCGCCACCACTTCGTGCTGGCGCGCCGCAAGGAAGGCCGCGAGCTGCTGCTGCAGGCGATGGCGCGCGGCGAGCTGCGCACCGACGCCGACGTCGACACCGCGCTCGACCAGATCTACGGCGCGCTGTTCTTCCGTGTGCTGCTGGGCCACGCGCCGATCGGGCGGGCCTTCGTCAAGCGGCTGCTGGCGCAGGCGCGCCGCGGGCTGCAGGCCTGATCAGCCGCGCGTCTCGCCCTGGCCCAGCACGACCCACTTCATCGAGGTGAGACCTTCGAGGCCCACCGGGCCGCGGGCGTGCAGCTTGTCCGTGCTGATGCCGATCTCGGCACCCAGGCCGTACTCGAAGCCGTCGGCGAAGCGCGTCGAGGCATTGACCATCACGCTTGCCGAATCGACCTCGCGCACGAAACGCATGGCGTTCGGGTGGTTGATGGTCAGGATGGCGTCGGTGTGGTGCGAGCCGTAGCGGTTGATGTGGGCGATCGCCTCGTCGAGGCTCGCGACCACCTTCACGCTGATGACGGGTGCGAGGTACTCCTCGCTCCAGTCCTGCTCGCTCGCCTCGCTGAGCCGGGCATCCGGCACGGCGGCCAGCAGGGCACGCGCGGCGGCATCGCAGCGCATTTCCACGCCCTTGGCGGCGAACACCGCACCGATGCGCGGCAGGAATCCGGCGGCTGCCGCCTCGTGCACCAGCAGCGATTCGGCGGCATTGCAGGGGCTGAACTTCTGCGTCTTGGCGTTGTCGGTGACCGTGAGCGCCTGCTCGATGTCGACCTCCGCATCGATATAGACGTGGCAGTTGCCGTCCAGGTGCTTGATCACCGGGACCTTGGCCTCGCGGCTGATGCGCTCGATCAGCCCCTTGCCGCCGCGCGGAATGATCACGTCCACCGCCTCGGGCGAGGCGATGAGATGGCCCACGGCCGCGCGGTCGGTGGTCTGCACCAACTGCACCGCGTCGGGCGGCAGGCCGGCTTCGGCCAGCGCCGCCTGCACCAGCTGCCACAGCGCGAGGTTGGAATGAATGGCTTCCGAGCCGCCGCGCAGGATGCAGGCGTTGCCGCTCTTGATGGCCAGCGACGCCGCCTCGATGGTCACGTTCGGCCGGCTCTCGTAAATCATGCCGAACACACCCAGCGGCACGCGCATCTGGCCGACCGAGATGCCGCTCGGGCGGCGGCGCAGGTGGGTGATCTCGCCGATCGGATCCGGCATGGCGGCGATCTGCTCGCAGCCCTCGGCCACGGTGTCGAGCACCTTGGGTGTGAGGCGCAGGCGGTCGACCATGGGTTCGCCCAGGCCCGCTTCGAGCGCGGCCGCGATGTCCCGCTCGTTCGCCGCCGCGAGCGCTGCGGTCTCGCCACGCAGCCGGCGCGCGAGCGCCAGCAGCGCGGTGTTCTTGGCGGCGGTGGACGCCGCGGCCATCTTGGCGCTGGCGGCGCGCGCGGCCGCGCCCATGAGGGCGATCGAGGCCTGGAGATCTTGGGGCGTCATGGCGCCGATTCTCCCAAAAAGGCCTTCACGGCAGGCGCGCGAGCACCAGCAACCACAAGGGCGCCGCGAGCAGGAAGCCGAGCGTGGAGAACACGATGGCGGCCGTCGATTCACCCTCCAGCACGCGGTAGCGCTGGGCAAAGATCAGCGTGTTCGCGCCCGAGGGCAGGGCCGCGCACACCACCAGCACCGACAGCGGCAGGCCCGACAGTCCGGCGCCCCAGTGCGCCACGACCAGCACCGCCGCCGGCACCAGCAGCAGCTTGACCAGCGCCAGCGCCACCGCGCCGCCGGCCGCGCCGCGCACGCCATAGGTGGCCAGCGACAGACCGATCAGCATCAGGCACAGCGGCACCACCGCCTGCGACAGCAGCTGCAAGGTGTTGTCGACCACCGCCGGCAGCGGCAGGCCGGCCAGCTTCCACAGCAGCCCGGCGGCCACCGGCAGCACCACCGGGTGGATGACGGTGTGGTGCACCGTGCGGCCCAGCGTGCGCGCCAGCTCGCGCGCCGCGCTGGCGGCCGCCGCGCCGCTGCGGCGCCGCTCGCGTGCGAGGTCGAGCTCCACGAGGGCCGTCGTCAGTGTCATCAGAAAGAGTGCGTGCACGCTGACGATGGCCACGTGAATGCCCAGCCCTGCCTCGCCGAACAGCGCCAGCACCATGGGCACGCCGATCTGCACCGTGTTGCCGAAGGTCGCGGTGATGGCGCGAATGCCCGGCGCCGCCGCCGGCAGGCCGCGCGCAAGCCGCGGGCGCTGGCTGAGGTAGACCGCGAGCAGCAGCAGGATCACCGGCACGAAATAGGCGGCCAACGTGTGCCAGGGCAGGGCCCGCAGGTCGATGCGCGCGGTGGCGCGAAACAGCAGCGCCGGCACGAACACATAGAAAGCCGCCGCGGCCAGCACCCGGCCCGGGTCGCTGGTCGCGTTGCGCTCGCCGAACCAGCGCAGCGCCCCGGCCAGCCAGCCGAGAAACACCACGGCAAACAGGGCGAGCAGCTCGAAGAGGACGGCGGCGGACATGGGGTGCGCGAGTATGTCCGACCCGGCCGCGGCCCGTGGCTTGGCAAGCGGCTTGCCTATGACCCGAGAAGCGACACAAAGCAGAACACGTCCGCCACGGCGAAGCCGTTACCGTGGCGGGTGTGCAGTACCCGTCCGCCATGTCTCCTGAGCATTCCTCCGGCCCGGCCGCCCCGCGCGGGCCCGCCGTGCTGGCGATGAACCGCGACGCCTTGCCGCCGGGGCAGTTCGTCGGCGAATACCGCATCGAGTCGGTGATCGGCGAAGGCGGCTTCGGCATCGTCTACCTCGCCACCGACACGACGCTCGGGCGCGTCGTCGCCATCAAGGAATACCTGCCCTCGGCCTATGCCGGCCGCGGCGAGGGGCAGGAGGTGTCCCTGCGCGCGGCGATCCATGCCGACGATTACGACTACGGCCTGCAGTCCTTCATCAAGGAAGCCCGGCTGCTGGCGCAGTTCGACCATCCCTCGCTGGTGCGCGTGCTGCGCTTCTGGGAGGCGAATCGCACCGCCTACATGGTGATGCCCTACTACGACGGGCAGACGCTGATGGCCGTGCGCCGCGCCATGCAGCGCCCGCCCGACGAAGCCTGGCTGCGCCGGCTGCTGCAGTCGCTGGGCGGGGCGCTGGAGGTGCTGCACGGCGCCTCCTGCATCCACCGCGACATCGCACCCGACAACGTGATGGTGCTGCCCGACGGCCAGCCGGTGCTGCTGGACTTCAGCGCCGCGCGCCACCTGCGGCTGGACGGCACCAACCAGCTCACCGCCATCCTCAAGCCCTCGT
>JBIQKU010000137.1:0-9622 GCA_044506225.1 Rubrivivax sp. | reverse complement strand
CGCGCCTGGGCGTGACGGTGCAGGACGTGAACCAGGCGCTGGCCGATTCCTTCGGGCTCGATCGCCCGCGCGGCGCGCTGGTGGCGCAGGTCATGCCCGGCAGCGCCGCGGCCGGTGCGGGGCTGCAGCCGGGCGACGTGATCCTCTCGGTCAACGGCAACGACATCGAGCGCTCCGGCGAGCTGTCCAGCGTCATCGCCTTGTCGCGCCCGGGCCAGAAGGCCGAGCTCGAGGTCTGGCGCCACCGCGAGAGCAAGGAACTCACCGCCACGCTGCAGGCGGCCGACAGCAAGACCACCGTGGCCGCCACCAGCGCCGACAGCGACGGGGCCCAGCTCGGCCTGGCGCTGCGCCCGCTGAACCCGGCCGAAAAGCGCGCCGCGGGCGTGGACGGCGGCCTGGTGGTGCAGAACGTGAGCGGCCCGTCGGCGCGCGCCGGCATCGCCCCGGGCGACGTGCTGCTGGCCATCAACGGCCGCCCGGTCACGTCGGTCGCGCAGATCGAGCAGGTGCTCGACAAGGACCCGAAGAGCGTGGCCCTGCTGGTGCAGCGCGGCGACGAGAAGATCTTCGTGCCGGTGAAGCTGGGTTGAGCATGCGCGCGCCGTGGCTCAGCGGCGCACGAACACCATGGTGGCCTGCATCAAGGCCACCACCTTGTAGTCCGCCGCCTCGGCGCTCGCAAACGCGCGCACCTCGCCCGTGCAGACCGTGAGCATGCGCCCCGCGCTCTGCACCCGGCCGATGGCCAGGAAGCGCTCGCCGATGGCCGGGCGCATCAGGTTGACCTTGAACTCGGCGGTCACCACCTCGTGCTCCGCCGGCGCCTTGGTCAGCGCCGCATAGCCGCAGGCGCTGTCCACGATGCTCGTGATCGCGCCGGCATGCACATAGCCGTGCTGCTGCGACAGGTGGGTGGAAAAGGGCAGCGCGATGTGCACCTCGCCCTCGCCCACGTGGACGAGCGTGGCATTCAGCGTGCTCATCAGGCCCTGGGCGGCGAAGCTGGTGGTGATTCGGGTGTGGAGGTCGGTCATGGCGTGGAGGGAGGCTGCGGCTTGCCAGTGCGGCGCCTACGCCGCCTCTGCGTGAAGGCGCACGCCCAGCGCCCGAGCGACCTTGAGAACCGTGGCAAAGCTCGGATTGCCGTTTTCGCTGAGCGCCTTGTAGAGGCTTTCCCGGCTGAGCCCGGCGTCGCGCGCCACCTGGGTCATGCCTTTGGCGCGAGCGATATCACCCAGTGCACGGGCAATGCCGGCCGCATCGTCCGGCGCTTCGGCGAACCATGCGTCCAGGTAGGCCGCCATCTCTTCAGGCGTGCGAAGTTGTTCCGCCACGTCGTAGTCAAGAACCTTGGTCTTCGACGCTCCCTTTGCCGCTGCTTTGGCCACTTCGTACTCCTAGAGGTTTCGCGCCAGTGCGATGGCTGCCTCGATGTCCTGCTGCTGGCTCGATTTGTCGCCGCCCGCAAGAAGAACGATCAACTCACCATTCCGCTCGGTGTAGTAGACCCTGTAGCCAGGCCCTGCATCGATCTTCAATTCAGACACCCCGTTGCTCAGATGACGGTGCTGGCCCGGGTTGCCGTGCGCGAGCCGGTCGACACGCACCTGAATGCGCGCCCTGGTCGTTCGGTCCTTGAGCCCGTTGATCCAGTCTCTGTAGACCTCGGTGATCTGCACGCGCATGGCGCACTGTATCCTGTGGGATACAAGTCGTCAAGCTTGCATCGTCGGTTCAGCCGTCATCACAAGCCGTCCAAGGCCAGACGCCTTGCTGCTAGGGCGAGCCAGCAGCGACCCGCTCCCAAGCCTCCACGCCCCCCTCGATGCAACGAAACAGCGGATGGCAGTCCGGCACCGTCACCGCGCACCACCGCTCGCACAACGCCGGGTTGCGCACGGCGAGCTTGGCGCGCAGGTGCGTCCATTCGTGGTCGCGCTGGCCGGTGTTGACGGGAATCGGCGTGTGGGCGCCGGGCTGCGTGATCTTGGCGGCGTCGAACGCATAGCCGCGCGCCGCCGCCTCGGCATGCACTGCCTGCAGGTAGGCGCCGATGGCGGCCAGCGGCCGCGCCTGCGCCGCGAAGCGCATCAGCTGCGGATGCGCGCGATAGCCGCGTGTCTCGCCGCGCAAGACCTTCTGGGCGAGCAGCGCTTCGCGCCAGAGGGCGACCAGGCCTTGCGGGTCGAGGTACTTGGGATGCAGGGACCACAGGCGCATGGAGTCGTCGCGCGAATGCGCCGAAGTTGCAAGGTCATGGTGGAGAAGCGATCTCATCGTAGCCGCGCCCCGTGAACTCGATGAGGCACAGCCCGTGGCCGAAGGGGTCGGCGAGTGCGGCGAGCTTGCCCCAGCGCCTGGCCTGGGGTGCATGTTCGAGCATCGCGCCGGCCGCGACGGCGCGGGTGACGGCCTGCTCGATGTCGTCGACCACGATGTCCAGGTGCACCGGCGTCCAGTGGCGGGCGTAGTCGCGGCGCTGGATGGCGCCGGCAAAAGGCGGCGTGCCGGGTGCCTGGGCCAGCAGATAGATGACCGAGCTCGCGCCCAGCAGCTCGACACCGTCCGTGCCGAAGCGGCGCCCGACGCGCAGGTCGAAGGCGCCGGTGTAGAAGCCGATGGCCTGCGTCAGATCGTCGACGTCGATGTTGACGAGCAGGTCCACGGGTCGGGTCCTTCTCAGGGGGAGGCGCTCAGGCGAGTTCGGCGTTGAGCGCGGTGAGCGCCGCCGCGCCGGGGCACAGCTCGGCTTCGCCGAGGCGGTTGAGCGGCGTGTCCACCGTGTGCAGGTGTTCGTGCAGATCCTGGGCGGACGGGTCCACGTACAGCAGGCCGGTCACGATCTCGCCGCGTGCGCTGTGCAGGGCGATGTGGTTCATCGCCGCCAGGCGGTCGCCGGGGTCGTAGCCGTCGTGCAGCTTGCGCAGGCGCAGCAGGCTGCCGTCGTGCTGCGTGACCTCGATCACCTCGCCGGGGGCGTACATCGTCACGATGGCGTCGCGGCTGGGCATGAAGTCCAGGCGGTTCACCGCCTCGTTGTGGGCGCGCACGTGGTCGTAGCTCTTGGTGCTGCCGGCGTGGTTGTTGAAGGCCACGCAGGGGCTGATGACGTCGATGAGCGCCGCGCCGCGGTGCCGCAGCGCGCCCTTGATGAGCGGCACGAGCTGTTCCTTGTCGCCCGAGAAGCTGCGTGCCACGTAGCTGGCGCCGAGCTGCAGCGCGAGCGAGACGAGGTCGATGGGCGAATCGGTGTTCACCGCGCCCTTCTTGCTCTTGCTGCCCGTGTCGGCCGTGGCCGAGAACTGGCCCTTGGTGAGGCCGTACACGCCGTTGTTCTCGACGATGTAGGTCATGTTCACGCCGCGGCGCATGGCGTGGGCGAACTGGCCGAGGCCGATGGAGGCGGAGTCGCCGTCGCCGCTCACGCCCAGGTAGAGCAGCTCGCGGTTGGCGAGGTTGGCGCCGGTGAGCACGCTGGGCATGCGCCCGTGCACCGTGTTGAAGCCGTGCGAGTTGCCGAGGAAGTAGTCGGGCGTCTTGGACGAGCAGCCGATGCCCGAGAGCTTGGCGACACGGTGCGGCTGGATGTCGAGTTCCCAGCAGGCCTGCACCAGCGCGGCCGAGATGGAGTCATGCCCGCAGCCGGCGCACAGCGTGGAGATCTTGCCCTCGTAGTCGCGGCGGGTGAAGCCGAGCGCGTTGCGCTGCAGGGTGGGGTGGTGGAGTCTGGGTTTGGCGAGGTAGGTCATGGCGGGTTCCTGCGTTCGGGCGTCATCAACCCGACACCGTTCGCACTGAGCTTGTCGAAGTGCCTCGTCGCGGACAGGGCCTTCGACAAGCCCAGGTCCTTTGACAAGCTCAGGACGATCGGGGATTCAAGCTCAGCCCCTTCGACAAGCTCAGGGCCCGCGGGGGCTTCGACAAGCTCAGCCCGAACGGAGGTAGGCATCACGCCACCTTCCCCTTGCTGATCGGCTCCACGTTGTGCCGCTGCACGAAGTCCGCGATCGCCCCGGCGATGAAGCGCGCCGTGATCGGCGTGCCGTCGAAATGCAGTACCGGCTCGAGCTTGGCCGGGTTCAGTTCTTGCTCGGTGACGAGCAGCGTGCGCAACTGCGCATCGCGGTTCTGCTCGATGACGAACACCGTCTCATGCGCGGCGATGAAATCGTCCACCGCCTGGCTGAACGGAAACGCCCGCACGCGCAGGATGTCCACGTGGATGCCCTGGGCCTGCAGCGTGGCGAAGGCTTCGGCCATGGCCGGGCTGGTGGAGCCGTAGTAGAGCGCGCCGAAGCGCGTGGGCTTGGCCGCGCGGTGGACGATGGGCTGCGGCACCAGCGACTTGGCCGTCTCGAACTTGCGCAGCAGCCGCTCGACGTTGTAGACGTAGTCAGCGCCGGTCTCCGAATAGCGCGCATACGGATCGCGCGTCGTGCCGCGGGTGAAGTAGGCGCCGCGCTGCGGGTGCGTGCCGGGGTAGGTGCGCCAGGGAATGCCGTCGCCGTCCACGTCCAGGTAGCGGCCGAAGTCGCGGCCGGCCTCCAGCTCCTCGGCGCTCATCACCTTGCCGCGGTCGTAGCGGCGTGCGTCGTCCCATTGCAGCGGCTCGCACAGGCGGTGGTTCATGCCGATGTCAAGGTCGGTCATGAGGAACACCGGCGTCTGCAGCCGGTCGGCGAGGTCCAGGCAGGCGGCGGCGAACTCGAAGCATTCGGTCGGGTCTTCGGGGAACAGCAGCACGTGCTTGGTGTCGCCGTGCGACGCATAGGCGCAGGAGAGCACATCGGCCTGCTGCGTGCGCGTGGGCATGCCGGTGGACGGCCCGCCGCGCTGCACGTTGATGAGCGTGACCGGGATCTCTGCGAAGTACGCGAGACCGATGAACTCCGTCATCAGCGAAATGCCCGGCCCCGAGGTCGCGGTGAAGGCGCGTGCGCCGTTCCAGCCGGCACCGGCGACCACGCCGATGGAGGCGATCTCGTCCTCGGCCTGCACGATGGCGAACCGGTGCTTGCCCGTCTCCTTGTCCACGCGGTACTTGCGGCAGTACTTCTCGAAGGCCTCGGCCACCGAGGAACTGGGCGTGATCGGGTACCAGGCGCACACCGTCGCGCCGCCGTACACGCAGCCGAGCGCGGCGGCGGCATTGCCTTCCATGAAGATGCGCTGGCCCACCGCATCGCGGCGCTCGACCTTCAGGCCGGTGGCATCGTCCAGGTATTCGCGGCCGTGATGCAGGCCCATCATGAAGGCGTCGAGGTTGGGCTGGATCAGCTTCGCCTTGCCCTTGAACTGCTCGCCCAGCAGCGTGGCGATGACCTCCGGCTCGATGCCGAGGATGGCGGCGAGCACGCCGACGTAGACGATGTTCTTCAGCAGCAGGCGTTCGCGCGGGTCGGTGTAGCGCGTGGCGCACAGGTCGGTGAGCGGCACGCCCAGCACATGGATGTCGTCGCGGAACCTGCTCGCCGGCATGGGCTTGGACGAGTCGTACAGCAGGTAGCCGCCGGGCTCGATCTCCGCCACGTCGCGCTCCCAGGTCTGCGGGTTCATCGCCACCATCAGGTCGCAGCCGCCGCGCCGGCCCAGCCAGCCGGCTTCGCTCACACGCACCTCGTACCAGGTCGGCAGGCCCTGGATGTTGCTCGGGAAGATGTTGCGCGGGCTGACCGGGATGCCCATGCGCAGCAGGCTTCGGGCGAACAGCTCGTTGGCCGAGGCGGAGCCGGAACCGTTGACGTTGGCGAACTTGACGACGAAGTCGTTCGTGGCGGTGATGCGGGGTTTGGTCGTCATGTCAGAAGCCCTTCGGCGCTGCGCGCCGGCCCTCACCCCGGCCCTCTCCCAGGGGGAGAGGGAGCAATGCGTTCTCCTCGGCGAGCAGGCGGCTCATTGCCCCCTCTCCCCTCTGGGGAGAGGGTTGGGGTGAGGGGCCCGCGCACACCGGACACACCGACACCGAGAGCGAGCAACCCCAAGCCATCTCAAGCCACCTTCCTCACCGCCCCATGCCGGCATCCCCGCCCCGCCTGCGGCAGCTCGAGCACGAACTTCTGCATGTCCCACGCCCCCGTCGGGCAGCGCTCCGCGCACAACCCGCAGTGCAGGCACACATCCTCGTCCTTCACCATCACCCGCTCGGTCTTGAGCGGCACCGAGACGTACAGGGCCTGGTCGGCATGCCGCGCCGGCGCGCGCAGGCGGGTGCGCAGCTCGCCCTCCTCGCCGTTCATGGTGAAGGTGATGCAGTCCGTCGGGCAGATGTCCACGCAGGCGTCGCACTCGATGCACTGCCCGCTGTTGAACACCGTCTGCACATCGCAGTTGAGGCAGCGCTGTGCCTCCTTCCACGCGGTGGCTGCATCGAAGCCGAGTTCGACTTCCACGCGGATGTTGCGCAGCGACTTGTTCACGTCCACCCACGGCACCTTGTGGCGCAGCTCGGGCGCCACCTGGTTGTCGTAGCTCCATTCGTGAATGCCCATCTTCTGCGACACCAGCGTCATGCCCGGCGGCGGGCGCTGAGTCACGTCCTCGCCGTGCAGGAACTTGTCGATGGAGATGGCCGCGGCATGGCCTTGCGCCACCGCCCAGATGATGTTCTTGGGCCCGAGTGCCGCATCGCCGCCGAAGAACACCTGCGGCAAGGAGGACTGCAGCGTGTCGGCGTTCAACACCGGCATGCCGTGCGCATCGAAATCGATGCCGGCATTGCGCTCGATCCACGGGAAGGCATTCTCCTGGCCCACGGCCACCAGCACCTGGTCGCAGTCGAACACCTCGTCGGGCTCGCCGGTGGGCACGAGCTGGCGGCGGCCGCGCTCGTCGCGCACCGCACGCACGCGCTCGAAGCGCATGCCGGTGAGGCGGCCGCTCGCATCATGCAGAAACGCCCGAGGCACGCGGCAGTCGAGGATGGGAATGCCTTCGTGCAGCGCATCCTCCTTCTCCCAGGGCGAGGCCTTCATCTCATCGAAGGGCGAGCGCACGATGACCTTCACCTCCTCCGCGCCGAGCCGCCGCGCGGTGCGGCAGCAGTCCATCGCGGTGTTGCCGCCGCCGAGCACGATCACGCGCTTCGCCGCCTGCGTCACATGGCCGAAGGAGACGGACGACAGCCAGTCGATGCCGATGTGGATGTGCGCGGCAGCTTCCGCGCGCCCCGGAATGGACAGGTCGCGCCCCCGCGGCGCGCCCGAGCCGACGAACACCGCGTCCCATTGCTCGTCCAGCAGCTGCTGCATGGACTCGATGCGCTGCCCGCCGCGGAATTCGACGCCGAGCTGCAGCACATAGCCGGTCTCTTCGTCGATCACCTCCTCGGGCAACCGAAAGCGCGGGATCTGCGTGCGGATCATGCCGCCGGCGCGTGCATCGCCATCGAACATGGTGACGTGGTAGCCGAGCGGCGCCAGATCGCGCGCCACCGTGAGCGAGGCCGGCCCGGCGCCCACGCAGGCGATGCGCTTGCCGTTCTTCACCGCCGCGGGGCGCGGCAGCTGGCTGCGCACATCGTCCTTGAAGTCGGCGGCCACGCGCTTGAGGCGGCAGATGGCCACCGGCTCGGGCTTCTCGGCCTGCGCCTCCTCCACGCGCCCGCGCCGGCAGGCGGGTTCGCACGGCCGGTCGCAGGTGCGCCCGAGGATGCCGGGGAAGACGTTGGATGCCCAGTTGACCAGGTAGGCATCGGTGTAGCGGCCCGCCGCGATGAGGCGGATGTATTCGGGCACCGGGGTGTGGGCGGGGCACGCCCATTGACAGTCGACGACCTTGTGGAAGTAGTCGGGATGAGCGATGTCGGTGGCGTGCACGCTGCCCTTTCATCGACCAGTGCCGCGTCAGGCCCCGACGGGTCGGCGCACAAGGGATGTCCGCTGGTCTCGGTTCATGCTAGGCCAAGCCGCGCCGCGGTGTCTGCGAGGGTTTGCGCGGGGCCGTGTTGACCGCACGCAGGCGATGGTCTCTGGCGCGCGCCTACCGTGTGCGCTTCATCGACCCCGCCCACGCGCCATGGAGTTCAAGGACTACTACGCCGCCCTCGGCGTGGCACGCGGCGCCTCCGCCGACGAGATCAAGCGCAGCTACCGCAAGCTCGCGCGCAAGTACCACCCGGACGTGAGCAAGGAGCCGGATGCGGAAGCGCGCTTCAAGGAAGTGGCCGAGGCCTATGCAGTGCTCGGCGACCCCGAGAAGCGCGCGGCCTACGACGACATCGGCCAGCGGCCCGAACGGCCGCAGGACTTCCAGCCGCCGCCCGGCTGGGGCCAAGGCTACGAGTTCAGCGGCGGCGACAGCGGCTTCGGCGGCTTCGACCGATTCGACGACGCGGGCGACTACAGCGAGTTCTTCGAGACCCTGTTCGGCCAGCGTGCGCGCGGCGCACGCGCGGCACGCGGTGCCCGGCAGGCGCGCCGCGCCGACCACCACGCGCGCATCGAGATCGACCTCGCCGACGCCTACCGTGGCGCACAGCGCAGCATCGGCCTGCGCATGCCGGTGGTCGGCCCGTCCGGCGAAGTGGGCTGGCAGGAACGCCAGCTCGATGTGGTCATCCCCAAGGGCGTGCGCGACGGTCAGCACCTGCGCCTTGCCGGCCAGGGCAGCCCCGGCGGCGACGGCCAGCCGCCCGGCGATCTCTACCTCGAGATCGTGCTGCGCGTGCCGCCGCCGTTTCGGGTGGACGGGCGCGATGTCTACCTCGACCTGCCCGTGAGCCCGTGGGAAGCCGCGCTCGGCGCCACCGTCGCCGCGCGCACGCCCGACGGCAGCGTGCAGCTCACCATTCCCGCCGGCTCGGCGAGCGGCCGGCGCCTGCGGCTCAAGGGCAAGGGCCTGCCCAGCCAGCCACCCGGCGATCTGTATGCGGTCTTGAAGGTGGTGCAGCCGCCGGCGACGACCGCCGCGGCACGCGAGGCCTATGAGGCCTTCGGCCGCAGCTTCCCCGGCTTCGACCCGCGCCGTGATCTGGAGGCATGAGCACCATGGACGAACGCTCCACGACGCCGGTGCACGGCGTCATCGTCGAAGAAGAACTGCGCTTCAGCCTGACCGAGCTGTCGCACGCCTGCTGCGTCGACGTGACGCGGCTCACCGTGCTGGTGGAAGAGGGCGTGATCGAGCCGGAGCAGGGCGATCACCCCGACGCCTGGCAGTTCGGCGGCCCCGCCCTGCGCCGCGCCCGTGCCGCCCTGCGCCTGTCGCACGACCTCGAACTGGGCGCCGCCGGCACCGCGCTGGTGCTGGACCTGCTGGACGAGATCGACGGGTTGAAGGCGAAGCTGCGCCGCATGGGGATGGCTTGAGCCGCTGCGTTCCACCACACCCCCGCTCGCGCTGAGCCTGTCGAAGCGCGCGTGGTGCTCACCCGTTCGCGCTGAGCTTGTCGAAGCGCTCTCGACCCAAACCCGCGTGCGAAGCCGGTGCTGAGACCCGCTCGCGCTGAGCCTGTCGAAGCGCTCTCCACACAAACCCGCTCGTGCTGAGGTATCGAAGCACGCCGATCGCCCTGATCCGGTCGAAGGGGCTGAGGGGTTGAAGTGCTCTCCACACAAACCCGCTCGTGCTGAGCAACCGTGTTTGAAGTCAAGCCGAACAGCGTGCCGGATTCCAGGGCGTA
>JBIQKU010000323.1:0-1574 GCA_044506225.1 Rubrivivax sp. | reverse complement strand
GGCGAGCGCGAATCGGCGGCTGACGGTCTTCAAGCGCTACTTCCGCTGGGCGCTGCGCGAACACCGCATCACCGCCGACCCGACGCTGCGCCTGCTGGCCGCGCGCCAGGCGCTGCGGGTGCCCAAGACGCTGAGCGAGGCCCAGGTCGAGGCGCTGCTCGCCGCGCCCGAGATCGACACGCCGCTCGGCCTGCGCGACCGCGCCATGCTCGAGCTGATGTATGCGAGCGGCTTGCGCGTGAGCGAACTGGTCGGTCTGCGCACCGTGCACCTGAGCCTCGCCGAAGGTGCCTTGCGCGCCACCGGCAAGGGCGCCAAGGAGCGGCTCGTGCCCTTCGGCGAGGAGGCGCATGCCTGGCTGCGGCGCTATCTGGAGGAATCGCGGCCGGTGCTGCTGGCCGGTCGCAGCAGCGAGGCGCTGTTCGTCACCGTGCAGGGCGCGGCCATGTCGCGGCAGATGTTCTGGCGCATCGTCAAGCAGCAGGCGCTGCGTGCGGGCATCGCGGTGCCGATCTCGCCGCACACGCTGCGCCATGCGTTCGCGACGCACCTGCTCAACCACGGCGCCGACCTGCGCGCGGTGCAGATGCTGCTCGGCCATGCGGACATCTCGACGACGACGATCTACACGCATGTGGCGCGCGAGCGGCTGCGGGCGGTGCATGCCAAGCACCATCCGCGGGGGTGACGCGCCGCGGCGCGGCTGTCACGGACCCGTCGCCGAACGTTCATAAACTGGCCCGATGAGCCCCGAACCCGCCGCGGCGGCCGCCGCGCCCGTGCTGCTCAATCGCGAGCGGTCGATTCTTGCGTTCAACCGCCGGGTGCTGGCGCAGGCGCGGCGCCTGGACGTGCCGCTGCTCGAGCGGCTGCGCTATGTGTGCATCGTGTCGTCCAACATGGACGAGTTCTTCGAGGTGCGTTTCGCCGACTACCTCGAGGCGGCACGCGCGCCCGGCGGGCGGGTCTCCGCGGCCGACATCCAGGCGGTGGCTGCCGAGGCGCATGCGCTGATGGACGAGCAGTACGCGCTGTTCAACCACGAACTGATGCCCCTGCTCGCGCGCGAGGGCATCGTCATCCTCAACCATGCCGACCGCACCGAGGCGCAGCGCCGCTGGGTCGACCGCTTCTTCGCCCGCCAGGTCAAGCCGCTGCTGGTGCCGGTGGGGCTGGACCCGGCGCATCCGTTCCCGCAGGTGGCCAACAAGTCGCTGAACTTCATCGCGCGGCTCAGCGGGCGCGACGCCTTCGGGCGCGAGAACACCACGGCCATCGTCAAGGTGCCGCGTGTGCTGCCGCGGGTGATCAAGCTGCCCGCCGAACTGACCGACGGGCGGCAGGCCTTCGTGCTGCTCACCAGCGTGATCCGCTCGCACCTGGGCGAGCTGTTCCCCGGGCGCGAGGTCGAGGCCTTTTCGCAGTTCCGCGTCACGCGCGACTCGGACCTCGAGCTCGACGCCGACATCATCAACCTGCGCCAGGCGCTGCGCACCGGCCTCACGACGCGGCACTTCGGCCAGGCGATCCGGCTCGAGGTGGTGAACACCTGCCCCACCGAGCTGTCGGACTTT
>JBIQKU010000136.1:0-9638 GCA_044506225.1 Rubrivivax sp. | reverse complement strand
GCGGGCGTGATGCTGCCGCACTACTCGGCGCTCAAGGTGGCCGAGCAGTTCCGCGTGCTGGAGGCGCTCGCGCCCGGGCGCATCGACCTCGGTGTGGGCCGCGCGCCGGGCGGCGACATGCGCACCGCGCAGGCGCTGAACCCGAACGCCTATGCGGCGGCCGAGCACTTCCCGCAGCAGGTGCACGACCTGCAGGCCTGGACCTCGCTGCCTGCCCACCAGGGCATTGCCGCTCATCCGCGCGGGCCGCATGCGCCCGAGATCTGGGTGCTGGGCAGCAGCGACTACGGCGCCCAGCTCGCGGCGCATTTCGGCCTGCCCTATGCCTACGCCTATTTCTTCGTCGACGGGCAGGGCGTGGAGCAGGCGCTGCACCTGTACCGCAGCCTCTACAAGCCGAGCGAGCGCCATCCGAAGCCGCAGGCGACGATCTGCGTCTGGGCGCTGGTGGCCGACAGCGAGGAAGAGGCCATTCACCACGCCAGCCCACGCGAACGCTGGCGCCTGGACCGCGAGCGCGGCGTGCTGGGCCCCCTGCAATCGCCGGCGGCCGTGGCCGAACGCGGCTTTACCGAGGCGGAACGGCCGAAGGTCGCCGCGATGCGCCGGCGCGCTTTCGTGGGCACGCCGGCCCAGGTCGGCGAGAAGCTGCGCCGCCTGGCGGCCGAGCTCGAACTCGACGAACTGGTGATCAACACCTGGGCGCACGACCCAGCGGTGCGGCGCCGTTCCTACGCGTTGCTGGCCCATGAATTCGGCCTGGCCGGCGCGAGGCGATGAACCGCGTCGCATTCGAACTGCGCGGCGAGTTCATCACGCTGGACGCGCTGCTCAAGGCCACGGGCGTGGCCGGCAGCGGTGGCGCGGCGAAGGCGCTGGTGGCCGAAGGCAAGGTGCAGGTGGACGGCCAGCAGGAGCTGCGCAAGACCTGCAAGATCCGCGCGGGGCAGGTGGTGCAGATCGCGTCCACGCGCATCCACGTCAGCGCGGCGCCGCACTGACGAGGCGACCCGCCGCCCGCCTCGGCCACGCGGCTTGCGGCATCATCCGGCGATGACTCCCTTCCTGCCGCCGCCGGTGGTCGATCCGCGCGAACTCGACGCCTGCCTGCGGCGCCAGGGCTACGCCACGCTGGACGCCGCCGGCTTCGCCCGCGCCGCCGGCACCACCCTCACCGAGCTGGCCGCCCTGCAGCCGAGCTGGGCCGATCTTCCGGCCGACGACCACCTGCGCGATGGCGGCCGCTACCGCCACCGCCGGCATGCCTGCTTCGTGGTCGACGGTGAATGCCTCACCCAGGTGCCGCACCGCGCGCACTGGCAGCCGGTGGAATACAACGCGCTGCACGGCGGGCTGGAGCGCTGGTTCGCGCCGATGCTGCCTGCGGTGACGCAGGCCCCGGCGTGGCGCACGATGCTGGTCGCGCTGGCCGCACGCGCGAGTGCGCTCAAGGGTGCGCAGCCCTGGTTCGTCGAGGCGCACCAGTTCCGCATCGACACCGCCGACGGCATCGGCCGTCCGACGCCCGAGGGCGCGCATCGCGACGGTGTCGACCTGGTCGCGGTGGTGCTGGTCGAACGCCACGGCATGAAGGGTGGCGAAACGCGCGTGTTCGAGGCCGACGGGCCGGCGGGCATCCGCTTCACCTTGAGCGAGCCCTGGTCGGCGCTGCTGCTGGACGACGAGCGGGTGATCCACGAGACCACGCCCATCCAGCCGCTCGAGCCGCAAGGCCCGCCCGGGCATCGCGACACGCTGGTGCTGACCTTTCGCCGCGGCGGCTTCCAGGGACCGGCGGGCGACTGAGTCAGCCGGGGTCACGCACGTCGGCCAGCGGGCTGGCGCCGAAATCGGCTCGGTTCAGATAGGCCAGCACCTGCGCCGCCGCCGCCTGCGGGCTGGCGAGGCGGCCCTGGCTGCTCAGCGCCACGAAGTTGCCGCGGTCGGGAAAGCCGGCGTCGTCGGCCGAGCGCAGCTGCACCTGCATGTCGGTGTCGATCACTCCCGGCGCGAGCGACACCACCCGGGCGGCGCCGGCGCCGCGGTGCGCCTCGTCCAGCGCAAGCGCGCGCGTGAACAGGTCCATGCCGGCCTTGGCCGCGCAATAAGGCGCGCTGCCCGCCATCGCCCGCCGGCCCAGGCCCGACGAGATGTTGAGCACCTTCTTGCCCGCCGCCCAGCCGCGGGTGGCGCGTAGAAACGCCGCGCTCAGCACCACCGTGGCCTCGAGTCCCACACGCAGCGCGTTCGACAGCGTGGCGGTGTCCAGCGCGTCGATCGGCCCGGGCGGGGTGATGACGCCGGCGTTGTTGATGAGCACCGCCTCGGCGAAGCGGCTGCCGTCCTGGGCCCGCAGCCAGGCGTCCAGCCGCTCGGCGGCCGGCGCCGGGTCGGCCAGGTCCAGCGTCCATTGTTCGAGCGTGGCGCCCGCCGCCTGCGCCCGCGCGGCGAGGGCGTCATTGGCATGGCGGGCGATGCCCACCAGCGTGACGCCGGGCGCGAGCAACTGTTCGGCCATGGCGGCACCCAGGCCGCGCGAGGCGCCGGTCAGCACATAGAGCGATGAAGAAGCCATGCGGCGCACCTCCGGGCAGACGACGATGCGCCGATTCTGCCCAGCCGGCCGCCGTCAGGCCGTGGCCAGGCGGGAGACGCGCCGGTGCCACCAGCGGTCGAAGAAGTACAGCGCCACGCTGTTGGCCGCCGGCTCGATCAGCGCGAGCGCGCCGGCGATCACCAGGCTGCCGGTCAACGCCCAGCCGACCGCCACGGCGATGAGCAGGTGCAGTCCTCCGAAGGCGGTGACCTTGAGCAGCGAGGCCTGCGGGCCGGCGCGGCGGCGCCACGCGCGTTCGAAGAAGTGATAGGCGAGCGTGTTGAGGGCGGGTTCGATCAGCGCGAGGGCACCGGCGATGACGAAGCTGCCGGTGAGCGCCCAACCCACCGCGATGGCCACGGCCACGTGCATCGCCGCGAAGGCGAGCGTCTTGTGGACCGGGTGATGCAGATGGATGAGTCGCATGCCACTATTCTAATGCGAATCGTTCTCATTTACAATCGACGGCGGCTATGGTGCCGATAGGCAGGCAGCGCGTCAGAAGGGCGGCGGCGATTCGAACTGCAGCGGCTTGCCGCACCGCGGATGGCGCAGCATGAGCGCCGACGCATGCAGCAGCAAACGACCGCCCGGCGCGGGCTCGCTGCCGTAGAGCGCGTCGCCGACGATGGGATGACCCAGCGCCTGCAGATGCACACGCAGCTGGTGCGAGCGCCCCGTCACGGGTTCGAGCAACACGCGGGTGCGGTCGTTCCCGGGGTCGTGACCGAGCGCCCAGTAGCGCGTCAGCGATGGCTTGCCGCGCACGCTGTCCACCCGCTGGCGCGGCCGGTTCGGCCAGTCGGCGGCCAGGGGCAGTTCGATGCGACCTTCGGCCGGCGCGAGCCGCCCATGCACCACCGCCACATAGCGCTTGCTCACCGCACGCGCCGCAAAGGCCTGCGACAGCGCACGTTGCATCTCGGCGCCGCGCGCCATCAGCATGAGGCCGGAGGTGGCCATGTCGAGGCGATGCACCACGCGTGCATCCGCCCAGGCGGCCTGCACGCGCGTGGCGAGGCAGTCGAGCTTGTCGGCGCCGCGTCCGGGCACCGACAGCAGGCCCGCGGGCTTGTTCAGCGCGATGAGGCTGTCGTCGAAGGCGACGAGTTCGACGCCCACCCGCGCGGCCGCGGCGGCCGCGTCTTCGGTGGGGTCGGGCAGGGGCAGCGTCGCCGGCATCGCCGCATCATCGCAGCGGCCGGCGTGGGCGGCGGGGCCGCTCAGGCGACAGCGGCTTGCTCGGCGTTCGCCTGGCGCAGCTGTTCCCAGTAGCCCACCGCCTTGCCCACCCATTCGCAGAAATGCGGGTCTTGCGGTGAGTAGAAGGGGATGCCGCGGGCGGCGAACTTCTCCGCCTGCCCGGCGATGGCGCAGCGCTGGCCGCGGCGGTTGCGCTCGAGTTCGAGCTCGAGTTCATGCAGCGCGATCGCGCGCTCCATGGGGCTGGGGGCCATCAGTTGGGCGCGCAGCGCCTGGGCATCGGCGGCGGCAGAAGAGGGCGTCATGGGCAAGCGTCTCCGGGAATCCTGAGCATGTGATCGGCGAATTTGACGCGCGCCATGAGCGCGCGTGCCGAGGCAGCCGATCCCGTTCGTGAACAGTGCCGCTCGCGCGCGGTTTTCGTGTGCGCGCCGATGGGCCGGGCGTTTCGCGGCGGCAACGCGGCAGGCGCCGCCGATAATCGACAGCTTCGTCCCGCGCTCCCACGCTTCATGACCCAAGGCATCACCACCCGCCTGCTGCACGCCGACCGGCTGGGCGGCGTCGAACACGGGGCCGTGCACAAGCCCATCCACACCTCGGCCACCTTCGCCTACGGCGCCTCGCGCGACCTGGTGGCGGCCTTCCAGGGCACGAAGCCGGGCTTCGTCTACGCGCGCCAGGGCAACCCGACCACCGCGGCGCTCGAGGCCAAGCTGGCCATGCTCGAGGGCGGCCGGGCGGCAGCGACCTTCGCCACCGGCATGGGCGCGATCTCGGCGGTGTTGTTCGCGCTGCTGCGCAGCGGCGACCATGTGGTCGCGACCAACTTCCTCTTCGGCAACACCAACAGCCTGCTGCAGACGCTGGACGGGCTGGGCGTGGCGGTGAGCTTCGCCGACGCGACCGACGCCGCCCAGGTGCGCGCGGCGCTGCGGCCCGAGACCCGGCTGGTGTTCGTGGAGACCATTGCCAACCCGCGCACCCAGGTGGCCGATCTCGAAGGCATCGGCGCGCTGTGCGCCGAGCGCGGCCTGCTGTTCGTCGTCGACAGCACGCTCACCACGCCCGTGCTGTTCCACCCGCGCGAGGTGCAGGCCGGCCTGGTGGTGCATGCGCTCACCAAGGGCATCGGCGGCCATGGCGATGCCATGGGCGGTGCGGTCATCGACACCGGCCTCTTCGACTGGAGCCGCTACGACAACATCGCCACGTCCTACCGCAAGGGGGATCCGGCCGGCTGGGGCCTGCAGCAGATCCGCAAGAAGGGCCTGCGCGACATGGGTGCCAGCCTGCGCGCCGAGGATGCGCACCGCATCTCGGTCGGCGCCGAGACGCTGGCGCTGCGCGTCGAGCGGGTGTGCGCCAATGCGCTCGGGCTGGCGCGCTGGCTGGAGCTGCAGCCGCAGGTCGCGCAGGTGTTCTACCCGGGCCTTGAAAGCCATGCCCAGCATGCGCGCGCGGCGCGGCTCTTCAAGGGCGGCTTCGGCGGGCTGCTCGCCTTCGAGTTGAAGCCGGGCGCCGACTGCCTCGACTTCCTCGACACGCTGCAACTCATCATCCTGTCCAGCCATCTGTCGGACAACCGCACGCTGGCGATCCCGGTGGCGCAGACGATCTTCTGGGAGATGGGCCCGGAGCGCCGGGCGCAGATGGGTGTGGCCGACGGGCTGATCCGCCTGTCGGTGGGCATCGAGGACCTGGCCGACCTCCAGGCCGATCTCGCGCAGGCGCTGGCGCGCCTCGGCTGAGGCCTGGACGTGACTGCGGCGGCCGAAGCCGCCGCAGAACCCATGTGTCAACGAAAAGCGATCACTGCGTCGGCGTGATGCCGGCAATCGCCCATTCGCGGCTGCCGTCCACCGGCTTGACCAGGTGCCAGGTCTCGTCGAAGGGCTGGGCGCCTTCGGTGACCTCTTCGCGGATCAGGCCGGCAAAGCGCACGCTGACGATCCACTGGCCGTCTTCCTGAACCGTCTCCAGCACCTGCGCGTCGAGCTTGACGACGTCGGTCTGCTGGGGGGCTTCGCCGCGGTCCTGCAGGTCCACACGCAGCGAGGCGAAGAGCTCGGGCGTGGTGAACTTGCGCAGGTCTTCCACGTGGCCGGCGTCGTTGGCCGCCTGCATGCGCACGAAGATGGTCTTGGCAATGCGCTCGAACTCGGCCGCATCGAAGCCCTCGGGCAGCACCGGGCCGTGGCCGGTCGGCGCGAAGGCCGGCGCCGAAGACGGTTGCATGGCCTGGAAGCGCGCGGGTTGCGCCTCGGGCTGGCCAAAGCCGCCCGCAGCGCCCGGTGCGCCTGCGGTGGCGAGCCGCCCGGGTCCGGCCGGACGCTGGGCGGCGAAGCGGCGCATCAGCCAGCGCACCACCACCACGGCCACCACGGCCATCAGCAGCATGGTGATGAAGTTGGCGAAGCCCGCGCCCAGGCCCAGGTGGCTCATCAGCGCGGCGATGCCCAGCCCCGCGGCCAGGCCGGCGATGGGGCCCATCCAGGAGCGTCGCCCGGCGTTGGCCGCGGCGGCTCCGGCACCAGCGGTCGCGCCCGGTGCGGCGGCCGGCGTGTTGGCCGGGGTGTTCTGGGTGGCGGTGGGTGGCGTGGCCGGCTTGGGCGGCGGCGCCTGGCGCTGCATGCCGGCGGCCCGGCCACCGCCGAGGCGCCGCGCTTCGGAATCGGCGGGGGCCAGCGACAACATCAGGCCCATCGCGAGCGAAGCGATCGTGAGCGTCACAGTCTTCAACAGAGTCTCCTGGAGTCGAATCGGAAAGGTCGGTGCGGTCGGAAAACGCGCGTTGGACAGCGCTTGCCGCCGTTGGTTCACTGCCTGCGGCGCATTTCCGTCTGCAGGCTGATCTTGCCTGCAAAGGCGAAGGCGTGTGCGGCGACGCGCGTGCCGCGCGCGATTCGAATCATCGGCAACCGGCGGTGATCGCCGCCCGAAAACGGCACGACGGTTGCTGCCCGGCGCAGCGATGAAGATCGCCGAAGTCGCCCCGCTGTTCGAAAGCGTGCCGCCTGCCGCCTACGGGGGAACGGAGCGGGTGGTGTCCTACCTCACCGAAGCGCTGGTGGCGCAGGGCCATGAGGTGACGCTGTTCGCAAGCGGCGATTCGCGCACACGTGCTCGGCTCGAGCCCATGGCGCCGCGCGGCCTGCGCCTGGACCCCGACGGTCCCGACTGGCTGATGTGGCACACGCTGATGATCGACCAGGTGTTCGAGCAGGCCAGCGCTTTCGACGTCATCCATTTCCACATCGACTTCCTGCACTACCCGCTCGCGCGTCGGTGCGCCACGCCCTGCGTGACGACGCTGCACGGGCGGCTCGACCTGCGCGACCTGCAGCCGCTGCATGCGCATTTCGCCTCGCACCCGCTGGTGTCCATCTCCGACAGTCAGCGCCGGCCGATGTCGGGCGCCAACTGGTGCGCCACGGTGCACCACGGGCTGCCGGCGGGGCTGTACCGCTTCCATGCGCAGGCGCAGGACTACTTCGCCTTCGTCGGCCGCATCTCGCCGGAAAAGCGCGTCGACCGGGCGATCGAGATCGCGCGCGCCTGTGGCACGCGGCTGTTGGTGGCGGCCAAGGTGGATGCCGCCGACCGCGCCTACTTCGAGCAGGTGGTGCGGCCGCTCCTCGCGGGCCCCGGCGTGGAGTTCATCGGCGAGGTGGGCGACGAGCGCAAGGCCGAGCTGCTCGGTGGAGCACGCGCCTTGCTGTTCCCGGTGGACTGGCCCGAGCCCTTCGGCCTGGTGATGATCGAGGCCTTTGCCTGCGGCACGCCGGTGATCGCGTACGACTGCGGCGCCATTCCCGAGGTGGTGCAGCACGGCGTCACCGGCTTCGTGGTGCACAGCCAGGAGGAAGCGATCGCGGCCGCGCGCGGCATCGACGCCATCGAACGCCACCGCTGCCGCGAGGCATTCGAGCGCCGCTTCACCGCGGACCGCATGGCGGCGCGTTATGTGCAGGTCTACCAGGCGCTGATCGACACCCGCGCCGCCCCGGCCGGCCCGGCGCCGGCGGGTGAGCCGCTGGTGCTGTGAACGCGCCGCAAGGAGTCGAGGTGAACGAACGCATACGCATCGGCGACCAGTGGTACGTGGCGGCCACCGCCGCACGCGCCGAGGAGGTGCCGCAGGCCGTGAAGAGCGGCGACACCTTCGGCCTCTTCGACCGTTTCGGTGATGCGCACGGCGCCGGGGGCGAACAGGGGCTGTACCACGAGGACACGCGATTCCTGTCGCAGCTGCAGCTCACGCTCAACGGCGTGCAGCCGCTCTTCCTCGGCGCGACGGTCAAAGAGGGCAACAACGTGCTCATCGTCGAGCTCATGAACGCCGACCTGATGCGCGGGTCGGAACTGCTGCTGCCCAAGGGCGAGGTGCACATCTTTCGCGCCAAGCTCCTGTGGGAGGCGGCCTGCCATGAGCACATCCGCATCACGCACCACGGCATGGCACCGGTGCGGCTGACGCTGGGGCTGCGCTTCGACGCCGATTTCGCCGACCTGTTCGAGGTGCGTGGCACGGCGCGCGAACGCCGCGGCGAACCGCTGCCGGCGCATGCCGAGAACGACGAGCTCGTGTTCAGCTACCGCGGACTGGACGGCCGCACCCGCCGCACCCGCGTGCGGCTCGACCCGGCGCCCACCGTCTGGCACGGCGGCGAAGCGGGCATCACGCTGGCGCTCGAGCCGCACCAGGAGGTGCACCTGTACTGCACGGTGCATTGCGACATCGACGAGGCCCCGGCGCGCAGCGCCCGCGACTACGACAGCGCCTACCGCAGCAACGCCGAAGCGCATTCGCGGCTGCAGCGGTCGCAATGCCGCATCGAGACCAGCAACCCGCTGATGGACCGCTGGCTCGAGCGCAGCGTCTCCGACCTCGCCATGCTTACCACCGAGCTGTCCACCGGGCCCTATCCGTATGCCGGCGTGCCGTGGTACTCGACCACCTTCGGGCGCGACGGGCTGCTCACCGCGCGCGAATACCTGTGGGTCGATCCGTCCATGGCGCGCGGCGTGCTCGCCTTCCTCGCCGACACGCAGGCCACGGCCGAGGAACCCGAACGTGATGCCGAGCCCGGCAAGATCCTGCACGAGGCGCGCAAGTGCGAGATGGCGCGCACCGGCGAAGTGCCGTTCGAGCGCTACTACGGCACGGTTGATGCGACGCCGCTGTTCGTGGCGCTCGCCGGGGCCTACCACCGCCGCACCGGCGATCTCGCGTTCATACGGCGCCTGTGGCCGAACCTGCTGGCCGCGCTGGAATGGATAGACACCCACGGCGACCGCGACGGCGACGGCTTCGTCGAATACGCGCGGCGCAGCCGCACCGGCTTGCTGCAGCAGGGCTGGAAGGACTCGCAGGATTCGGTCTTCCATGACGACGGCCGCATGGCCGAGCCGCCGATCGCGCTGTGCGAAGTGCAGGCCTATGTGTACGAGGCCAAGCAACTCGCCGGTGAACTGGCGAGTGCGCTGGGCGAGACAGCGCTTGCCGAGAGCCTGCACGGCGAGGCGCGCGCGCTGCGCGAGCGCTTCTGCGAGCGCTTCTGGTGCGAGGAGATCGGCACCTACGCGATCGCGCTGGATGGCGACAAGAAACCTTGCCGCATCGCCGCCTCCAATGCCGGCCATGCGCTGTGCTGCGGCATCGCCGATGCGGCGCATGCGGCGCGCATGGCGCAGCGTTTCGTCGAGCCCGACTTCTTCAGCGGCTGGGGCGTGCGCACGGTGGCGAGCGGCCAGGCGCGCTACAACCCGATGTCCTATCACAACGGCTCGATCTGGCCGCACGACAACGCGCTCATCGCCGCCGGCATGGCGCGCT
>JBIQKU010000322.1:0-1577 GCA_044506225.1 Rubrivivax sp. | reverse complement strand
AGCGTGAGGGTCATGACGGCTCCGCGTCGCGCGGCCGCGCCGGGATGCGAACGATGCGAAGACGGTCGGCCGCGCGCGTGTGCACGGCCACGCTGGCGTTGCTGTAGCGCGCGTCCTTGCGCCGGCGCAGCGTCAGGCCGATGGCCGACACCATCGCGAGCAGCAGCACGACCGCCGCCGTCTCGAAGGCGAAGACGTAATCGGTATAGAGCAGCCTGCCGAGCGCCTTCGTGTTGCTGTAGTCGGCGGGCAGCGGCGGCACGTTGCTCTGCGGGTCGTTGAACGCGGTCATCAGCACGAGCGCAAGCTCGATCACCATGACGACGCCGACGAACAGCGCCACCGGCAGGTTGCGCCAGAAGCCGTGTCGGACGCGGTCGAGGTTGATGTCGAGCATCATCACGACGAAGAGGAACAGCACCATCACCGCGCCCACGTAGACGAGCACCAGCGTGATCGCGAGGAACTCGGCGCGCAGCAGCAGCCAGATGCACGCCACGGTGGCGAAAGTGAGCACGAGAAACAGCACCGAGTGCACCGGATTGCGCGCGGTGATGACGCGCACCGCCGAGAAGACGGTGATCGCGGCGAACAGGTAGAACAGGATCGTCTGGGCGGTCATCGCGCGTCTTCAGCGGTAGCGGGCATCGGCCGCGCGGTCGGCCGCGATCTGCTGCTCGTAGCGGTCGCCGACGGCAAGCAGCATTTCCTTGGTGAAATAGAGGTCGCCGCGCTTCTCGCCGTGGTACTCGAGGATGTTCGTCTCGACGATCGAGTCGACCGGGCAGCTCTCCTCGCAGAAGCCGCAGAAGATGCACTTCGTGAGGTCGATGTCGTAGCGCGTGGTGCGGCGCGTGCCGTCGTCGCGCTCGGCCGATTCGATCGTGATCGCCAGCGCCGGGCACACCGCCTCGCACAGCTTGCAGGCGATGCAGCGCTCTTCGCCGTTGGGGTAGCGGCGCAGCGCGTGCAGCCCGCGGAAGCGCGGCGACTGGGGCGTCTTCTCCTCCGGGTACTGGATGGTGATCTTGCGCGCGAACAGGTACTTGCCCGTGAGCCGGAGCCCGTCGAGCATCTCGCGGAGCATGAAACTGGAGAGGAAATCCTTTACGGCGGGCATTTGGGTGTCGACTCCTGCGCCGGTCAGGCCCAGATGTTCCAGGGCGTCTGCATCCAGACGGCGATGACGACCAGCCAGAACAGCGTGACCGGAATGAAGATCTTCCAGCCGAGCCGCATGATCTGGTCGTAGCGGTAGCGCGGGAAGGTCGCGCGGAACCAGATGTACAGCGACACGACGAAGAAGGTCTTGATCCCGAGCCAGATCCAGCCCGGAATCCAGTTGAAGACGGCCGAGTCGATCGGCGGCAGCCAGCCGCCGAGGAACATGATCGACGCCACCGCCGACAGCAGGATCATGTTCGCGTATTCGGCGAGGAAGAAGATGGCGAAGCCCATCCCCGAGTACTCGACCATGTGCCCGGCGACGATCTCCGATTCGCCCTCGACGACGTCGAACGGGTGGCGGTTCGTCTCGGCCACCGACGAGACGACGTAGACGACGAAGATCGGCAGCA
>JBIQKU010000135.1:0-9664 GCA_044506225.1 Rubrivivax sp. | reverse complement strand
CCGGCCTCCACCTTGCCCACCAGGTCGGCGCCCACGTCCGCACCCTTGGTGAAGATGCCGCCGCCCAGGCGGGCGAAGATGGAAATCAGCGAGGAGCCGAAGGCCAGGCCGAGGAGCGGCTTGAGTACGGCAGCGAGGCCCGCGTCGCCCGCGTCACCGGCGGTGAGGTACCAGAAGAACAGCGTCACACCGAGAAGGCCCAGGCCCACCACCAGCATGCCGGTGATGGCGCCTCCCTTGAACGCGACATTGAGCGCGGGCGCCATGCCCTGCGTGGCTGCCTGTGCGGTGCGCACGTTAGCGCGCACCGAGACGTTCATGCCGATGAAGCCGCAGGCGCCGGAGAGGACGGCACCGACGACGAAGCCGATGGCACTCGTGATGTCGAGGAAGACGCCGATCAGGATGGCCAGCACGACGCCGACGATGGCGATGGTCCGGTACTGCCGCGCCAGGTAGGCCGCCGCGCCTTGCTGGATGGCGCCTGCGATCTCCTGCATGCGCGGGTTGCCGGCGCCTTGCCGGAGGATCCAGCTTCGCTGCACGAAGCCATAGATGACTGCAGCCAAGCCGCAGGCCAGCGCTACGTAGAGCGCCACAGTGGTCGACATCAAGAGTCTCCTTCCTCGTTATGGGAATGGGGGTACCGACTGGGGCGCCCGCGCCTTGCCGCTCTGATGGCGGGCTCGAATCGGCGGGGGCATGCTACGAGATGGCCGATGGCAAGGCAATGAAGCGGCAGGCGTGCTGAATGGCGCTTCGGAGCGGCGTCGCAGCACGTGGCGCGCGCATGGCGCTCGCTAGAATCCGGGTTTCCCCCGAACCCACCGATCATGAGCCTGCACAAAGTGACGCCCGGCGCCAATGCGCCCGAAGAGTTCAACGTCATCATCGAGATCCCGATGAACGCCGACCCGATCAAGTACGAGGTCGACAAGGAAAGCGGCGCGCTGTTCGTCGATCGCTTCATGACGACGGCCATGCACTACCCGTGCAACTACGGTTATGTCCCGCAGACGCTCTCGGACGATGGCGACCCGGTCGACGTGCTCGTGATCACGCCGTTCCCGCTGACGCCCGGCGTGGTGGTCACCTGCCGCGCGATCGGCGTGCTGAAGATGGAAGACGAGGCGGGCGGCGACAGCAAGCTGCTCGCCGTGCCCATCGACAAGATCCTGCCGATCTACACCCACTGGCAGAAGCCCGAAGACATCAACCAGATGCGCCTGAAGGCGATCCAGCATTTCTTCGAGCACTACAAGGACCTGGAAGCCGGCAAGTGGGTCAAGGTCGTGGGCTGGGAAGGCCCCGAGTCCGCTCGCCAGGAAATCGTGAGCGGCATCGCCGCCTACAAGGCTGCCAAGACGGCCTGACCCGCGTCTCGCACGCGCGAAGGGAGCTTCGGCTCCCTTTTTTCATGCCGTAGGGGTTCGTCAGGCGCCGGAACTCGCATTCGACGGCCGGCTCTACACTGCCTTTTTCCCAGGGGAGTGCCGATGCTGCGTCGTGTCCTGTGTCTCGTGCTGATGCTGTGGTGGGTGCCTGCGATGTCGCAGGCGTTGCCGGCCGCGGTGACCAAGGTGCAGTCGGTCGAGGGCATCACCGAGTACCGGTTGAAGAACGGCCTGCAGCTGCTGCTCATCCCCGACGAGTCCAAGCCGACCACCACGGTCAACATGACCTACCGCGTGGGCTCGCGCCACGAGAACTACGGCGAGACCGGCATGGCGCACCTGCTGGAGCACCTGCTGTTCAAGGGCACGCCCACGCACCCCGAGGTGTGGGCCGAGTTCACCAAGCGCGGGCTGCGCGCCAACGGCACGACCTGGCTGGACCGCACCAACTACTTCGCGAGCTTCGCCGCCAACCCCGACAACCTGAAGTGGTACCTCGACTGGCAGGCCGACGCGATGGTGAACAGCTTCATCGCCCGCAAGGACCTGGACACCGAGATGACGGTGGTGCGCAACGAGATGGAGATGGGCGAGAACAACCCGGGGCGCATCCTGTTCCAGAAGACCGTGGCGGCGATGTACGACTGGCACAACTACGGCAAGGCCACGATCGGGGCGCGAAGCGATGTGGAGAACGTCGACATCGAGCGGCTGCAGGCCTTCTACCGCACCTGGTACCAGCCCGACAACGCGACGCTCGTGATCACGGGCAAGTTCGACACCGCACAGGTGCTGCAGTGGATCGAGGCCGGCTTCGGCCGCATCCCCAAGCCCACGCGCGAGCTGCCGCGCTTCTACACACTGGACCCGGTGCAAAGCGGCGAGCGCAGCATGACCTTGCGCCGCGTGGGCGGCACGCCCATGCTGATGGCGGCCTATCACCTCCCACCGGCCGCGCACCCGGACTTCGCCGCGGCGGAGGCGCTGGGCATGATCCTCGGCGCGACGCCTTCCGGCCGGCTTCACAAGCAACTGGTCGCCACCGGCCTGGCGTCCAGCATCTACGCCGAGCCGCTGGGGCTCGCGCAGCCTGGCTTCGGCCTCTTCGGCGCCGACCTCGCGCCCGGCCAGGATCTGGACAAGGCGCGCGCCGCCTTGCTCGCCACACTCGAGGGCTTTGCCGCCTCGCCGGTCACCGAGGAGGAACTGAAGCGCGCCAAGATCCAGTGGCTGAAGGCGTGGGACCAGCGCTTCGTCAACCCGGAGGCCATCGGCGTGGCCCTGTCGGATTCGATCGCGCAGGGCGACTGGCGGCTCTTCTTCCTGCTGCGCGATCGCGTGCAGGCACTGACGCTCGCCGATGTGCAACGTGTCGCGGCCGAGCGGCTGATCGCCTCCAACCGCACGCTGGGCACCTACGTCCCGACGCCGAATCCGGTGCGTGCGCCGACCCCCGCCATGGTCGACGTGGCCGAACAGATGAAGAGCTTCGTGCCGCAAGAGGGCGCCGAAGCGGCCGCCGCGTTCGACAGCTCGCCGGCGCACATCGAAGCCAGCACCCGGCGTTTCGTCCTGCCCAGCGGCCTCGAAGCCGCGCTGCTGTCCAAGCCCACGCGCGGCGACTCGGTGCGTGCGACGCTGACGCTGCGCTTCGGCGACGAGAAGTCGCTGGCCGGCACCGCCTCGGTGGGCGCGCTGGTGGCGGCCATGCTCGACAAGGGCACGACCACGCTGGACCGGCAGCAGATCCAGGACCGACTCGACGAGCTGCGCACCGAGGTGTCGGTGGCCGACGGGGCCGGCAGCGTGAGCTTCGGCATCGTCTCGCGCCGCGAGCACATCGCCGAGGCGATCGCCCTGGTCGGCCGGCTGGCGCGCGAGCCGAGCTTCCCGGCCGACGCCCTGGCCGAAGTGCGCCAGCAGGCGATCACCGCGGTCGAGCAGCAGCGCGACGAGCCGCGCGCGATCGTTCAGAACGCCCTGCTGCGCCACGGCAATCCGTACCCGCGCGGTGACGTGCGCCATGCACGCACCTTCGATGAAATCCTGGCCGATCTGCGGGCCGTGACGCCGCAGCAGTTGAAGGCCTACCACCAGCGCTTCTACGGCGCGAGCCATGCGCAGTTCGCGGCCGTCGGCGACTTCGACCCGGCCGTGGTGCGGCAGGCGCTCACCCAGGCCTTCGGCCAATGGCAGAGCCCGGCGCCGTACACCCGCGTGCCGCGCCCGTTCTTCGCGCCCGAGGCGGCCCGCATGGTGATGGCCACGCCGGACAAGCAGAACGCCGTGCTGGGCGTGCAGCAGCATGTGGCGCTCAACGACACCGACGAGCACTACGCCGCGTTCACGCTGGCCAACTTCATGCTCGGCTCGGGCGGCGACTCACGCCTGTGGAAGCGCATCCGCGAGCGCGAGGGCCTGTCCTACGGCACCTGGTCGTGGATTGACTGGAACCCCTTCGAGCCGAACTCGCGCTGGGCGGCGACCGCCATCTTTGCGCCGCAGAACCGCGACAAGGTGGAGCAGGCCTTCCGCGAGGAAGTGGCCCTGGCGTTGCAGGACGGCTTCGGCGAACAGGAGCTGGCCAACGCCAAGCAGGCGCTGCTGAGCTACCGCCGACTGAGCCGGGCGCAGGACGACAGGCTGGCGTCCACGCTGTCTTCGCACCTCTACCTCGATCGCGACTTCGGCTTCGAGCAGCGCATCGACGAGGCGATCGCCGCGGTGACGCCGGCCCAGGCCGATGCCGCCTTGCGCCGTTACCTGCTGCCCGAGCAGTTCGTGACCGGGGTGGCGGGCGACTTCAACAAGAAGTAGCGCCCCGCGGCGGCGCGCCGCCGCCGGGGGTGTCGCTTGGCGCCTCCTTGAACGGGTTGCGCTCCTGCAACTCGTTCACATAGGCGTCGATGCCGGCGCCTTCATGCGCGAGGAAGTCGGCCACGGCCCCCGCGAAACGCGGATGCGCCAGCCAGTGCGCCGAATGCGTGCGCACCGGCAGCAGCCCACGCGCCATCTTGTGCTCGCCCTGGGCGCCGCCCTCGAAGCGGCGGTAGCCCTGGGCGATGCACCAGGCGAGCGGCTGGTAGTAGCAGGCCTCGAAATGCAGCAGCGGCACATGCTCCACCGCGCCCCAGTAGCGGCCGTAGGCGACGCGTTGCTGCGGGTCGATGGCGACCAGGGATGCGGCAATGCGCCGGCCCGCGCGCTCGGCGACGAACAGCAGCCAGTTCTCGGGCATGGTGCGCGCCATGCGCTCGAAGAAGTCGCGGGTGAGGTAGGGCGTGGAGCGGTGTGCGCGGTAGGTGAGGGTGTAGCAACGGTAGAAGAAGTCCCAGGCCTCGTCGTCGATCGCCGCACCCTCGAGCACACGAAAGCCGACGCCGGCCTCGGCCACGCGCCGGCGTTCCTGCGCGATCTTCTTGCGCTTCTCCCGCTGCAGACCGGCGGTGAATTCAGCGAAGTCGGCATAGGGCGCGAGCGGCGGCGCCCGGTTCTCCCAGTGGAACTGCACCGAGTGGCGCATCAGCCAGCCCTCGGCCGACGCGGCTGCGGCTTCGGCGTCGGTCATGAACAGCAGGTGGGCCGATGACAGGCCGTTGTCGCGCGCGATCTGCGCCAACGCGCGCAGCAGCAACCGGCGCGTGTCCTCGTCGGCGGCCAGAAGGCGCGCGCCCGGCACCGGTGTGAAGGGGACGGCGGCGAGCAGCTTGGGGTAGTAGGCGAGCCCCGTGCGCTGGTAGGCATCCGCCCACGCCCAGTCGAAGACGTACTCGCCGTAGGAATGCTCCTTGAGATAGAGCGGGCAGGCGGCGACCAAGCGGCCCTGCGATTCGGCAACCAGGAACTGCGCGAGCCAGCCGGCCTGCGCGCTCGCACTGCCGGACGCGTGCAGCGCCAGCAGGTATTCGTGGTGCATGAAGGGTGTCGATTCACCGGTCGCGGCCAGCAGCCGGTTCCAGGACGCGGCATCGATGGCGGCCGGCGTGTCGACCAGGCGGATCTGCAGGGCGGTGTCGGGCGGGGAAGACATCGGCTGTCGATGTTAGGCGTGCGTCCGAGTCGCGTGCGCTGCATGGCTTGCCTGCGCGGTGCGCCAGTAAACTCGTGCGAACACGTCGACGCGAGGAGCCCGCCATGAAACAGATCACCGCCATCGTCAAACCCTTCAAGCTCGAGGAGGTGCGTGAAGCGCTGGCCGAAGTGGGCGTGACCGGCCTGACCGTCACCGAGGTCAAGGGCTTCGGCCGGCAGAAGGGGCACACCGAGCTCTACCGCGGTGCCGAGTACGTCGTCGACTTCCTGCCCAAGGTGAAGATCGAGGTGGTGATCAAGGACACCGACGTCGAGCGCTGCATCGACGCGGTGGTCAAGGCCGCCAAGACCGGCAAGATCGGCGACGGCAAGATCTTCGTGCTGCCCGTCGAGCAGGTGGTGCGCATCCGCACCGGCGAGACCGACGAGGACGCCGTCTGAGGCGCGAGCCCGAGGGTCGTCAGATAAGGCGGTAGTCGTCCGGCTCGGTGGCGTGAACCGCCAGCCGGCCCAGCCGCTCCAGCAGCGCGTGCGGGTCGGTGCCCGCCTGCAGCAGGTCGCGCTGCGGCGCCGTGACGAAGCCCTGCGCCGCCATCGTCTCGATGAAGCCCAGCAGGCCGTCGTAGTAGCCATCGACATTCAGCAGCCCGACGGGCTTGTCGTGGTAGCCGAGCTGGCGCCAGGTCCACACCTCGAACAGCTCCTCCAGCGTGCCGATGCCGCCCGGCAGGGCGAGGAACGCGTCCGAGCGTTCCGCCATCAAGGATTTGCGCTGATGCATGGTGTCGACCACATGCAGCTCGGCAAGGCCCGGGTGGCCGAGTTCGCGGTCCATCAGGCTGCGCGGAATCACGCCCACGACCCGGGCGCCGGCGGCCAAGGCCGCGTCCGCGACCGTCCCCATCAGACCGGCGCGCCCGCCGCCGTAGACCAACCCCCAGCCGCGGCGACCGATGGCCGTGCCGATCTGCTCGGCGGCGGCGGCGTAGGCGGGCTGTGCACCCGGCCTCGAGCCGCAGAAGACGCAGACGTTGATGCCGGATGTGGCAGCGGGGGCGCTCATCGTCCGGCCCTCGGCGCAGCTTGCCGTGCAGGGCGCGGCGGCGGACGCTGCGTGACCAAGCGCGTGCCGCACAGCACGTCATGCACGAACTGGCCGTGCGCATTCAGCCGTGCCAGCAGCGCGTAGCCGCAGATGCCCACCAGCAGCAATGCCACCGTCGGGCCCGGCTCGCGCCATCCCGAGAGCGACAAGGACGCGAGCGCCGGGATGAACCACAGCCAGCTGAGCAGATAACGCGCCACGGCGCGGCCGGCGCGAACCGGCGCGCCCTGGGCGTCGACCAGGCGGACGTGCCACGCCTTCATCGCCACCGTCTGGCCGCCGTGGGTCCAGAACCACACGAAGTACAGGCCGAGCACGACGAAGACCACGGCCTGCAGCGCATGGCGACCGACCAGCGCGTGGCGCTGCTCCATGACGCCGGCGAAGAAGAGGCCGGTGATCATCAGCACGCCGAACAGCAGCACGCCCTCGTAGACGAAGCACGCCATGCGGCGAACGAGGCTGGGCGTTGCGGGCGCGCCGCCGGAAAGGGCTTGCGTCATGTGCGGTGCGGTGTGAAGAAGGAGCGCGGCGAGTGTGCCGGCTGGCGCGGGCCGATGCGCCGCGCGGGGGGCGAATTATCACATCGGCATGGAAGGCGGGCCCGTGCCGCGCTGCCGGGCCAGGCGGGCGGTGCCATAATTCCGCCTCGCACAAAGTATGGTCACTGATCGCGCGCCCGACCCCGGGCGCACTGTTTTTTGACCGCGCAGGTGCCGAAGCCGCTTCACAAGAGCGCGCCAAGGCGCACCGATGGTTTTTCGTCAGAGAAAATCGCAAAGGTTCAACATGGACATGTCTGCCGCGGAAGTCAAGCGTGCCGCTTCGGCACAACCGCACCCCTCCCAATCCCAAGCCGAACCCAACGGGTCGGAAATCCTCGTCCGCAGCCTTCAGGCCGAAGGCGTCAAGTTCGTCTGGGGCTATCCCGGCGGCGCGGTGCTCTACATCTACGACGCGCTCTACAAGCAGGAGAGCATCGAACACGTGCTCGTGCGGCATGAGCAGGCGGCGGTGCATGCGGCCGACGGCTATGCGCGCGCCACCGGCGAGGTGGGTGTGGCGCTGGTCACGTCAGGCCCGGGCGTGACGAATGCCGTGACCGGCATCGCCACCGCCTACATGGATTCGATCCCGATGGTGATCATCACCGGGCAGGTGCCGACGGCCGCCATCGGTCTCGACGCCTTCCAGGAGTGCGACACCGTCGGCATCACCCGGCCCATCGTCAAGCACAACTTCCTGGTGAAGGATGTGCGCGACCTGGCGCTGACGATCAAGAAGGCCTTCCACATCGCGCGCACCGGCCGGCCGGGGCCGGTCGTCGTCGACATTCCCAAGGACGTGTCGCTCAAGACCGCGCCCTTCCAGTACCCGGCGAGCGTGGAGATGCGCTCGTACAACCCGGTGCGCAAGGGCCACGGCGGGCAGATTCGCAAGGCGGTGCAGTTGCTGCTGGCCGCGAAGCGGCCCTACATCTACACCGGCGGCGGCGTGGTGCTCGGCAATGCCGCGGCCGAACTGCGCGAACTCGTCGACCTGCTCGGCTATCCCTGCACCCATACGCTCATGGGCCTGGGTGCGCTGCCGGCGAGCGACCCGAGGTTCCTCGGCATGCTGGGCATGCACGGCACCTTCGAGGCCAACATGACGATGCAGAACTGCGACGTTCTGCTCGCCGTCGGCGCGCGCTTCGACGACCGGGTGATCGGCAACCCGCAGCACTTCGCCTCGGTGGCGCGCAAGATCATCCACGTGGACATCGACCCGTCGTCGATCTCCAAGCGCGTGAAGGTCGACATCCCCATCGTCGGCGACGTGAAGGACGTGTTGCAGGAGCTGATCGCGCAGATCAAGGAAGCGCAGACCCGGCCCGACACGCAGGCGCTCGCGTCGTGGTGGAGCCAGGTCAACGAGTGGCGCAAGCGCGAGTGCCTCAAGTACCGCAACAGCACCGAGGTCATCAAGCCGCAGTACGTCATCGAGACGCTCTGCGAGCTGACGCGCGGCACCGACGCGTACATCACCTCCGACGTCGGCCAGCACCAGATGTGGGCGGCGCAGTTCTACCGCTTCGACCAGCCGCGCCGCTGGATCAACTCCGGGGGCCTCGGCACCATGGGCGTGGGCCTGCCGTACGCGATGGGCATCAAGCTCGCCAAGCCCGAGTCGGACGTGTTCTGCATCACCGGCGAAGGCTCGATCCAGATGTGCATCCAGGAGCTCTCCACCTGCTTCCAGTACAAGACGCCGGTGAAGATCGTCTCGCTGAACAACCGCTACCTCGGCATGGTGCGGCAGTGGCAGGAGCTCGACTACGGCGGCCGCTACTCGCACAGCTACATGGACGCGCTGCCCGATTTCGTGAAGCTCGCCGAGGCCTATGGCCACGTCGGCCTGAAGATCGAGAAGCCGAGCGACGTGGAGCCTGCACTGCGCGAGGCGATCAAGCTGAAAGACCGCACGGTGTTCCTCGACGTGCGCACCGACCCGACGGAGAACGTCTGGCCGATGGTGCAAGCGGGCAAGGGCATCAGCGAGATGCTGCTGGGGTCCGAAGACCTGTGACCGGCGGCGAGCCGGCACGAGGGCAGGGCGTTACCGCGTCCTGTCTTGTGTGCCGGCGCAGCACCGGTCGCCGCTTCGGCGATTCATTTTTGCTCTGACCACGGACAGCGTGGCCAAGGGCTGCCGGTTACCGCCGGCTGTCTGAAGAGCGCGCTGGAACGACACATGAAACACATCATTGCCCTGCTGCTCGAGAACGAGCCGGGTGCGCTTTCCCGCGTGGTGGCCCTGTTCTCCGCCCGCGGCTACAACATCGAGAGCCTGACGGTCGCGCCGACGGAGGACCCGTCGCTGTCGCGCATGACCATCGTCACCACCGGCTCGGACGACGTGATCGAGCAGATCACCAAGCACCTGAACCGGCTGATCGAAGTGGTGAAGGTTGTGGACCTCACCGAAGGCTCCTTCACCGAACGGGAGCTCATGCTCATCAAGGTGCGTGCGGTCGGGAAGGAGCGCGACGAGATGAAGCGCATGTCGGACATCTTCCGCGGCCGCATCATCGACGTCACCGAGAAGAGCTACACCATCGAGTTGACCGGCGACGCGAGCAAGCTCGATGCCT
>JBIQKU010000134.1:0-9685 GCA_044506225.1 Rubrivivax sp. | reverse complement strand
GCGTGCCCAGGCCGATGGCGAGGTAGCACACCCAGATCACCCACAGCGGCGGCAGCGAGTCGCCCGCGGCGGAGTGGCCGGTCGCGATCAGCAGCATCCAGATGATGCCGATCGTCTTCTGCGCGTCGTTGCCGCCGTGGCCCAGGCTGTACAGGCCGGCGGAGACCAGCTGCATGCGCCGGAACCACTTGTCCACGCGCAGCGGCGAGGCGCGCCGGAAGACGTTGGCCACCAGCACCATCAGCAAGGAGCCGAACAGGAACCCCAGGAAGGGCGACACGAAGATGAACAGCACGGTCATCCACACGCCAGCGGCGATCAGCGCGCCCAGACCCGCCTTGGCGATGACCGCGCCCACGATGCCGCCGATGAGCGCATGCGAGGAGCTCGACGGGATGCCGTACCACCAGGTGATGAGGTTCCAGGTGATGGCGCCGATGAGCGCGCCGAAGACGACGTGGTGGTCGACCACGCCCGGGTCGGCGATGCCCTTGCCGACGGTGGCCGCGACCTTGAGCTCGAACACCGCGATGGCCAGCACATTGAAGAAGGCGGCGAACACCACCGCCTGCTGCGGCTTGAGCACGCCGGTGGACACGACCGTGGCGATGGAGTTCGCCGCGTCGTGAAAGCCGTTCATGAAATCGAAGGCGATGGCCAGCGCGACCAGCATCGCGACGACCCAGAAAGCGATCTGGATGGACTCCATGCAGCGTCTCGCAGTGACAGGCGCGAGCCGCGGCTCAGGAGTTCTCGAGGACCACGCCCTCGATGAGGTTGGCCACGTCCTCGCAGCGGTCCGAGATGGACTCGAGCTGCTCGTAGATCGCCTTCAGCTTGATGAGCTCGCGCACATCCTGTTCTTCGCGGAACAGCTTGGACATGGCCGCGCGCATCACGCGGTCGGCATCCGACTCCAGGCGGTCGATCTCTTCGCAGGTCTTGATGGCCGCCTCGGCCGTGTCCGGGCGGCTGATCTGCGGCAGCAGCGACACCGCATGCTGCACACGTTCGCAGCACTTGGCGCTGAGGTCGCCCAGGCGCAGCACTTCCTCGGTCATGTGGTGCACGTCGTACAGCGACAGGGTCTCGGTCGCGTCCTGCAGCAGGTCCAGGATGTCGTCCATCGCGTTGATCAGGCCGTGGATCTGTTCCCGGTCGATCGGCGTGATGAATGTCTTGTGCAGCAGGCGGTTGATCTCCGCGGTGATGCGGTCTGCCTGCCGCTCGGCGTTGCCGACCTCGTCGGCGTGCTTCTCGCGCAGTTCCAGGTTGGCGTAGTTCTCGATCAGCAGGATGAAGGAGCGCGCGCCCTGGACGATGAGCGCGCCGTGCTGGTCGAAGAGTTCGAAGAAGTTGCCTTCGCGCGGCAGAAACTTGCCAAACAGCATCGGTGGGGGTCGTCCGCCGCGATCGAACAGCCCGTTCGCGTCACACGATGGTCATCACATGGAAAGACCGAAAGTGTAGCGAGTCGCTCGCCCGCCCCGGACGTCTCAGGCCCGGAAGATGAAGTAGACCGCGCCCAGCAGGCACAGCCCCGCCCACACGAAGTCCAGCCGGAACGGCTCCTTCATGTAGAACATGGCGAAGGGCACGAACACCGCCAGCGTGATCACCTCCTGCATGATCTTCAGCTGCGCGAGGCTGATGCCGCCGGCATGGCCGATGCGGTTGGCCGGCACCTGCAGCAGGTACTCGAAGAGCGCAATGCCCCAGCTGACCAGCGCCGCGACCAGCCAGGGCGTGGTCGCCTGGTGCTTGAGGTGGCCGTACCAGGCGAAGGTCATGAAGACGTTCGATGCGATGAGCAGCAGCACGGTCGGCAGCACGGGGGACAGCGTCACGGCGACACCTTCGCGATGGGTTGGTCGGTGATTCTGGCGAGGCATTCGCGCGCGGCGCCGTGGCCCGGCAGCACCAGGCCCGGCGCGAGGTCGAGCAAGGGGCGCAGCACGAAGGCACGCAGGTGCATGCGTGGATGCGGCAGCCGCAGTTCGGCGCGGTCCATGTGCTGCATGCCGTACAGCAGCAGGTCGAGGTCCAGCGTGCGCGGCGCATTGGGATGCGGCCGCTCACGGCCATGGACGGTTTCGATGCGCTGCAGCCCATGCAGCAGTTCGAGCGGCGCGAGCGTGGTGTCCAGCGCCGCCACGGCGTTCAGGTAGTCGGGTCCCGTGGCGTCCACCGGTGCGCTGCAGTACAGCGCCGAGCGCCCGGCCAGCGTCGTGTGCGGCAGCGCGGCGAGTGCGGCGAAGGCGGCCGCGAGCGTGGCACGCGTGTCGCCGAGGTTGGACCCCAGCCCGACGAAGGCACGCACCGGCGCCATGAATGCAAGGCGCGGTCAGTGATCGGGCAGCGGCGGCGCCGCCGCAGCGGTGCCTGCATCGGCCGCGGCACCGGCCGGCTTGCGGCGGCGGCGGCGACGCTTCTTCGCCGGGTCGGCGGCCGGCAGTTCGCCGTCGTCCTCGCTGGTCGCTGCGGGCTCGCCCGCGCGTGCGTCCGAGCCGTTCGCGGCCTTCGCGGCCTTGCGACGCGGTGCCGTGCGGCTGCGCGCCTCGTCGACCAGGCGGCGGCGTTCGTCGGCATCGGCCAGGGAGAACGCCTCCCACCAGCGCCCGAGCGCCGCATCGACCTCGCCGATCTCGGCGCGCAGGCGCAGGAAGTCGAAGCCGGCGCGAAAGCGCGGCTGCTCGACCAGCGTGAACGGCCCGTTGCCCACGCGCCGCTCGAAACGCGGCTGCATCAGCCAGATCTCGCGCATGTCGGCGCCGAGCTTGCCGCGCCCGGAGATGTCGCCGATGCGGGCGTCGAACACCGCGTCGATCGCCTGCTGCAGCGCCGGAAAGGCCGGCTCGCCCTCGGTCTGCAGGGCCTGCCAGCGCGTCTGCACGTCGTGCCACAGCATGGTGGCAAGCAGAAAGCTCGGCGCCACCGGCTTGCCCTCGCCCACGCGGCGGTCGGTGTCCGCAAGCGCCAGCCGCACGAACTTGTCGCGCGCCGGATGGGCGCGGCTCTCGTCGAGCAGCGGATCGAGCAGCGGGAACACGCCGGGGTACAGCTCCTGCTTGCGCAGTTCCTCGAGGGAGGCGAGCGAATGCCCGGTCTGCAGCAGCTTGAACATCTCGTCGAACATGCGTGACGGCGGCACGTTCTCGAGCAGCGCCGCCATCGGCTTGATGGGCGCACGGGTCTTGGGCTCGATCTCGAAGCCGAGCTTGGCGGCGAAACGCACCGCGCGCACGATGCGCACCGGGTCCTCGCGGTAGCGCGTGGCGGGGTCGCCGATCATGCGCAGGCGCTTGTTCTTCGCATCCTTGATGCCGCCGTGGTAGTCGACCACGATCTGCCGCTGCGGGTCGTAGTACATCGCGTTGATCGTGAAGTCGCGCCGTGCCGCGTCCTCGATCTGCGGGCCCCACACGTTGTCGCGCAGCACGCGGCCTTCGGCGTCCACGGCGTGGCTCTTGCCGGCGAGGTCGCTGCGCGAGGTCCGTTCGTTGCCACCGACCGCATCCGCCGCGCTCGCGTCCAGCATGGCGCGAAAGGTCGAGACCTCGATCACCTCGTGATCGCGCCCGCGGCCATGCACTACATGCACGATGCGAAAGCGCCGGCCGATGATGAACGCGCGCCGGAAGAGCGCCTTGACCTGCTCGGGCGTGGCGTCCGTGGCGACGTCGAAGTCCTTGGGCCGCATGCCCAGCAGCAGGTCGCGCACCGCGCCGCCGACGATGTAGGCCTCGTGACCCGCGTCGGTGAGCGTGCGCACGACCTTGATCGCGCGCTCATCGACGAGGGCCGGATCGATGCCGTGTTCGGAGGCCGGCACCTCCACCCGCTTGCCGAGCGCCGTCTTGCGCGGCGCCCGCGCGGGTTTGCCGAGCAGCCTGTCGATGAGTGTCTTGATCATTCGAAGAGTCTGAGAATGCGCCAGCCGCGCTCGCGGGCCACCAGTTCCAGCGGCTCGGACGGATTCGTGGCCACCGGCTCGGTGGCACGCTCGAGCAGCGGCAGGTCGTTGATCGAATCGCTGTAGACGCTGATGCGCTCGAAATCGCCCCAGCCGAGGCGGGCCGCCGCCAGCCACTGCTCGACGCGCACGACCTTGCCTTCGCGGTAGCTTGGCACGCCGTCGATGCGGCCAGTGATGGTACCGCCGGGGCCCCGTTCGAGCCGCACCGCGATCAGCGTGTCGATGCCGAAGGCCGCGGCAATCGGTGCGGTGACGAACTCGTTGGTGGCGGTCACGAGCGCGATGCGGTCGCCGAGCGCGCGGTGATCCTCGACCAGGTCCCGCGCCGCCGGACGGATGGCGGGCGTGATCACCTCGGCCATGAAGCGCGCCTGCGCCTGCGCACGTTCGGCCTCGCTGCGGCCGCGCAGCGGCGCGGTGGTGAAATCGATGTAGGCCGCGATGTCCAGCCGCGCCTCGCGGTACTGGGCGTAGAAAAACTCGTTGCCGCGGCGGTATTCGTCGGCGTCGACCCAGCCCAGGCGCACGACGAACTCGCCCCAGGCGTAGTCCGAATCGAGCGGAATCAGCGTGTCATCGAGGTCGAAGAGACAGAGATTCATCTGCCCTCCTCGGCCAGCATCTGCTTGAGCAGTGGGACCGTGATCGCCCGCTTGCTGGCGAGCGAGAAGGTGTCGAGCCGCTCGAGCATGTGCATCAGGTGTTTCATGTCGCGCTCGAAGCGCGTCAGCAGGTAGTCCATCACGTCGTCCGAAAGAAAGAGGCCGCGCCGATCCGCCTCGCGGCGCATGGCGGCACGCGATTCGGCCTCCGACAGCGGCTGCATCGCCACCACATGACCCCAGCCGAGACGGGTGCGCAGGTCTTCGCGCAGTGGCAGGTCCACCGGCGGCAGCCGCCCGGCGGCGGCCACCGGAATGCCCAGCGCCGTCGCCAGGACGAACAGCCCGAAGGCCGATTGCTGCTGCGCCTCGTCGAAGCGCTCGCAATCATCGAAGACGATGAGCGAGCGCGCCTCGTCATGCGGCCAGGGCGCGGCGTCGCCCGCACCGAAGCAGCCCACCTGGCCACCCTGCCGGGCGAACCGTTCGGCCAGGGCCTGCAGCAGATGCGTCTTGCCACTGCCGGCTGGCCCCCACAGGTACAGCGGCGCCGAGCCGGCACCGAAAACCGCCACTTGCTGCAGCGCCATGGTGTTGCTGCCCGCAACGAAGGAATCCAGGCTGGGCCGCACGCCGGGCGCGATGTCGAGCGGGATCTGCTTCATTCGCGGATGCGCCAGGCGGCCGGCATGTGCGCCAACGAATCAGAGGAAGTCATGAAGGCACGAAGCCGGCAGAAGAAGCCGCGCGCGGCCGGCGCGAAACCGGCGATTCTAAGGCGCGCGGGGGCGGCGCCCGGGGCAGGTGCGCCGCAGGCTCAGTGCAACTGACGCCGCCCCGGGCGGCGCAGCTCGGCGGCGCGCTCGGCGAGCGCGGCGGCGTCCTCGGCATCCGGTCGGTTGGCGAGGTAGGCGCCGATGTCCTCCAGCGCGCGGGCGTCCTCGCCCATCTCGGCCAGCGCCAGGCCCCGGTCGCGCCGCTCCTCCCAGGCCTGGGGCAGCAACACCACCATGCGGTCCAGCACCGCCACCAGCCGCGGCCAGTCGCCGCCGGCGCGGTGGATTTCCTTCAGGTTGCGCAGCATGCGCGCCAGCACGTCGCGCGGCGGCGCCGATTGCAGGAACAGGCCCAGCGGCACGTCGAAATCGCCGGTCAGCCCGTGGCTGCGCTTGTAGGGCGCGACCAGCTCGTCGAGCTCCTCGCGCGACAGCGACTGCCCGGTGAAGGGGTCGATCACCACCTCGCCCTGCTGCACGCCGCTTTGCAGCCGCAGCTTGACGAGGAAATGGCCGGGAAACGAGACACCGTGCGCCGGCAGCCCGATCTGGGTGGCGAACTCGACGTACAGCACGGCCAGGGTGATCGGGATGCCACGCCGCGTGCGCAGCACCGCGTGCAGGTAGCTGTTGCAGGGGTCGTAGTAGTCGTTGACGTTGCCGGCGAAGCCCAGCTCCTGGAAGAAGAAGCGGTTCAGCCAGCGCAGGCGCTGCAGCGGCACCGCGTCCGCCGGGATGCGGCGCTTCAGCCGCTCGGCCAGGCCGTCGATCTCGCCCAGCACCGCCTGGGTGTCGAGCTCCGGGTACTCGGTCTGCGCGATGGCCGCCGCCGCCTCGACCAGCGACAGGCTGGCGTCGTCGGCGACCAGCGTCGCGAAGTATTCCAGGGGCGTCGGCGCGCGGAACTGCATCGGCTCGGACATCGCCCCAGTTTAGGCGCTCGCCTTCACCCCCGACGCGCGAACTGCCTCAGGTTCAGCCCGGTGGCCAGCAGCGCGCCGAAGTACAGCACCGCGGCCCCGGCCAGGCAGGCGGCGAGCAGCCCGACGCGCCGCCATTCCGCGGCCCCGAGCGCGATCCAGTCGATGGCCGATGCCGCCCAGGCCAGCCCGCCGGCCAGCAGGGCGGTGGCCAGCAGCACCCGCCACAGAAAGCCGCCCCAGCCCGGCGCCGGCACATACGTGCCGCGCCGGCGCAGCCCGGTGAACAGCAGGCCGGCATTGATCCAGGCGCCCAGGCCGATGGACAGGGCCAGGCCGGCATGGCCGATGAAGGGCACGAACAGCGCGTTCATCAGCTGCGTGAGCACCAGCACGGCGATGGCGATCTTCACCGGCGTGCGGATGTCCTGGCGGGCGTAGAAGCCGGGCGCGAGGATCTTCACGCCGATGATGCCCAGCAGCCCCACGCCGTAGCCCATGAGCGCCACGACCGACTGGCGCACGTCCACCGCCGCGAACGCACCGCGGTGGAACAGCGTGGCGATCATCGGCTCGGCGAAGACGATGAGCGCCGCCGCACAGGGCAGCGCCAGCATCAGGGCGAGGCGCAGCCCCCAGTCGAGCAGCGCCGAGTACGACGCGGCATCGCCGCGGCCGTGCGCCGTGGCGAGCTGAGGGATCAGCACCACCCCCAGCGCCACGCCGAGCAGCCCGGTCGGGAATTCCATCAGCCGGTCGGCATAGAACAGCCAGGACACCGCGCCCACCGCCACATGCGAGGCGATCTGCGTGTTGATAACCATGGACAGCTGCGCCACCGACACGCCCAGCATCGCCGGCAGCATCAGCCCGAGCATGCGCCGCACACCCGGATGCCGCCAGGCCGCGGCCACGCGTGCCGGCCGCAGCGCCAGGCGCGGCAGGCAGCCGATGCGGGCCAGTGCCGGGATCTGTACCGCGAGCTGCAGCACGCCGCCCGCCATCACGCCCACCGCCAGGGCGTACACCGGCTCGATGCCCCAGGCGCGGAACCGCGGCACCAGCAGCCAGGCCGCGAGGATGACCGCGACGTTGAGCAGAACCGGCGTCACCGCCGGCACGGCGAAGCGCTTCCAGGTGTTGAGCACGCCGGCCGCCATCGCGACCAGCGACATGCAGGCGATGTAGGGAAACATCACCCGCGTCATGAACACTGCCTGGTCGAACTCCGCCAGCGCCGAGGCCATGAGCCACACCACCACCGGCGCGGCGACGATCCCGACGAGGGAAGTCAGCACCAGCGCCCAGAACAGCACGGTGGCCACCGCATCGATGAGGCGGCGCGTGGCCTCGTCGCCCTCTCGGCCGCGCGTGTCTCCCAGCAGCGGCACGAAGGCCTGGGAGAACGCGCCCTCGGCGAACAGCCGGCGCAGCAGGTTGGGAATGCGGAAGGCGACGTTGAAGGCGTCGGCCGAGCCGGAGGCGCCGAAGGCGGCGGCGATCAGGGTGTCGCGCAGCAGGCCGGTCACGCGCGAGGCGAGCGTGAGCAGGGACACGGTGGAGGCAGCCCGCAGGAGGTTCATCGTCGGCGGGCCGGCGACATCGGGCCGGGCCAGGCGGAGCGCCGCGCCGGGCGGCGCGATCGGGTGGAACAAGCACGCGCAGGCGGCGCCGGCGCAGGGCAGCCGTGCGCTGCGGGCGGCGATTATAGAAACGCCCTGGACGCTTGTCGGGGGGCGCTTTCAACGGCTCGGCAGCGCCTGCTATACTCGCTGTCTTTGCCCCTACCCGGACAAGACCAGAGCATGGCCACCTCCACCCAAGCCAAGAAGAAGACGGTCCGCATTGCGTCGGGCCTGAAGCGCAGCCGCCAGAACGTCAAGCTGAATGCGGCCAACACCGCGCTGCGCTCGAAGTTCCGCACCGTCATCAAGAACGTGCAGAAGGCCGTCGACGCCGGCGACAAGGCACGCGCTGCCGAACTGTTCAAGACCGCCGAGCCGGTGATCGACTCGGTCGCCGACAAGGGCATCTTCCACAAGAACAAGGCCGCTCGCCACAAGAGCCGCCTGTCGGCCAAGATCAAGGCGCTCGGCGCCCAGTCGGCTGCCGCCTGACACACCACTTTCCGGGTTGAGGATCGAAGGGCTCGCAATGCGAGCCCTTCTGCTTTGTGGGCCCGGCGCGTGGCGCGCCGGCGCTGCGCTCAGGCGTCCGTCACCACCAGATTGTTGTCGCGCGCGAAGTTCATGACGAAATCCCAGGCCATGGGCTCGATCTCGCGCAGCTGCTCACTCACCCGCACGCATTTCACCCCCTCGACCACCCGCGGCACGCACAGCGGCGAATAGCCGATGAAGCCGCTGCGGCCGGCCTGGGCAGCGCCCGGACGAAAGCTGGACAGCGCACCGGCCAGGCGCTCGGCCCAGTCGCTCGGGCGAAAGGTGCGTCCGTCGTGGGTCACGCCGTGAATGAAGTATTCGCGCGGCTTGGGTGCGGTCATGCCTGGGTTGCGGGTGGAGGGGTCGGCTTTTGGCCGGGGGCCATTGTGCCGCCGATGTGCTGCGCCGCAGCAGGCCCGCCGGCCGCGGGCCGTAGCGGGTCGTCGGCACGGGGCGCGCCCGTAGAATCGACCGCTCCCAAAAACGTGACCCCGGTCACCTTCGGCCGCTTCGGCGCCCCACGGAGCCCTGCATGAACGCCCTCGCACAGCCGGCCACGCCTGCGGCCAACCCCGAACCGCATGTGATGACGACCTACGGCCGCCTGCCGATGGCCATCGTGCGCGGCGAAGGCGTCTGGCTGTGGGACAGCGAGGGCCGAAAGTACCTCGACGGCCTCGGCGGCATCGCGGTCAACACCCTGGGCCACGGCCACCCGAAGCTGGTGCCGGCGCTGCAGCAGCAGATCGCCACCATCATCCACACCTGCAACTACTACGCGGCGCCGCTGCAGGAGCAGCTGGCGGCCAAGCTGTGCGAGATCTCGGGCCTGGCCAAGGTCTTCTTCTGCAACAGCGGGCTCGAGGCGAACGAGGCGGCGATCAAGATCGCGCGCAAGTACGGCCACGACAAGGGCATCGACCGCCCGGAGATCGTGGTCTACGAGAAGGCCTTCCACGGCCGCTCGCTCGCCACGCTGTCGGCCACGGGCAACCCGAAGATCCAGGCCGGCTTCGGCCCGCTGGTCGAAGGCTTCGTGCGCGTGCCGCTGAACGACATCGCCGCGCTGGAGGAGGTGGCACGCAGCCGCCCCAACGTGACGGCGGTGTTCCTCGAGGTCATCCAGGGCGAAGGCGGCATCAATCCCACCGAGATCGAGTACCTGCAGCAGGTGCGGCGCGTGTGCGACCAACACGGCTGGCTGCTGATGCTCGACGAGGTGCAGTGCGGCATCGGCCGCACCGGCAAG
>JBIQKU010000133.1:0-9700 GCA_044506225.1 Rubrivivax sp. | reverse complement strand
AGTGCACCTTCTGCGCCGGCGGCCCCGAGGCCAACGGCAGCGAGGCCGAGAACGAGAAGTACGGCCGCAACCGCCTGTCCGAAGGCAAGCTGCCCGCGTGCGCCGAGATGTGTTCCACCAAGGCACTGCTCGGCGGTGACGGCGACGTCATCGCCGACATCCTGCGCACCCGCGTCGTGGCGCGCGGCAAGGGCAGCGAGGTGTGGGGCTGGGGCACGGCCTACGGCCGGCCGTCGGCCGCGGGCGGCAATGGCACGACGCCGGGCGGCAACGGCAACGGAGAGAAGAAGTGAAGGCGCGGGCGATGCTGCTGGGCGCACTCGGCGCACTGGTCGCGCTCGGCCTGGCCGCCTGCGGCGAGCGGCCGCAGACGCTGGACCATGTCAACGGGCAGAAGAAGCTCGACACGCCGGCATGGAGCGCGGAGCACAGCGCCAATCCGCAGTTCGTGGCCCGCGGCTGGGAGCGCGGCGACCAGGCGATCTGGGAAAAGCAGATCTACCAGCGCAACCAGCTGCAGAACGAATACAAGCGCTGAACCGCAGGAGACCCGCCATGCCATGCTTCACGAGCCGCCTTCGCCTGCCCTCGGGCGTGGCGGCTGCCTTGATGCTTGCGTTCGCGCTGGTGCTGCTCGCGCCCGGCAACGCACTGGCGCAGAACACCGGCAATGCGGCCGGCGCGAGTGCCGACAACACCGACCCGAATGTCCGCTCCGGCCCCGGCTCGGCCGCCGTCAGCCCGCCGGCCGGCTTTGCCGCCCCGGCCCTGCCCGAGCCGGACGACACCAACGCCGAACGCGCCCGCAGCCAGCCCGGCAACAACGCGCCGTTCTGGCGCGGTGTGCGCGGCTCGGGCGATGCCCCCGGGCGCATCGCCCTGCCCGGCCCCGAGATGGGCGTGCTCATCCAGCCCTTCGTGCAATACCCGGGCTCCGACCTCACCACGGCCGGCGAGGCCTGGCGCCAGGTGCGCAACAACTGGATCATTCCCTACGGCGCGGCGCTGCTGGGCATCGTCGTGCTGGCCATTGCGCTGTACTACTTCACCAAGGGGCCGATCGGCCGGCCCGTGCGTCACACCGGCCGGATGATCGAGCGCTTCACCTACTTCGAGCGCGCGGCGCACTGGGCCAATGCCATCGCGTTCGTGGTGCTGGCCGTCTCCGGCCTGGTGATGGCCTTCGGCCGGTTCTTCCTGCTGCCGCTGCTCGGGCCAGGGCTGTTCGGGCCGCTCACCTGGTTTCTCAAGACGTTGCACAACTTCGCCGGGCCGCTGTTCGCGGTGTCGCTGGTCATCGTCTTCTTCACCTTCGTGCGCAGCAACCTGCCGACACGCGACGACAAGGAATGGATCAAGCGCGGCGGCGGCCTGTTCAGCGGGCATGAGCCGCCCTCCGGGCGCTTCAACGCCGGCGAGAAGATCGTCTTCTGGGTCGGTGTGCTGCTGCTGGGCGTGATCGTCGTCGCCTCGGGCCTGGTGCTCGACCGCGTGGTGCCCGGCCTTGCCTACCTGCGCGGCGACATGCAGGTGGCGCACATGATCCACGCCACGGCCGCGGTGCTGATGATGTGCGTCTTCCTCGGCCACATCTACCTCGGCACGCTCGGCATGCGCGGCGCCTACCGCGCGATGCGCACCGGCTACGTCGACGAGGACTGGGCCGCCGAGCACCACAAGCTCTGGTACGACGACATCAAGGCCGGGCGCATCCCCGCGCAGCGCAGCCGCCCGGCCCGCCGCGACGATCCGCCCAAGCCCGTCGTCGCTCCGCCCTGAACCCTGCTGTCCGAGGTCCATCACCATGCCCGTCACCCTTCGTGCTGCCCTCGCACTCGCCGCCTGCCTGCTCGCCGCGCCAGCCATCGCCCGGCTGCCTCCGCCCAGCGATGCGGCCAAGGCCGCGGCCGCCGAGAAGGCCGCCAAGACTGCCTGGGAGAACAAGATGGCGGCTTTCCAGCTGTGCGAGGCGCAGAACGACGCGGTGGACAACTACCAGGCCACCCTGCGCCAGCGTGGCGAGACGCCACCCGCCGGGGAGCGGATGGCCGCGTGCGCGAACCCTGGCGAATACACCCCGACACTGCCGCTCGAGCAGTCCGAGGCGCATTCACCCGCCGAGACCGCCACGGCACCACCCAGCACCAACAACACCGAGGCCGAACTGAAAGGCGGGGTGAAGAAATAGCCGGGCGCCGTCATCGCCCTCCGCGGCGAGCGCACCGGCCGGCGCGCGCTGCGTAGAGTCGGGGCATGCGCTTGCCCCCTGCCTCCGCTGACTCCGCCGCCTTGCCCGAGCGCGCCCCTCGCCTCACCGCCGCCAGCGCGCCGCTGGTGCAGGAGGTCGAGGTGCGCGACGAGTTCGGCGCCAGCCGGCGCATCGCCATTCCCGCGGAACGTGCGCTGACGGTGTTCGTCGACCGGCGAGAGCTCGTCACGCTGATGACGCTGGGCGCCGCACCCGAACTGCTGGTGCTGGGCTACCTGCGCAATCAGCGGCTGGTGGAGTCCATCGCCGACATCGATTCGATCACGGTCGATTGGGACGTGCAGGCCGCGGCCGTCAAGACACGCGCCGGCATCGAGCGCTTCGAGGAGAAGACGGCCAAGCGGGTGGTGACCACCGGCTGCGGCCAGGGCACGGTCTTCGGCGACCTGATGGGCGAGCTCGATGCGGTGAAGCTGCCGCCAGCGGACGACCCCGCCGCGCGGCTGTCGCAGGGCACGCTGTACCGGCTGCTGGACGCGATCCGCGTGCAGGAGTCGACCTACAAGTCGGCCGGTTCGGTGCACGGCTGCGCGCTGTTTCGCCAGGACGAGCTGCTCACCTTCGTCGAGGACGTGGGCCGCCACAACGCCATCGACACGATCGCCGGCTGGATGTGGCTGCACGGCGTTCACGGCGGCGACAAGATGTTCTACACCACCGGGCGGCTGACCAGCGAGATGGTCATCAAGTCGGCGCAGATGGGCGTGCCCATCATCGTCTCGCGCAGCGGCATCACGCAGATGGGGCACGAGGTCGCCGCGCGGCTCGGCCTGGCGCTGTTCGGGCGCGCGACGAACCGGCACTTCATCTGCTACGGCGGCTTCGAGCGCTTCGACGCGCAGCCCGAGCCGCCGCGCGCCGGCTGACGGCCGCTACACCAGCCCGTCGAACAGCACCACGTCCACCGGGTCGCCCGCCGCCACGTCGCCCTGCGCGTGGCCCAGCACGACCAGCGCGTTGGCCTCGCTCATGCTGCGCAGGATGCCCGAGCCTTGCGAGCCGGTGATGCGCACGCACGGGCGGCCGTCGGCGTCGCGGGTGACGATGCCGCGCTGGTACTCCGTGCGGCCGGGCTTCTTGCGGATGGCCCGGGCGCTCGCCGCGCGCAGCATGGGCAGCGGCTCGGCCGCGGCGCCGCTCATCGCCAGCAGCGCGTTGCGCACGAAGGCATAGAAGGTCACCATCACCGCCACCGGGTTGCCGGGCAGGCCGAAGAGGATGGCCTGGCGCCCGCCGGCGGCGATGCGGCCGATGGCCATGGGCCGGCCCGGGCGCATGGCGATGCGCCAGAACAGCACGTCGCCGAGGCTGGCCATCACCGCCTTGGTGTGGTCCGCCTCGCCGACGCTCACGCCGCCCGAGGTGATGACCGCATCGGCGCTTTCGGCGGCGGCGCAAAAGGCGGCTTCGAGCGCCGCGGGGTCGTCGCGCACCACACCCATGTCCAGCACCTCCACGTCCAGGCGCTGCAGCATGGCCCACAAGGTGTAGCGGTTGCTGTCGTAGACGCAGCCGGCGTTCAGCGGCTCACCCACCGAGCGCAGTTCGTCGCCAGTGGAGAAGAAGGCCACGCGCAGCCGGCGCCGAACGCTCACCTCGGCATGGCCGAGCGAGGCGAGCAGCCCGAGGTCGGCCGGTCGCAGCACACGCCCGGCCCGCAGCGCGGCCTCGCCGCGTGCCAGGTCTTCGCCGGCCAGGCGCCGGTTGTCGCCGGTGCGCAGCAGGCCGGCGGGCACGATGATGTGCGTCTCGCCGTCGGCCTTGACGAACTCCTGTGGCACCACCGTGTCCAACCCCTCGGGCATGACGGCGCCGGTCATGATGCGCACGCATTGGCCGCTCGCCGGCGCGCCGCCCTCGAACTGCTGGCCGGCGAGACCGGTGCCCACCACCTCGAGGCGCGTGTCCTGGCCGGCCTCGAGCTCCGCGCCGCGAAACGCGTAGCCGTCCATCGCCGAGTTGTCGTGCGAGGGCACGTCGATGCCGGAGATGATGTCCTGGGCCAGCACACGGCCGAGCGCCGAGCGCAGCGCCAGCCGCTCCACCGCCTGCACCGTGGGCACGAGCCGGGCGATGAACTCCTGCGCCCGCTGGACCGGCAGCGCCTTGGGGTCGTAGCCGCTCACGCAGGAGGCGATCTCCTGCAGCGACGGCAGCGGCGCGGCGCTCATCGCACGCCCTCCTGCTGCAGTTGCTGCAGCTCGGCCAGGGTGTTGGCGTTGGTGAAGGCCTGGGCGTCGTCGAACAGCACCTCGATGCAGCGGTGCTGCGCGGTCCACTTGTCGATCTTGCGCTGGCCGCCTTGCGTGAAGCGCACCAGGCTTTCCATCAGCCCGGCCTTCATCAGGCAGAACACCGGATGCACGCGCAGCTCGCCGTCCTCGTGCGTGGCGGCCATGGCGATGTCGGCCTGCTGCGCCTCGAGCCCGTCGGCCAGGCGCTGCACCAGGTCTTCGGGGAACAGCGGCGAATCGCAGGGCACGGTGACGAGATACGGCGTCTCGCAGCGCTCGAGCCCGGTGAGAAAGCCGGCCAGCGGCCCGGCGTAGTCGGGCAATGAATCCGGCCACACCGGCACGCCCATGGATTCGTAGGCGCCGAGGTTGCGGTTGGCGTTGATCATCACCTCGCCGACCTGCGGAGACAGGCGCATCAGCGCATGCATGGCCATCGGCAGGCCGCGGTGGTTCTGCAGGCCCTTGTCCACCCCGCCCATGCGGCTGCCGCGGCCGCCGGCGAGGATGAGGCCGGTGATGTGTGAGCGTTCGATCATGGCGTCTCGAGAGGCAGAACGGTTGCGAACCATTCTGCCCCCCATGACGCCGCCTATCGGTCGGCGTTGGGAAAGAAGAGCTGCTGGCCGTTGATCTTGTAGTCGGCGATGCGGGCCTGCCCGGCGGGCGACACCACCCAGTCGGCAAAGGCCTGGGCCAGGTCCTTCTTCACATGCGCATGCCTGGCCGGGTTCACCACGATCACGCCGTACTGGTTGAACAGGCGCGTGTCGCCTTCGACCAGCACCGCGAGCGCCCCCGGGTTCTTGAACGACAGCCAGGTGCCGCGGTCGGCGAGCACATAGGCGCCGGCGCTCGAGGCCATGTTCAGCGCCGGCCCCATGCCGCAGCCGCAGGCCTGGTAGGTGAGACCGCCGGTGGCCGTGGCCGGGTCGGCGATGCCGGCCGCCTTCCAGTAGCGCAGCTCGGCCGAATGCGTGCCGCTCTTGTCGGCGCGCGAGACGAAGCTGGCCTTGGACGCAGCCAGCTTGCCGAGCGCGTCCACGATGTCGCGACCCTTGACGCCTGCCGGGTCCGACGCCGGGCCGATGAGCACGAAATCGTTGTACATGACCGGACGGCGCTGCAGGCCGAAGCCGTCGGCGACGAACGTCTCCTCGGCCGCCTGGTCGTGCACGAACACCACGTCGGCATCGCCGCGCCGGCCCATGTCCAGCGCCTGGCCGGTGCCCAGCGCCACCACGCGCACATCGATGCCGCTCGCCTGCTCGAACGCCGGCAGCAGGTGCTCGAACAGGCCCGACTGTTCGGTGCTGGTGGTCGAGGCCATGACGATGAACCTGTCCTGCGCCGACGCGCTCCAGGCGGCCATCGCCACGGGCAGGAGCATCGCCGCAGCGAGCGCCATCACGCCACGCCGGCGGGCTGCGCGCACCGTCATGCCAGGTCCCATGTCAGCTCTCCTTTCAGGAAAAGATCGGCGCGTGCATCCATCTGCTCGGTGAAGAAGCGCTCGCTGGGCAGATCCGCGCGGATCTCGCCGCGATCCAGGTACACCACGCGGCTGGCCAGGCGCTTGGCCTGCCCGAGGTTGTGCGTGCTCATCACCAGCGTCATGCCGTCGCGCACGAAGTCGACGAGCATCGCCTCCACATCCTTCTTTGCCGACGGGTCCAGGCTGGCCGTGGGTTCATCGAGAAACAGGATGGCGGGGCGCACCGCCCAGGCGCGCGCCAGTGCGAGCCGCTGCTGCTGCCCGCCCGACAGCACCCGCGCCGGGCGCTCGCGCTGCTCGAAGAGCCCGGCGCGGCGCAAGGCTTCTTCGGCGCGCGCGGCGTGCCGTGTGCGGGGCACGCGGGCCAGCCACAGCGCGATGCGCAGGTTGTTCCATACCGACAGCCGCAGCAGAAAAGGCCGCTGGAACACCATGGCCTGCGCCGCACCTTGCGGGCCGACCACGCGCGCGCCGGTGTGCGTCAGACCGCCGTGCAGTGTGTGCAGCAAGGTGGTCTTGCCCGAGCCGTTGGCACCCACCAGGGCGATGAAGTCGCCGCGGTACACCTGCAGGTCCACGCCGCGCAGCGCCTGCACCGGGCCGAAGCTCACGCCGGCCCCGGCGAGGCTCAGCAGCGGCACCGGTGCCTTCATCACCGCGCCCCCGCCATCGTGAGCGGCTGCAGCCGCTGCGCCAGCGCGATCGCCAGGTTCACCAGCGCCACCACACCGAGCAGCACCAGACCCAGCGCCAGCGCGAGCGGCAGGTCGCCCTTGCTGGTCTCGAGCGCGATGGCGGTGGTCATCACGCGTGTGACGCCGTCGATGTTGCCGCCGACGATCATGACCGCGCCCACCTCGGACACCGCGCGGCCGAAGGCGATGAGCAGCACGGTGAGCACCGCCCAGCGCTCGTGCAGCAGCATGAGCAGCGCAGCCGTCATCGGCCCGGCACCCATGGAGCGCAGCTGCTCGCCGCCTTCGCGCAGGCCGTCGGCCACGAGCTGGCGCGACAGCGCCATCATCACCGGCAGCACGAGGATGGTCTGGGCGATCACCATGGCCGAGGGCGTGAACAGAATGCCCAGCTCGCCCAGCGGCCCGCTGCGCGACAGCAGCAGGTACACCGTGAGCCCCACCACCACCGAGGGCAGCGCCAGCAGCGTGTTGAGCAGCATCACCAGCAGGCGTGCGCCGGGGAAACGCGCCACCGCCAGCCAGGCCCCGCCCGCGAGGCCCAGGCCCGCGGCGATGCAGCAGGCGGTGAAACTCACCCGCAGCGACAGCGCGACGATCTCGACCAACGCGTGGTCGGCGGCCATCACGAGGCCCAGCGCGGTGCGCGAACTTTCGGCGAAAGCACTCACGAAGTGACTTCTTTCATACTTGCCCGACTTGTAGCGGCTGTCTCGGCCGCCGACCATATGAACACGCATGCCTAAGGTACGGCTGGCCTACACCCTCTCCGACGACGAGCCCGCGCCCGGGCGTGCCCTGCACCATCCGCTGCTGCTGCTGCTGGCCGCCGTGCACGACACCGGATCCATCTCCGGCGCGGCGCGGCAGCTCGCGCTGTCCTACCGCCATGTGTGGGGCGAACTCAAGCGCTGGGAACTCGAACTCGGCCAGCCGCTGGTGCGCTGGACCAAGGGTCAGCCGGCGGTGCTCTCGCCCTTCGGCGAGAAGCTGCTGTGGGCCGAGCGGCGCGCGCTGGCGCGGCTCGCGCCGCAGATCGAGGCGCTGCGCAGCGAACTGGAACGTGCCTTTGCGCTGGCCTTCGACGACAGCGCCGGCGTCATCCCCATGTTCGCGAGCCACGACCGCGCGCTGCCCCGCCTGCGCGACCGCGTGGCACAGCGCCACAACCTGCACCTGGATATCCAGTTCACCGGCAGCGTGGACGCGCTCGCCGCGCTGAACGACGGGCGCTGCCTCATGGCGGGCTTTCATGCGCTCACCGCGTCGCCGCTGCGCTCGCCCACCGCACGCACCTATCGCCCCATGCTGCGCCCCGGCCGCCACAAGCTGATCGCCTTCGCCAGGCGCTGGCAGGGCCTGATGGTGGCCACCGGCAACCCGCTCGGCGTCACCGGCCTGCACGACCTCGCGCGCGGCGACGTGCGCTTCGTGAACTGCGAGCGCGGCACCGGCACACGCGTGGTGCTCGAGGAACTGCTGTGGGCGGCGCGCATCGCGCCCGAACGCATCGCCGGCTTCGCGCAGGCCGAGCGTTCACACGAGGCCGCCGCCGAAGCGGTCGCCAGCGGCCGTGCGGATGCAGCCTTCGGCATCGAGCCGGTGGCACGTGCACGCGGCCTGGCGTTCATCGGCCTGGCCGAGGAGCAGTACTTCCTGGTGACCCTGGCCGCCAGCCTGCAACTGCCGCCCGTGCGCGCGCTGCTGGACGCCCTGCGCGACCCGGCCTGGCGCGCCGAGCTCAACGACATCCCCGGCCACGCGGCCGAAGCCTGCGGCGAGGTGCTCTCGCTGCGCCGCGTGCTGCCCTGGTGGCACTATCGAAAGTCCAAGGCACCCCGGGCCACGGCGCGCGCCGCGGCGTGATGCCCAAGAGAAGCAAAGAGCAGATGAAAGTCGTCGGGTTCTGCGGTTATTCCGGCTCGGGCAAGACCACGCTGATCGAGCAGCTCATCACCCGGCTGCGCGATGCCGGCCAGCGCGTGTCGGTGGTCAAGCATGCGCACCACGCCTTCGACATCGACCACGAAGGCAAGGATTCGTGGCGCCATCGCCGTGCCGGCGCCTTCGAGGTGGTCATCGCCTCCAACCGCCGCCTGGCCAAGGTGCGCGAATACGAGGCCATGCACGAGCCGACGCTTGCCGAACTGCTCGCGGAACTGTCCGACTGCGATTGGGTGCTCGTCGAAGGCTTCAAGGCCGCGCCCGTCCCCAAGCTCGAAGTCTGGCGCCACGCCGCCGGCAAGCCGGCGCGCTACCCGCATGACACCCACGTGACGGCCATCGTGACCGACAGCGCGTCGCAATTGCCTGCGCCAACGGCACTACCGGTGCTGGATCTGAACGATGCGGCGGGGGTTGTGGGGTTTCTCGTGCGGGAGGCGGGGCGGTTCGAGTTTGCGGGGGTGGGCGTGCGCTGAGTCGGCAACTCGCCCATCAACCCGTTCGCGCTGAGCCTGTCGAAGCGCTCTCGTACGCCAACCCGTTCGCGCTGAGCCTGTCGAAGCGCTCTCCCACTCCAACCCGTTCGCTGAGCCTGTGGAAGCGCCCTCCCAGTCCAACCCGTTCGCGCTGAGGTATCGAAGCGCTCGTCCCACCAGCCCGTTCGTGCTGAGCTTGTCGAAGCACGCCGCTCGCGAAGACCGTTCGCGCTGAGCATGTCGAAGCGCTCTCCCACTCCAACCCGTTGGCGCTGAGGTATCGAAGCGCTCGTCCCACCAACCCGTTCGTGCTGAGCTTGTCGAAGCACATTGCGCGAAAGCCGGTTTGATCGGTAGGAAGGCTGCCTTTCTCCGACAAGCCGGGTCTCGCCCCGGCGGGCGACCTACTTTCTTTTGCTTCGCCAAAAGAAAGTAGGCAAAGAAAAGGCGACCCGGGGGCGTTGCCCTTTGCTGCGCAAAGGGTGCGCTGCGATGCTCGGACTTTGCAGCCCCGCGCGAAACTCGCTTCGCCGCCCTGCGGTCCGCTGCGCTCGGACATCGCGCGGAGTCAGATGTGGAGGGGCGCT
>JBIQKU010000132.1:0-9776 GCA_044506225.1 Rubrivivax sp. | reverse complement strand
AGCCGCTGCACGGCGAGATCAAGCTGCCCGGCATGGCCAACCACTTCTACCGCGAACGGGTGGACCAGCATCTGCGCATCGGCATGCGCGCGATCGAACTGCTGCGTACCGGCGGCTTCGACCGGCTGCACAGCCGCAAGCTGCGCAGCTTCGCCGAGGTGGCGTTCCAGTAGTCCGACCCCTTTTCGCGCGCGATGACGCTCGACATCCTCACGCTGCTCGTGCTGACGAGCACGAATCTCTTCACGCTTGCCGCCGCCCTGCCCCTGCTGATGGGGCGGCGCATCAGCGCCTCCGCGCGTTATGCGCAGGGCAGCATCCTGGCGCAGGCCATCGGCTGGGCGGCGGTGATCGCCGCCGGCAGCTGGTACGACCAACAGCTGTCCACGCTGTCCATGGGCGCCATCTCGCTGTCGCAATGGCTGCTGTTCCGGGCGCTGCGCGGCTGGCTGGGCCCGCGCCATGGCGAAGGACTGCTGATCGCGCTCGTGGTGATCACGCCGCTCGGCTACGCGCTGAGCTTCCACGACTACCAGTGGCGGGTGGGTTGGTCCAACTTCCTGCTGTCGCTCAGCATGCTGGTCGTCGCGCGCGCCACCTTGTGGCCGCACAGCCAGGCCAGCCGCGGCTGGCGCTGGCTGCTCTGCGGCTGCCTGCTCACCATGGCTGGCTTCACCAGCGCGCGCGGCGTGCTGGGCGTGTTCTTCACCGAGCTGTACCCCTACTTCCGGGCGCCGCACCCGGTGAACGTGCTCGCCGCGGTGGCGGGCAACATGACGCTGGTGCTGGGGCTGGTGGCCGTGCTGGTCGCCTGGCGCGAAGAAGCCGAAGCCAAGCTGCAGACGCTCGCCATGACGGACCCACTCACCGGCCTGCTCAACCGCCGCGGCTTCGGCGAGCATGCCAAGGCCGTGCTGTCCGAGGCACGCCGACGCCAGGAACCCGTGGCCGTGCTGGCGCTCGACATCGACCATTTCAAGCGCATCAACGACACCCACGGCCACGAGGCGGGCGACCGCGCGCTGAAGCTGTTCTCGCGCGTGCTGCGGACCAACCAGCGCCCGGTGGATGTGGTGAGCCGCCGCGGCGGCGAGGAGTTCTGCGTGCTCTTCGCCCGCTCCTCGCGCGAGGCGGGCCTGGCGTTCGACGCCCGGCTGCGCGAGCGGCTGGGCGAGGTCTCGCCTGTCGAACTCGGCTTCGAGCTCGACTTCAGCGCCGGCCTGGCGGTGCACACCGCGGCGGACGAGGGGCTGGAGGAGCTGCTCGCGCGTGCCGACGCCGCGCTCTACCAGGCCAAGCGCAACGGGCGCGGACGGCTGGAGCTGGCCGAGTAGCCGCCGCAGCGCGGCTCAGAACTGGCCGCGCAGATAGACGCCCAGGCCGCTCTTGCGGATGCGGAACGACATGCGGTAGCCCGAATCGAGCTGCACCGCCAGGCGGCCGCGTTCCAGGCCAAAGCTCGGCTTGGCCGACTTCCACTCCACGCCCACCTTGGCGTTCGAGTAGCCGCCCACACCCTCTGGGCCGGCGAAGTCGTGTGCCAGCGAGGCGTCCGCATACACGGCGGAGTGTTCGCTGGTGCGGTAGCGCATGGCCACGCTGACCACCGGCGCGGTGTCGGTGAGGGCCGGCGCGGCCGGGGCCGACTCGGGGCTCGCCGATTCGGCCGGCGTCACCATCACCCGGCCCAGCGCCCCCAGCCCCACACCCACCGCCGTGCGGCCGCGTGACATCCACAGCCGATAGCTCACGCCGGCGACCTCATCGGACGCATGGGAGCGCTGCAGCGGCGCCGCATTGGGCCGCTCGACGCGCCCGCTCAGCGGCACGACCTCGCTGCTGGGGGTGATCGCCGCCGACTTCGCCGCAGCGGCAAGCGGCGGCTCACCATCGCCGAAGCCCGCCAGCGCCGCCATGTGCGCCTGCACCGGTGCCTGTGCTTGTGCCTGCGCCAGCGCCACGCCGCCCGTGCAGGCCGCCAGCACCAGCGCCTGCCTGAAGCGGCGGCGCAAATTTCGGCAAGGTGCGGTGGCTCGCATGGAGAACCCCAGACGACAGGATTGTTTTCCTGCCGTGAGCAAAGCCCATGCCCACGGCCTCGGCGCCGCGCCGCGTCAATTGCTGCACACGCGCACACGGGTCCTGAGACCGCCCGTAGCCAGTGGTCACAAACTTGACGCCGCCGGGCCGGATTGCCCTGGATGCGTCGATCCCGTACGCTGCGGCGACCAGCCCCCGCGGCGCACCGCCACCGCGAGGACTCGAACGCGAATCCCTCCCCCGTCGTTGCGCCCAAGCGCAGGAGCCTTTGCCATGTCGAGTTCTACCGATCCGGGCATCGCCCGCCTGCACAGCGTGGCGCTCGTCGGCCAGACGGCCAGCGGCAAGACCAGCCTCGCGGAGGCCCTGCTCGCCCGCGCCGGTGTCATCGGCACACCAGGCTCGCTGGAGCGCGGCACGACCGTCAGCGACTTCGATCCGAAGGAGCGGCAGGTGCAGCATTCCCTGCAGTCGGCGTTGATGCACTTCACGCACGGCGAGGCCACGATCCATCTGATCGACACGCCGGGGGCGGCGGATTTCGTCGGCCATGCCTTGTCGGCACTCGAGGCGGTGGACACGGCGGCGATCGTCGTCAACGCGCAGACCGGCGTGGACGCCACCGCGCTGCGCATGATGGAGTGGGCGGCCGGGCGCGGGCTGTGCAGGCTGCTTGTCGTCAACAAGATCGATGCGCAGGGCGTGGACCTGCCCGCGCTTCTCGAGCGGCTGCAGCAGGCTTTTGGCAAGGAGTGTCTGCCGCTGAACCTGCCGGCCAGTGGCGGCGCCGAGGTGATCGACTGCTTCTTCAATGCCGAGGACGATGCCGCGCGAGCGGCGGATTTCTCATCGGTCGCCCAGGCGCACCGGGCGCTGGTGGAGCAGGTGGTGGAAGTGGATGCCGCCTTCGTCGAGCGCTATCTCGAAGACGGCGATGTCGATGCGCGCGAGCTGCACGCGCCGCTCGAGCAGGCGCTGCGCGAGGGCCACCTGATCCCGGTGTGCTTCGTCTCCGCGCGCACCGGCGCCGGCGTGGGCGAGTTGCTGGATGCCTTCGAGCGCCTGCTGCCCAACCCCACCGAGGGCAACCCGCCGCAGTTCTACAAGGGCGAGGGCAGTGACGCCGAGAAGCTGCATGCCGAACCGGATGCGCAGCGGCACGTCATCGCGCATGTGTTCAAGATCACCAACGACCCGTACGTGGGCAAGATGGGCGTGTTCCGCATCCACCAGGGCACGGTGACGCGCGACAGCCAGCTCTACATCGGCGACGCGCGCAAGCCGTTCAAGGTCGGCCATCTGTTCATGCTGCAGGGCAAGGAGCACATCGAGGTGCCGCGCGGCCTGCCTGGCGACCTGTGCGCCGTGGCCAAGGTGGACGACCTGCATTTCGATGCCGTGCTGCACGACGCGCCCGAGGACGCGCACCTGCGCCTCGAGCCGCTGCCCTTTCCGGTGCCGGTGCATGGCCTCGCCATCGAGCCCCGGCGCCGCGGCGACGAGCAGCGCATGTGGGAGCTGCTGCAGAAGCTCGTCGACGAGGATCCCTGCCTCAAGCTCGAACGCTCCGCCGGCACCAACGAGACCATCGTCTACGGCCTGGGCGAGCTGCACCTGCGCACTCTGGTCGAGCGCCTGACCGACCTGCATCACTGCGAAGTCGTCACCCGCCCGCCGCGCATCCCCTACCGCGAGACCATCACCGCCACGGCCGAGGGCCACCACCGCCACAAGAAGCAGAGCGGCGGGGCCGGCCAGTTCGGCGAAGTGCACCTGCGCGTGGAGCCGCTGCCGCGCGGCACGGGCTTCGAGTTCAAGGACGAGGTCAAGGGCGGCGCCATCCCCGGCCAGTTCATGCCCGCCGTCGAGAAAGGCGTGCGTCAGGCGCTGGATGCCGGCGTGCTGGCCGGCTTTCCGGTCAAGGACGTGCGGGTGGTGGTGCTCGACGGCAAGCACCACAGCGTGGATTCGAAGGAGATCGCCTTCGCCACTGCCGGGCGCAAGGCCTTCGTCGATGCGGCACTGAAGGCCGCGCCCATCGTGCTCGAGCCCATCGTCAAGGTGGAGATCACGGCGCCCGAGCATTGCCTGGGCGACATCACCGGCGACCTGTCCTCACGGCGCGGCCAGATCAACGGCACCCACGCCCTGGCGGGTGGCAGCATGATCGTCGCCGGCCAGGCGCCGATGTCGGAGCTTGCCGCCTACCAGGCGCGGCTCAACGGGCTGACCGGCGGCGAAGGCCGCTACACCCTGGCGCTGAGCCACTTCGAGCCGGTGCCGCCCAACGTGCAGGCCCAGCTCGCCGCGCAGTTCAAGGGCCACGACGACGACTGACAGCCGCCATTGCCAGCTGTAGGAAGAGGCGCACAGCATCTTCCGCCTTCTCCGACTGACCCGGGAAGCCGCCGCGATCACACTGGTCCCATCGAATGGCCAAGCGCCTTCGCAGCCTGCGAGGTGGCGCCACGACAAGGAGACCCTCATGAACGCAAGCAGACTTTCCACCGCCGCGGCCGCGCTGCTCATCGCCCTGGGCATGGCCGGTTGCTCCAACATGTCGCAGCGCGACAAGAACACGGCTGCGGGCGCGGCCATCGGCGGCGTGGCCGGCTCGGTGCTGTCGGGTGGCAGTGCCGCAGGCACGGTGGGCGGTGCCGCCGTGGGCGGCGTCATCGGCAACCGCGTCGACTGATCGACAACCCGCGCTCCGTCGCGGCAGTGCGGCGGCCCTCGGGCCGCCGTTGTCGTGTCCGGGTCTCAAGTTTTGCCTTGCGCGGTCGATGAACAAGGCGTCGTTCCCCCTCACCGTCGCGCGCGATGTCGTCCTTGCCCATCGAATCACCGCCGGACAAGCCATTTCGCGACCTCGCGGCATGGACCCAGGCCTTCGCCGCAGCGCCCATTCCGGTGCTCGCTTCCACGGCACAGGCGCTCGAGGCGATGCGCCCGCATGAGGACGACATCGACGCCAACATGCTGGGCGAAATGATCGCCGGCGACCCCTTGATGACCTTGAAGGTGCTGGTGCATGCCGGCGCCAACCGGCCGGCGCGTGTGGTGACGGAGCCAGAGACCGTTACCGCGGCGCTGGTGCTCATGGGGATTTCGCCCTTCTTCGCGGCCTTCGGCCCGCAGGACACCGTGGAAGACCGCCTCGCCAGCTTCGCTCAGGCCGCGGCGGGCTTGCGCGACGTGATGCGCCGCTCGCACCGGGCGGCCAACTTCGCCCTCGGCTTCGCCGTGCATCGCATGGATCCGAACGCAGCCATGCTGCGCCAGGCCGCGCTGCTTCACGACTTCGCCGAGATGCTGCTGTGGTGCCACGCGCCCGGCCTCGCGCTGCGCATTCGCCAGGCGCAGGAGGCCGACCCGACGCTGCGCTCGAGCGTCGCACAGCGTGCGATGCTCAACATCGAGCTGCCGACCTTGCAGCACGCCCTCATGCACCACTGGCGTCTGCCGGCCCTGCTGGTGCGCGCCATGGACGGGCGCCATGTGGACCAGACCGAGGTGCAACATGTGCTGCTCGCGGTGCGCGTCGCCCGGCACACGGCCGGCGGCTGGGACAACGCGGCGGTGCCCGACGACGTGCGCGATGTCGCGCGGCTGCTCAACCTGTCCGTGCCGGCGGCCGCCACGCTGCTCGAGGAACTCGATACCTGAGCGCGCCGCGCGGGCGCGGTTCACACCGGCACGACCGTGGTGTTCTTGACGCGGTCGAGCACGAAGCTCGTCTTGCAATCCTGCACGCTCGGGTGTTTGAGCAAGGTGTCCATGATGAAGCGGGAGTAGTGCGCCATGTCCTCCACCATCACGCGCAGCAGGTAGTCCATCTCGCCGGTGAGCGCCGCGCATTCGACCACTTCCGGCCACGTCTGCACCGAGGCGCGGAACAGGTCCATCGGGTTGCGCTTGTGCGTCTCCGAGTGCTTTTCGAGGCGCACGTTGATGTAGGCCGTGAGCGCCAGCCCCACGCGCTCGGGCGCCACCAGCGCCACATAGCCCGCGATCACCCGGGCCTCCTCGAGCCGCTTGACGCGGCGCAGCGCCGCCGACGCGGAGAGGCCGACCTGGGTGGCCAGTTCGTCGTAGGTGATACGACCGTCCGCCTGGAGCGCGCGAAGAATGCGCCGATCCAGGGCATCGAGGCGCAGGGTGGTAGCCATGGGCGAGCATTCTGCAGCTTTGCTGCGCCCATGGCCACTTCCGCGCCGACATTCGCAAGAAACCTGTGCACGCCGGCGCCTAGAGTGACAGGCTGACCGTCCCCGCTCGCCGGGCCACCGCAAACTCGTGCAGGAGACACACATGCAGTTCACCCCCTGGGACAACCCGATGGGCACCCAAGGCTTTGAATTCATCGAGTTCGCCGCGCCGGACCCGGCGGCGCTGGGAAGTCTCTTCCAGACCATGGGTTTTTCGGCAGTGGCGCGCCATCGCCACAAGAAGGTCACGCTGTACCGGCAAGGCGGTGTCAACTTCATCATCAACGCCGAGCCCGATTCCTTCGCCCAGCGCTTCGCGCGGCTGCATGGTCCGAGCGTATGTGCGATGGCCTTCAGGGTGCAGGACGCCGGGCTGGCCTACCGCCGGGCGCTTGAACTCGGCGCCTGGGGCTTCGACAACCACACCGGGCCGATGGAGCTGAACATCCCGGCCATCAAGGGCATCGGCGACTCGCTGATCTATTTCGTCGACCGCTGGCGCGGCAAGGATGGCGCGGCCGATGGCGCCGTCGGCAACATCTCGATCTACGACGTCGACTTTGTGCCCATCGAAGGTGCCGTCGCGAATCCTGCAGGCTGCGGTCTGGCCGCCATCGACCACCTGACCCACAACGTGCACCGCGGCCGCATGAAGGAGTGGGCCGACTTCTACGAACGCCTCTTCAACTTCAAGGAGGTGCGCTACTTCGACATCGAAGGCAAGCTCACCGGCCTGAAGAGCAAGGCGATGACCAGCCCCTGCGGCAAGATCCGCATCCCGATCAACGAGAGCTCGGACGACAAGAGCCAGATCGCGGAATACCTGGACGAATACCGCGGCGAAGGCATCCAGCACATCGCGTTGTCGACCGGCGACATCTATTCGACCGTGGAGGCGATGAAGGCGCGCGGCGTGGCCTTCCAGGACACGATCGACACCTATTACGACCTGGTGGACAAGCGCCTGCCCGGACATGGCGAGCGGCTTGAGGACCTGAAACGGCTGCGCATCTTGATCGATGGGGCGACACACCTGGGCGCACCGAACGAGTTGCTGCTGCAGATCTTCACGCAGACCGTGATCGGGCCGATCTTCTTCGAGATCATCCAGCGCAAGGGCGACGAGGGCTTCGGTGAGGGCAACTTCCGGGCGTTGTTCGAGAGCATCGAACTCGACCAGATTCGACGCGGCGTGCTCACCGACACCACGGCGCAGTAGGCCAGCCATGGGCGTGACCGCCAAGGCGCAGAACACCGGCGTGGCCCCGGTTACCTACGGCGAGGGCTCACGCCCGCCGCGTGGCGACTACGCCAGCGCGCGCAGCGACTTCACCTGCGACCAGCGCTGGGAGACCTACACCGCGCAGGAGCATGCACTCTACCGACGGCTGCATGAGCGCCAGCTGCGTCAACTGCCCGGGCTCGCCTGCGACGAGTTCATCCGCTGGGTCGGCGAACTGGGCGATGCGGCGCAGATCCCGCGGTTCGACGCGCTCTCGCGTTCGCTGCAGCGCGCCACCGGCTGGAGCATCGTGGCGGTGCCCGGCCTGATTCCCGAGGAGGCATTCTTTTCCCTGCTCGCCCAGCGCCGTTTTCCGGTGACCCGGTGGTTGCGCACGCCCCAGGAGTTCGACTACGTGGTCGAGCCGGACGTGTTTCATGACCTGTTCGGCCACGTGCCGCTGCTGTTCGACCCGGTGTTTGCGGACTACATGCAGGCCTACGGCGCCGGTGGCTTGCGCGCAAGTCGGCTGGGATCATGCGAGTTGCTGGCCCGGCTTTACTGGTACACGGTCGAATTCGGCCTGCTCGCCACGCCGGATGGCCTGCGTGCCTACGGCGCCGGCATCCTGTCGTCGACCGGCGAGCTACGCTACAGCGTGACCAATCCCGAGCCGGCGCGCATCGGCTTCGACCTGCCGCGGATCATGCGAACCCGCTATCGCATCGACAGCTACCAGGCGAGCTACTTCGTGATCGACTCGTTCCGCCAGCTGTTCGAGGCGACCGCGCAGGATTTCGCGCCGATCTACGAGGCGCTCCGTGCACAGCCGCTGATCGACGCTGGGGTGGTGTGTGAAGGGGACCGGGTGTTTCGGTTGGCGCAGAGCGTTCGGGCGGCTTAGCTCAAGGCTGTCTTTTCCTCATCTCGGGTGCGCTGCCGGACGCGCGCGCGTCACGGTTCAAGGACGGTCCTGGGGCAGTCTTGCGTCTGGACGGTCGTCGTCCGCGCACAGCCAGCGCTGGACCTCATCGAACACGGCCTCGTGATGCGCCATCTGCACGTGCGCACAACCCGCGAGGTGGCGGTTGTCGGCACCGGCGAGGGTGGCTGTCGTCGCCGGAAACACCACGTTGTCGCAATGCCCGAAGAAGCAGGTGAAGCGCTCGGCCCGTGTGGAAGGCTCTGATGCCGCGAGGCGGCGCAACCAGTCACCGCCGCGGCGCAACTGGCGGGTGTTCAGGCTGTGGGCGAAGCATGCGAGCACCGTGCCGCGGTGCGGCGCACCGATGGTGATGACCCGCCGCACCCGCATCTCGCCTCCGAACGCGTTGAGCCACGCGCGGACGGCGAGCCCGCCCATGCTGTGTGCCACGACCACGGGGGTCCGGCCGCTCACGTCTATCACGCGTTGGACGGCCGCCTCGATGATCGGTGGGTAGTCGTCGATGGTGCCGAACACCGGCTCGAGGTTGACGGCCACGAAGGGAACCCCTTCAGCGCACAGCCGCCTCATCCAAGGGTTCCAGAGACCGCGGTTGCACACGAAGCCGTGTACGAACACGACGCCGCGGCGTTGCGCGCCAGGCGGGAGGTGATCCGGCACGGCGTCGGGCCGAAACGGTTGCCGCCAGCAGAACACCGCTATCGCCCAGAGCGATTCGGACACCCACGCGCGGAAGAGTTGGCTTAGCGTGGCCCGAGGTACGTCATCGTGGCGGTTGCACCAAGCCATGAGCCCGAATTCGGCCGCCAGCACGAAGGAATGGCCAAACAGCACGACGAAGGCGCCGGCGAGCACCAAGCGCGGATAACCGTTCGCGCAAAGCACTGTTGTCCAAAGGATCAGCGCCAAGGCCAAGAGCAGGACGATCCGTTGCTGTAATCGCGCGAGCATGAAACCGACTATCGCCGAGCCTTTGCGGGACGTGCATGCTTGCGGCATTGGCCGGGCTCTACCTAGCTGCCGCTCGCAACGCGACTCAGTTTTCGGGCAACGGGGGCCCGCATTCTGGCCAAGCCGCCGGTCGAGGGCGGACTGAGCGGCCACGGATGAATTCAGCGACGTGGACGGGGGTTCAGCACCGGCCCGACCGTCGCAGTGGTCGCGCAGCGTGAAGGCGAAATCCTCACCTCTATTGCAACCCGACGCCGAGCCGACGGCGAAAGCAATCCTCAGGAGTGTTGCTGCCCGATACCACGGCTCCAGAAAGCAAAAACCCCCGGCCTTTCGGCACGGGGGTTTTCCATATATTAGCCTGACAATGTCCTACTTTCACACGGGAATCCGCACTATCATCGGCGCT
>JBIQKU010000131.1:0-9831 GCA_044506225.1 Rubrivivax sp. | reverse complement strand
TGTGGCCGTGCGCGGTGTCGACCACCAGCGCGTCGACGCCGGCGCGCACCAGCGCTTCCACGCGTTCCTCGGTGCCCTCGCCCACGCCGACCGCCGCGCCCACGCGCAGCTTGCCGTGCGAGTCGCGCGCAGCGTTGGGGAAGTTGGTCTGCTTGTGGATGTCCTTGACGGTCATCAGCCCGCGCAGCTCGAAGGCGTTGTTGACGACCAGCACGCGCTCGAGCTTGTGGCGGTGCATCAGCGCCTTGCCTTCGTCGATGGTGGCGCCTTCACGCACAGTGACCAGGCGCTCGCGCGGCGTCATCACCTCGCGCACCGGCACGTCGCGCGTCTCGAAGCGGATATCGCGGTTGGTGACGATGCCCACGACCTTGTTGCCTTCCACCACCGGAAAGCCGGAGAAGCCGTGCTGCTGCGACAGCGCCTTGACCTCGCGCACCGGCGTGTCGGGCGTGACGGTGATGGGGTCGCGCAGCAGGCCGGATTCGTAGCGCTTCACGCGCGCCACCTCGGCCGCCTGCTTCTGGATGGAAAGGTTCTTGTGGACGATGCCGATGCCGCCTTCCTGGGCGATGGTGATCGCCAGGCGGGCTTCCGTCACCGTGTCCATGGCCGCGGACACGAGCGGGATGTTCAGGCGGATGTTTCGGGAGAAGGAGGTCGCAAGAGAGGTGTCGCGGGGCAACACTTGCGAGAAGGCCGGCACCAACAACACGTCGTCGAAGGTGAGCGCTTTGCCGAGTAGGCGCATGATGGATTGGCTCCAGACGCAAAGCGCGATTATACGGACGGGATGCGGGAACAACCGCACACTTCACCCGTTCCGCGCAGGGTCGCCGCAGGGGCCGGGGCTACACTGGCCGCCCGTTCAAAACGATGCCCAGACCCATGCCCCGATCAAGCCTCGTTGCGCTGTGTGTGCTGCTCGGCGCAACGCTCGCCATGCCGGCCGCCGCCCAATGGAAATGGCGCGATCACCGGGGCCAGGTGCAGTACAGCGACCTGCCGCCGCCCGCCGGCGTGGCCGACAAGGACATCCTGCAGCGGCCCAACAACCAGCCGCCGCCGCGCGCGTCGGCCACCCCCGCCGCGCCGGCGGCTTCGGCCGCGGCACCGACCCTGCCGCCCACGGCGAAGGTCGACCCGGAACTCGAAGCCAGGCGCAAGAAGGCCGAGCAGGAAGAGGCCGCGAAGGAAGCCGAGAAGCAGAAGGCCGAGGAACAGCGCAAGGCCGCCGCACGCGCCGAGAACTGCAAACGCGCCCAGGCGCACCTGCGTTCGCTGGACAGCGGCATGCGCGTGGCCCGCGTGGCAGAGAACGGCGAGCGCGAAATCCTCGACGATGCGCAGCGCGCGGCGGAAGCCCAGCGCGCGCGTGCGATCGTCGCGAGCGAATGCCGCTGATGCGGCAAGCGGTGCACTGAGCCCTCAGCGCACCGCGGTCTTGTCGCGGTGCCGCTTGTAGCGCAGGCGGCGCGCCTCCTTCGGGTCCACGGTCAGCGGCCGGTAGAGCTCGATCCGGTCACCGTCTCGCACCGGCGCATCCAGCGCCGTGATGCGCCCCCAGATGCCGACGGAACGCGTGGCGTGCTCATCAGGCGCAAGGCCGGCGGCGCGCAGCACGTCGGCGACGGTCGAGCCGCCCGGCACCTCGAGCGCCTGCAGCAGCACTTCACCGCGCGCCGGCGTGCGCGCCACGACCACACGCAGCCTGCCCTCAGCGTGCGCCATGAACCTGTTCGGCGCGCTTGACGAAGGAATCGACGAAGGTGTTGGCGATGCGGTCGAAGACCGGGCTCACCACCATCTCCAGCGTGCGGCTGGAGAAGGCATAGCGCAGCTCGAACTCGATCTTGCAGGCCGCCTCGTCGGCGCCCACGGGAATGAACTTCCACACGCCGTCGAGCAGCGAGAACGGCCCGTCGACCAGCGCCATCTCGACCCGCCGGTCGGGCTCGTGCGTGTTGCGGGTGGTGAAGGCATGGCGCACGCCGGCATACGACAGGTGCAGCCGCGCGGTCATGCCGCCCTCGTCCCGCGACAGCACCTCGGCACGCTCGCACCAGGGCAGGAAGTCGGGGTAGCGCTCGACCCCCGTCACCAGCTCGTACATCTGCCTGGGCGAGTGCCACAGCAGGACGGACTTCTTCACGTGCTTCATACAATGGCCGATTGTATTGAGCGCCCCAGTGCGCCCCGCCCGCCACACCATGTCCATCGTCGAGAACCGCCGCGCACGCTTCGACTACCACATCGAGGAACGCTTCGAGGCCGGCATGGTGCTCGAGGGCTGGGAGATCAAGGCCATACGCGCAGGCCAGGTGCAACTGTCCGACGGCTATGTGGTGATCCGCGACGGCGAGCTCTTTCTCATCGGCTGCCGCATCAACGCCTTGAACAGCGCCTCCACGCATGTGCATCCCGAGGCTGACCGCACCAAGAAGCTGCTGATGCACAAGGAGGAGATCCGCCGCCTCATCGGCAAGGTGGAACAGAAGGGCTTCACCCTCGTGCCGCTGAACCTGCACTACAAGGGCGGTCGCGTGAAGGCCGAGATCGCGCTGGCCAAGGGCAAGGCGCAGCACGACAAGCGCAACACCGAGAAGCAGCGCGACTGGGACCGCGAAAAGGGGCGACTGATGAGACACAAGGTCTCATCACGTCCGAAGGACTGAGCGGCGAAGCCGATCACGCTCCTTTCGCTGGCGGCAAAAGGGGCGACTGATGAGACACAAGGTCTCGTCGACGTCCTAGCCGACCCCGTTCGCCCTGAGGTATCGAAGGGCCGGGACCAGGACCTGGGCCCCGAGCCCTAGCGCAGAGCCGCCAGCGCCTGCTCGCAATCCGCGATCAGGTCATCCACCGCCTCGAAGCCGATGGACAGGCGCACCAGCATGCCCTTGATCGCCGTCTTGCGGCGCATCGTCGCGACGTCATAGGGCACGGCAAGGCTCACCGGCCCGCCCCAGGAATAGCCGATGCGAAACAGCCGCAGCGCGTCGACAAAGCGATCCACCGCGGCAGTGTCGAAGCGCTCGTCGAACACGATGGAGAACAGGCCGGCCGCCTGCGTGCACACCGCCTGCCAGTGCGCATGCCCCGGCGATGCGGGCAGCGCCGGGTGCAGCACCTGCGCCACTTCCGGGCGGGCCGCCCACCATTGCGCCAGTCGGCGCGCCGCCGCATCTTGCGCGGCGTAGCGCAGTGCGAGCGTGGGCAGCGAGCGCAGCACCAGTTCGGCATCGTTGGCGGCGATGCCGACGCCGAGCCGCATGTGCGAGAGCTTGAGCGTGAGGTGCAGCGCCTCGTCGCGCGTGGTGACCGAGCCCATGAGCACGTCCGCACCGCCTGACGGGTACTTGGTCAGCGCCTGCACCGAGACGTCGACCGCGAGCTTGTCCTCGCCGATGGCGAACGGATCGAAGGCCAGGCCCGCACCCCAGGTGTTGTCCAGCGCCACGCGCACGCCGCGTTCGCGCGCGATGCGGATCAGCGCCGGCAAGTCCGGGAACTCCATGGTCACCGAGCCGGCAGCCTCCAGCCAGACGAGCTTCGTCTTGTCGCCAATGGCCTCGGCCAGCGACTGCGGGTCCATCGCGTCGTAGAAGCGATGCGTGATGCCCCAGCCCGCGAGCTCGTGGCGCGCGAGTTCCTTGCCCGGGCCGTAGGCGTTGTCCGGGATCAGCAGCTCGTCGCCGGATTTCAGCAGCGCGAGGTCGACCAGCGCGATGGCCGCGAGGCCGCTGGGCGCGAGCACGCATTGCAGCCCGCCTTCCAGCGTGGCGATGCGCTCTTCCAGCGTGAAGGTGGTCGGCGTGCCGTGCAGGCCGTAGGTGTAGCCGCTCTTGTGCTTCCAGTCGCGCGCACGCATGGCGGCGACGTTGGGAAAGATCACCGTGGACGCCTTGTGCACCCCCGGCCCCACGGCCTCGAAGCCGCCCGGCGGCGTGTACGGGTGGTGGATCAGGCCCGTCGCCTTGCGGCGTGCATCGCTGTCCATGGTCGGCTCAGATCGGCTGCGCCACCAGGTCGTGGCCTTGTGTGCCGACGATGCGCGCACGCGTGAACTCGCCGACCTTCAGCGTCTTCGAGGCTTTCTGCGGCGGCAGCAGCTGCACCACGCCGTCGATCTCCGGCGCATCCGCGTACGAGCGTCCCACCCCGCCGCGGCGGCCGAGCGCCGGCGCCGAGTCGACCAGCACCTGCATGGTGGCGCCCACGCGCTCGCGCAGCTTGTCGGCCGAGACCTGTTCGGCCACGGCCATGAAACGCGCCCGGCGTTCCTCGCGCAGTTCGGCCGGTACGCCGCCGGGCAGTGCGTTGGCCGAGGCGCCCTCCACCGGCGAATAGGCAAAACACCCGGCGCGGTCGATGCGCGCCTCGCGCATGAAATCGAGCAGGTGCTCGAACTCGGCCTCGGTTTCGCCCGGAAAACCGGCAATGAAGGTGCTGCGCACCACCAGCTCGGGGCACATCTCGCGCCAGCGCTGCAGCCGCTCGAGGTTGCGCTCGCCACTGGCCGGGCGCTTCATGCGCTTGAGCACATCGGGGTGCGAATGCTGGAAAGGCACGTCCAGGTAGGGCAGCACCAGGCCTTGCGCCATCAGCGGCAGGATCTCGTCCACATGCGGATACGGATAGACGTAGTGCAAGCGCACCCAGGCGCCGTGCTGGGCGGCGAGTTCGCCGAGCTGCACGCACAGGTCCAGCATGCGCGTCTTCACCGGCTTGCCGTCGAAGAAGCCGGTGCGGTACTTCACGTCCACGCCGTAGGCGCTCGTGTCCTGGCTGATGACCAGCAGCTCCTTCACGCCGGACTCGAACAGCCGCCGCGCCTCGCCCAGCACCTCGCCGATGGAGCGCGAATCGAGGTCGCCGCGCATGCTCGGGATGATGCAGAACGAGCAACGGTGGTTGCAGCCCTCGCTGATCTTGAGATAGGCGTAATGCCGCGGCGTGAGCTTGATGCCCTGCGGCGGCACCAGGTCGACGAAGGGATCGTGCGGCCGCGGCACATGCTTGTGCACCGCATCCATCACCTCGTGCGTGGCATGCGGGCCGGTCACGGCCAGCACGCTCGGGTGCACACCGGCCACCATGTTGCCGCCCGCCGCATCGGTCTTGGCGCCCAGGCAGCCGGTGACGATCACCTTGCCGTTCTCGGCCAAGGCTTCGCCGATGGTGTCCAGGCTTTCCTTGACGGCGTCGTCGATGAAGCCGCAGGTGTTGACGATCACGAGGTCTGCGCCCGCGAAGGTCTTCGAGGTGTCGTAGCCCTCGGCGCGCAGCTGGGTGAGGATGAGTTCGGAGTCCGTGAGCGCCTTCGGGCAGCCCAGGGACACGAAGCCGATCTTCGGCTGGGCGGCCTGGGCGGAGGTTTCCGGCGTGGCGGCGACGGCCGCGGCGAGGTCTTGCGTCATCGCCGGATTTTCGCCGATGCCGCCCGCGCCGCGGCGCCGTGGGCCCTTGGCGGCCGAAGGCGGCTCAGCGCTTGGGCGGCCCGAAACCCGGCATGCCGGGCATCCCGGGGAACAGCGCCTCGGTCTGCTTGGCCATCTGTTCCTGCATCTGCATGAACATGGCCTTGGACTGCTCGAGGTAGTTGCCCATCAGGCCCTGCACCGCCGGCGCCTGGCCGCTCAGGAACTGCGACCAGATCTCCGGCGACATCAGCGCCGGGTCGTACAGGCCCTTGGACTGCTCGGCCAGCCGCGCCTGGATGTCGGTGAAGGTCTGCAGGTTCTTCTCGAGGTAGGAGCCCATCAGGCCCTGCATCGCATGGCCGTAGAAGCGGATGATCTGCGACAGCATCTGCGTGGAGAACATCGGCACGCCGCCGGTTTCTTCCTCGAGGATGATCTGCAGCAGGATGCTTCGTGTGAGGTCCTCGCCCGACTTCGCGTCACGGACCACGAAGTCCTGGCCCTTGAGCACCATGTCCTTCACGTCGGCCAGCGTGATGTAGCTGCTCGTGCGGGTGTCGTACAGGCGCCGGTTGGGGTACTTCTTCAGGACGCGCTGGCCGGTCGCGCCGGCCGCCGATGCGCCCGCGTCGCTGGCGGCGCCGCGGCGTGACTGGGCCATGAAGCTGCTCCTCCTGTATGCCGTTGTGCAAGTGCACAAAAAGATTCTAGGAGCCGCACCTCGCCTCGCCCGAAGGGGTTTCCCCTCTGTGACCGCCCGGGCCCGCCGCCGGTGGGGGCACGCCAATTGCACATCGCCCACCGCCTCGGTGAGGCGGCCCAGGGCGTTCGTCTGCCAGGCCGGTTACCAACGGGCACCGCACTGCCGCCGGTCGATGCGCAGCGGCTTGCGCGATCAGTAATTCATTCAGCAGGGATTTCAACCAAATGAAACGCGCCCACCGAGAGTCCTTCCTGGCCACGATCGTCGTGCAATACGGTCGCGATGCGGCCGAACGCTACGAGGCCCAGCTCACCACCTCCGCTCTCGGTGAAACCTGCGTGCTGCTGCGCCGCCCATTTGCCGAAGAGACGCCCATGCGACTGCCCGCGCGCGCCGCGGTGCATGAGGACGATGCGCTGCATGTGGTGCAAAGCCTGGTGCATTGCTTCTTCGGCGACAGCCATGCAGCGCCGCGCATCGTCGGCGAGCCCGACTGGCGCAGCGTCTCGCTCGAGGTGAAGTCGCTGGCCGAGCGCCGCGCGCAACGCCTGTTGCTGGTCGAGCTCACCTGCGATTCGCCGCGCCACGCCACCTGTGTGCGCGCCGACAGCGTGAGCGCCCTGGACGACGAGGCCGTCACGCTGTGCCCCGAGGATGCCGACCCGGTGTATGCCGTCACACGGCTCGCGCTCAGCCCGCGCGCGCTGGCGGCCGCCCGCCGCGCCCGCAGCCTGCGCGAGGCGCCGCGCGTGCCGGCGCGCCACACGGCGGCCACCGTGGCTGCGGTGGCCTGATCTGCCTCTTCGAAACCCCCAGACCACGGAGCCCGATGCGCATGGCGAAATCCACCACCGAGTCGCCCGACCTTCTGAAGCCGCTGGATCATGTCGTGCTGGCATTTGCCGATGAAAAGGTGCTGCGCGATGCGGTCACGGCGCTGGCCGACGCCGGCTTCGCCGGCCCTGCGGTGCATGAATACACCGCCGAGGAGATGCGCAGCGCACTGGCCGCGGAGCTCGACAACGCAGGCGCGCTCGCCTCGCTCGGCCAGGACGTTAACCTCGCCAAGTTCCGTCGCCAGCTGGCCGAGGAAGGCCACGGCTGGCTGCTCGTGCACGCGCCGAGCAACGAGCAGACCGCACAGGTCGCCGAGGTCGCCCGCCGCCTGGGCGCGCGACTGGCCCAGAAGTACAACCGGTTCGTGATCGAAGAGCTGATCTGATCGAGGAGCTGGTGTAGCCGCCACTTCCTCTCCCGCTCTGAGGGAGAGGGTCGGGGTGAGGCGGCCTCGGCAAGCGCCACCATCCGTTTGAGCCCCCGCGCAGCGGCATCCAATTCCCCGGCCCTCACCCCTGCCCCTCTCCCGCCGGCGGGAGAGGGGTTCTTCAATTCCGCGCGCGCACGTCCCCTACCGGCCGCAGGGTGCAAGCCCCCGCCGGCGCCCGCTCTCGCTAAGCTGACACGACCGCCTTTCGCCCAAGGAGACCCGCATGTCCCACCACGTCTACAAGCAGATCGAGCTCACCGGCTCGTCGCCCGACAGCATCGAGGACGCCGTGCAAACGGCCATCGCCAAGGCGCACGAGACGGTGCACAACATCCAGTGGTTCTCCGTGACGGAGACACGCGGGCATGTGGTGGACGGCAAGGTGGCGCACTGGCAGGTCACCCTCAAGCTGGGTTTCACGCTCGACTGACGCGCGCGCCACGGGGCGCCGCCGCCGGGCCTTCCGGCGCACTGACGGAGGTCAACACCGGGGGCGCCACCTCCCGCTAGCGTGCGCGGCATCCTGAACGCGGAGCACCGACCGATGACGCTTGCCACCCCCACCTCACGCCCCACGCCCGCCACCCTGCCCGCCCAGGCCATCAGCGAGGAGGTGCTGCTCGAGAAATACGCCAAGGGCGACGAGCGCCATGTGGCCGACGTACGCCGCCGCGTGGCGCGCGCACTCGCGCAGGCCGAAGCCCCCGAGGCGCGGGCGATGTGGGAAGCGCGCTTCATGCAGGCGCTCGAGAACGGCTTCGTGCCCGCCGGGCGCATCAACTCCGCCGCCGGCACCGACCTCAGCGCCACGCTCATCAACTGCTTCGTGCAGCCGGTGGGCGACTCCATCGCACAGGACGACGACGGCCACCCCGGCATCTACACCGCCCTCACCGAAGCCGCCGAGACCATGCGCCGGGGCGGCGGCGTGGGCTACGACTTCTCGCGCATCCGCCCGCGCGGCGCCTGGGTGGGCAGCACCCGCTCCAACGCCTCGGGCCCGGTGAGCTACATGCGCGTGTTCGACCGCTCCTGCGAGACGGTCGAATCCGCCGGCTCGCGCCGCGGTGCGCAGATGGGCGTGCTGCGCTGCGACCACCCGGACGTGGAGGAGTTCATCCACGCCAAGGACAGCGGCGACCTCAGCAACTTCAACATCTCGGTGGGCCTGACCGATGTGTTCATGCAGGCCGTGGAAGCCGACGCCGAGGTGGAGCTCGTGCACCGCGCGGAGCCCGGCCCGCAGCAGAAGGCGGCCGGCGCGCATCAGCGCGAAGACGGCCTGTGGGTCTACCGCACGCTGCCCGCACGCGAGCTGTGGGACCAGATCATGCGCTCCACCTACAGCCATGCCGAACCCGGCGTGCTGTTCCTCGACCGCATCAACGCGGACAACAACCTGTCGTACTGCGAGACGATCGCGGCGACCAACCCCTGCGGTGAACAGCCGCTGCCCCCCTACGGCTGCTGCTGCCTCGGCTCGATCGACCTCACGCGCTTCGTGCGCGACCCCTTCGAGCCGAACGCGCGTTTCGACGAAGCGGCGTTCATCGAAGAGGCCAAGGTGGCCGTGCGCATGCTGGACAACGTGCTCGACGTGACCTTCTGGCCGCTGCCGCGCCAGCAGGAGGAAGCGCGCAACAAGCGCCGCGTGGGCCTGGGCTTTACCGGCCTGGGCGATGCGCTGGTGATGCTGGGCCTGCGCTACGACACCCAGCCCGCACGCGATGCCGCGCGCCGCATTGCCGAGGTGATGCGCGATGCGGCCTATGAGGCGTCATCGGACCTGGCAGTGGAGCGCGGCGCCTTTCCGCTCTTCAATGCCGACCTCTATCTGCAGCGCGGCACCTTTGCCTCGCGCCTGCCGGCCGCGCTGAAGGAGCGAATCCGCGGCACAGGGCTGCGCAATTCGCACCTGCTGTCCATCGCGCCGACCGGCACCATCAGCCTGGCCTTTGCCGACAACGCGAGCAACGGCATCGAGCCCGCGTTCAGCTGGACCTATACCCGCAAGAAGCGCGAAGCGGCGGGCACCTTCAAGGAATACGCCGTCGAGGACCATGCATGGCGGCTGTACCGCCATCTGAAGGGCGAGGATGCGCCGCTCACGCCGGCCTTCGTCACCGCGCTGCAGATGAGCGCGCAGGCGCACCAGGAAATGGTGGCCGCGGTGGCGCCGTACATCGACACCTCGATTTCGAAGACGGTGAACGTGCCAGCGGACTATCCGTATGCCGACTTTCAGGACCTTTACATGCAGGCCTGGAAGTCCGGCCTGAAAGGCCTCGCCACCTATCGCCCCAACACCGTGCTCGGCGCCGTGCTGAGCGTGGAGCCGCAGGCGCGGCCGGCCTCGGCCGATTCACCCGCGCGCCCCGCGGCGCTGGACGCCAACCAGCGCCTGGCCATCGAGCGCATGCCGCAAGCGGTGCTGGCCT
>JBIQKU010000130.1:0-9914 GCA_044506225.1 Rubrivivax sp. | reverse complement strand
GGCGCACGTTCAGGCCCGCCTGGTGAAAGATCTGCACCAGCCGCGCCACGTTCATGAGGTAGAAGCTGTTGCGCGTGTGCTTCTCGGGGATGAGCAGCAGGTTGCGCGCCTCGGGACAGATCTTCTCGATCGCCGCCATCGCCGCCTGCACGGCCAGCGGCAGCATCTCTTCCGTCAGGTTGTTGAAGCCGCCGGGAAAGAGATTGGTGTCCACCGGCGCGAGCTTGAAGCCGGCGTTGCGCACGTCCACCGACGTGTAGAACGGCGGCGTGTGCTCCATCCATTCGAGCCGGAACCAGCGTTCGATGGCCGGCAGCGATTCGAGGATGCGCTGCTCCAGCTCGTTGATCGGACCGGTGAGCGCGGTGATGAGGTGAGGAACCATGGGGCTGCTGCGGCTGGAGCGACGGCGCGCCGAAAGCGCCGCGCGGGGTCACGGATTCTAGGCATTTGGGGTCGACGCCGCCGTCGGCAAGACCGGCCGGGCGCCCCGCGCCGCCACCCCGATCAACCGTGCGCCGCATCACGGCCGGGCAGCAAAAAGCCGCCCGAAGGCGGCTTCCTGCGGAGCGGGGTCCCGGCTCACTTGCTGTAGGCCGTCTCGCCGTGCGAGCTGATGTCCAGGCCCTGGCGCTCGGCCTCCTCGCTGGGGCGCAGGCCGATCAGCACATCGACGACCTTGTAGGCCACGAAGGCCACGACCGCCGACCAGACCACCGTCAGCAGCACGCTCTTGGCCTGCACATACAGCTGCGCGGCGATGGAGAAGTCCGCGCCCTGCGTGCCGCCGAGCGCCGGCGAGGCGAACACACCGGTCATCAGCGCGCCGACGATGCCGCCGACACCATGCACGCCGAACACATCGAAGGCGTCGTCCGCGCCCAGCAGCCGCTTGAGGCCGTTCACGCCCCACAGGCACACCACGCCGGCGATCAGGCCGAGCACGATGGCGCCCATCGGCCCGACGAAGCCCGCGGCCGGCGTCACCGCCACCAGGCCACCCACCGCCCCCGAGGCGGCGCCCAGCATCGAGGCCTTGCCGCGCGAGACCGCTTCGCCCGCGATCCACGACAGCGTGGCCGCGCCGGTGGCGAGGATGGTGTTGATGAAGGCGAGGCCCGCCAGGCCGTTGGCCGCACCGGCGGAGCCGGCGTTGAAGCCGAACCAGCCGACCCACAGCAGCGAGGCGCCGACCATGGTGAGCGTGAGCGAATGCGGCGTCAGCGCCTCCTTGCCGAAGCCCACGCGCTTGCCGATGACGTAGGCACCCACCAGTCCCGCGATGCCGGCATTGATGTGCACCACCGTGCCGCCGGCGAAGTCGAGCGCACCGTCCGCGGCCAGCAGGCCGCCGCCCCAGACCATGTGCGCCATCGGGATGTAGCTGAAGGTGAACCACAGCACGCCGAACAGCAGCACCGCGGCAAAGCGGATGCGCTCGGCGAACGAGCCCACGATCAGCGCCACGGTGATGGCGGCAAAGGTCGACTGGAAGGCGACGAAGACGAACTCGGGAATGGTGGGCAGCGCACCCGACAAGGTGTCGGCGGCGATGCCGGCGAGGAAGAGCTTGTCGAAGGAGCCGAAGAACAGGCCCTCGCCGCCGAAGGTGAGCGAATAGCCGTAGATGGCCCACAGCAGGGTGATGAGCGCAAAGATGACGAACACCTGCATCAGCACCGACAGCATGTTCTTGGCGCGCGCCAGGCCGCCGTAGAAGAGCGCGAGGCCGGGGATGGTCATCAGGATGACGAGCATGGTGGAGGTCAGCATCCAGGCGGTGTCGCCGCTGTCCAGCGTGGGGGCCGCGTCCTGGGCGAAGGCCGGGGCTGCGGCGCCGGCGAGGGCGAGCGCCGCGATGGCGAAGAGCTTGTTCATGGGTGGGTCTCGCTGAGTCGTGGAAAGGTGTGAAGGCTCAGAGCGCGTCGCGGCCGGTCTCGCCGGTGCGGATGCGGATCACCTGCTCGAGCGCGGAAACGAAGATCTTTCCGTCGCCGATCTTTCCGGTGCGTGCGGCGCCTTCCACCGCCTCGATGACACGCTCGACGATGCCGTCGTCCACGGCCACGTCGATCTTCACCTTGGGCAGGAAGTCGACCACGTACTCCGCGCCGCGGTACAGCTCGGTGTGGCCCTTCTGGCGGCCGAAGCCCTTCACTTCGGTCACCGTCACGCCCTGCACGCCGATGGCGCTCAGGGCCTCACGCACTTCGTCGAGCTTGAAGGGCTTGACGATGGCAGTCACCATCTTCATGGTCATGGTCCTCTCCTTGGGTCGGTTCAGAAGGTGCGGGCGACGCTCAGCACCAGCGTGTCGCCGCTGATGTTTCGCCCGGCGACGCTGCCGGCGAGGTCGCGGTTGGTGCCGACCAGCGCCGCGCCGAGCGCGAAGCCCGACACGTCGGTGGTCACCCCGAGGCGGTAGTCGACGATGCTGTTGCGCAGCGTGGCGCCGCCGATCTCGGTGACGCGCGCGCCGCCCTTCAGCTTCTGGTAGCCCACATGCGCGCCGAGCGTGAAGCGGCCGACGGTGTGGCTCGCGCTGAGGTCGAGGTAGTAGCTGTTCTTCGAGTCCGGCGCGTTGAAGAAGTCGCTCACCGCATGCGAGTACTTCAGCGTCACCGGGCCGAAGCTGGCCGCGGCGTAGAGCTCGGTGTTGTCGATCTTTCCGGCGCCGGTGTTGCCGCTGCCCGGGTAGTAGTAGTACAGCAGCCCGACGTCGTAGCCGACGCTGCCCGCCGCACCCTTGTAGCCGCCGTAGAAGTCCATCTCGAGGTTGGCGCCGGTGTACAGGTCGCTGTCGATGTTGGAGTTCCAGTTGCCGAGATAGAAGCCGCCGGCGCTGAAGTCGATGCCGCCTTGCAGCGTCGGCTTCTTGTTGGTCTGCGAGATGCCGCGAAAGCGGTAGTCGCTCGCGAGCGTGAGGTTGCCGGTGAGCGAATAGTCGGTGCCGGCCTGCTGCGCGAAGGCAGGCATGGCGCCCAGCATGGCGAGGGCGGCGACGGCGAAGGAAGCGGGGTGCATGGGGAAGGCTCCGGTGGTGGATCAAGGGTTTGCGCGCAAGCCCTTTCTGCACGATGTGTGCCACCGGCTTTGCCCCGGGGCGGGGCGCGTCGATCACCGGGGCGATGCACCATCGCGGGTCGCGCCAGGCGCCGATGCACGCCACGCGCACCAAAGCGATGCGGCTCGCACGCACCGAAGCGGCACATGGGCCGCCGGCACAATCGCGGGCCACGAGACCGCGCCGATGCAGCGCGTGTCCGCCACACCACAGGGAGGAAGAACAATGTCGCTTGCCGTGGTTCACAGCCGCGCCCTGGACGGGCTCGCCGCGCCGCAGGTCACGGTCGAGGTGCACCTGGCCAACGGCCTGCCGCAGTTCACGCTGGTGGGCCTGGCCGACACCGAGGTCAAGGAGGCGCGAGAACGGGTGCGTGCCGCGCTGCTCACCTGCGGGTTGGGCTTCCCGAGCAACCGGCGGATCACGGTGAACCTCGCGCCGGCCGACCTGCCCAAGGAGTCCGGCCGCTTCGACCTGCCGATCGCGCTGGGCATCCTCGCGGCCGCCGGCCAGGTCGATGCGCAGCGGCTGGATGCCTTCGAGTTCGCCGGCGAACTCTCGCTCGCCGGCGACCTGCGCCCGGTGCGCGGCGCGCTCGCCACGGCGCTGGCGGTGCGGCGCAGCGGCGCCTCGCGCGCGCTGGTGCTGCCGGCGGCGAGTGCGGCCGAGGCCGCGCTGGTCGAGGGCCTCGCCATCCACGCCGCCGCGCATCTGCTCGAGGTGGTCAAGGCCTTGCTGCCCGGCAGCGATGCGGCGCGCGAGGACCTGCCGCGCGCGGTGGCGCATGCCGGCGGCAGCGGCCCGGCCTGGCCGGACCTGCGCGACGTCAAGGGCCAGGCCGGCGCCAAGCGCGCGCTCGAGATCGCCGCCGCCGGCGGCCATTCGCTGCTGATGGTGGGGCCGCCCGGCACCGGCAAGTCCATGCTTGCGCAGCGTTTCGCCGGCGTGCTGCCGCCGCTGGACGACCAGGCTGCCATCGAGTCGGCCGCGGTGCTGAGCCTGGCCGGCGCGTTCGATCCGGCGCGCTGGCGCCAGCGTGTGCTGCGCTCGCCGCATCACACCGCTTCGCCGGTGGCGCTGGTGGGCGGCGGCTCGCCACCGCGCCCGGGCGAGATCTCGCTCGCGCACGAAGGCGTGCTGTTCCTCGACGAACTGCCCGAATTCCCGCGCGCCGCGCTGGAAGCGCTGCGCGAGCCGCTGGAGTCGGGCCGCATCCACATTTCGCGTGCCGCGCGGCAGGCCGAATTTCCGGCGCGCTTCCAGCTCGTGGCCGCGATGAACCCCTGCCCCTGCGGCCACCATGCGAGCCCCTTGCGCGCCTGCCGCTGCACGCCCGACCTCATCGCGCGCTACCAGGCGCGCCTGAGCGGCCCGCTGCTGGACCGCATCGATGTGCAGGTCGATGTGCCCGCGGTCGAACCTGCCACGCTGACCGCCCTGCCCGATGGCGACAGCAGCGCCCAGGTGGCCGCGCGCGTGCTGGCCGCGCGCGAGCGACAGATGCGGCGCCAGAACTGCCTGAACGCGGCACTCGCCGGCGAGGCGCTGGAGACGCATTGCCGGCCCGACGACGCGGCCGCGCAGTTCCTGCAGGCGGCCGCGACGCGCCTGGGCTGGTCGGCGCGCAGCTTCCACCGCGTGCTGCGACTGGCACGCACGGTGGCCGATGCGGCGGGCGCTGCGCAGATCGGCACCGCGCACATCGCCGAGGCCGTGCAGTACCGGCGCGTGCTCGCGGCCTCCCCATGAGCCTCGCGAGTTAGGGATACGGCCGCCGCTGGGACAGGCGCAGATTGGCGCTCCGAAGTTTGCGCACGCATCTGCACGGCCCGCGGCACAGCGGCATTGCGCAGACCCCGTCCATGCGCATCACGCCAGGAGGTCGCCATGCCCGTCGCCGTTTCCTACCCCGGGGTCTATGTCGAGGAGCTGCCCAGCGGGGTGCGCACCATCACCGGGGTCGCCACCTCCATCACCGCCTTCCTCGGCCGCACCGCGATGGGCAGCGACGAGCCCACGCTCATCACTTCCTTCGGCGACTTCGAGCGCCAGTTCGGCGGGCTCGATCCGGCCTATCCGCTCGGCTATTCGGTGAGCGACTTCTTCCGCAACGGCGGTGCGCGCGCGGTGATCGTGCGGCTGTACAAGCCCAAGAGCGGCGAGGGCGTGAACAACGCGGCAAAGATCTCGCTCACCAACCTCGAGCTGGTGGCCGCCTCGGCCGGCAGCTGGGGCAACGGCCTGCGGGTGCGCGTGGACGACAAGGTCTCGGAAGACGTGGCCACCCGCCACGGCCTGGCCAAGACCGACCTCTTCAACCTCACGGTGCGCAGCGGCAGCGGTGCGATCGAGACCTTTCTCAACCTCAGCGTGAAGGAAAGCCCGCGCCGCGTCGACCGCGTGCTGGCCAATGAATCGGCCCTGCTGCGCGTGGCCCCCAGCACGACCCTGCCGGGCACCAGCGTCCCGCCCAAGCACGGCGACCCGGGCGAAGGCAAGACGATCTGGACCGACGACGCTGCCTCCACCCCAGTGGCCACTGCAGGACAGGCGAGCAACAGCGAGCCGCTGGACGCTGCGGCCTACCAGGGCAGCGAAGCCGACAAGACCGGCCTGTATGCCCTGAAGAAGACCGACCTCTTCAACCTGCTGTGCATCCCGCCCGACACGCGCGAGGGCGACACGCCCAAGGACGTCTACAGCAGCGCGCTCGACTTCTGCGTGCAGCGCCGCGCCATGCTGATCGTCGATGCGCCGGCGGCCTGGGATGCGGCCAACGACATCGTCGCCAACAACAACGCGGCGCTCACCGAGCTGGGCCTGACCGGCGAACGCGCGCGCAACGCGGCGCTGTTCTTCCCGCGTCTGCGCCAGCCCGACCCGAAACGCGACGGCCAGCTCGACACCTTCGCACCGAGCGGCGCGATCGCCGGCCTGATGGCCCGCACCGACACCAACCGCGGCGTGTGGAAGGCGCCGGCCGGCGTCGATGCGGCGCTGTCCGGCGTGCAGGGCCTGTCGGTGAGCCTCACCAACGAGGAGAACGGCCTGCTCAACCCGCTGGGCGTGAACTGCCTGCGCAGCTTTCCCATCATCGGCACCGTGGCCTGGGGCGCGCGCACGATGCGCGGGGCGGACCTGCTGGCCGACGAATACAAGTACATCCCCGTGCGCCGCACGGCGCTCTACATCGAGGAAAGCCTGTACCGTGGACTGCAGTGGGTGGTGTTCGAGCCCAACGACGAACCGCTGTGGGCGCAGATCCGCCTGAACGCCGGCGCCTTCATGCACAACCTGTTCCGCCAGGGCGCCTTCCAGGGCAGCTCGCCGCGCGACGCCTACTTCGTCAAGTGCGACAAGGACACGACGACCCAGAACGACATCAACCTCGGGATCGTCAACGTGGTGGTCGGCTTTGCGCCGCTGAAGCCGGCCGAGTTCGTGATCATCAAGCTGCAGCAGATGGCCGGCCAGATCGACGTCTGAGCTCCACGCACTTCACCACGATCAGGAGGCGACCATGGCTCAGTTCACCGTCAACGCCCAGCGATTCGACCCCTACAAGAATTTCAAGTTCAGGGTCAAGTGGGACGGCAAGTACGTGGCCGGCGTGTCCAAGGTGAGCGCGCTCAAGCGCACCACCGAAGTCGTCAAGCACCGCGAGGGCGGCGACCCGAGCAGCAGCCGCAAGTCGCCCGGCCGCACCGAGTTCGAGGCGATCACGCTCGAGCGCGGCGTCACCCACGACAAGGAATTCGAGCAGTGGGCCAACAAGGTCTGGAACTTCGGTGCCGGCCTCGGTTCGGAAAGCTCGCTCAAGGATTTCCGCAAGGACGTGATCATCGAGGTCTACAACGAGAGCGGCCAGCTCGCCCTGGCCTACAAGGTGTTCCGCGCCTGGGTCTCCGAGTTCCAGGCCCTGCCCGACCTCGATGCCAACGCCAACGCCATCGCCATCCAGCACCTGAAGCTGGAGAACGAAGGCTGGGTGCGCGACCTCGAGACGCCCGAGCCCGCCGAGCCGAGCTTCACCGACCCGGCCTGACGGCTGGACCTCGCGCGCAGGCCCGCGATGGCCAGCCTCGATCCCCGCCCGGCGGCGCTGAGCGCCATGGCGCTGCTGCACGCCTGGGAGCAGGCGTGCAGCCTGCCGCCGCCGCAGCGGCCGCTTCTGCTGCTTCGTCTGGCCTGGCCCGAGGCGCCCACCGCCTGGGGTGCGCTGCCGCTGGGCACCCGTGACGCCTGCCTGTTCGTGCTGTTCGAGGCGCTGTTCGGCCACGCGCTCGACACCCTGGCCGACTGCCCGGCCTGCGGCGAGGCGCTGGAATTGTCGCTGCGCACCGGCGACCTGCGCCCCCTGTCGCCCGACGCGTTCGAGGCCGTCGACCCGCCGCCGCTGCACTGCGAGGGCTACGAACTCGCCTACCGCCTGCCCTGCAGCGACGACCTGCTGGCCATCCGTGAAGCCGACGCCGCGGCCGCGGTGCAGCAGCTGGTCGAGCGCTGCGTGCTGCAGGCCCGCCATGCCGGGCAGCCGGTCGCCGCGGCCGAACTGCCGCCGCGCGTGATCGACCGGCTGCAGCACGACATGGCGCGGCACGACCCCGGGGCCGACATCCGCGTCGCTCTCGCCTGCCCGGACTGCGGCCATGCCTTCGAGCGGCGCTTCGACATCGCCGACTACCTCTGGGCCGAGCTGGACGACTGGGCCGGGCGCATCCTGGCCGAGGTGCACACCCTGGCGAGTGCGTACGGATGGAGCGAGGCGCAGATCCTCGCGCTCAGCGCAGCGCGCCGCGGCCACTACATCGCGCGGGTGCAGTCATGAAACCCGGCACCGACATGCAGCCGCCGCCTGCACCCGGCGTCTTGTCCGACCCCCGGCCGCTGTTCGCCGGCGGCCATCTGGCGCGCCTGGTGCAGCGCGCCTGTCTCGGGGAAGCCGTGCTGCAGCGGCGGCGGCCGGCGATGTTCGAGCCGGGGCATCCTGCCGGCCTGCTGATGCATGGTGACGTGGATGCGGTGGCGCATGCGGTGCCGACGCCGTCGACGCCGCGACCATACGGCGGCGAGCTCGTCGAAGCCACGCGCTCGCGGCCCGCGGACGGCGGTGCGGCCGCACCTGTGCCACCGCCCGCCGCGGCCCGAGCGATTGAACGCCCAAGCCTGCGCGCGTTGCGCGACCTGCTGCGCGTCGATGCATCGCTGCATGCCAGGCCGCCCGGTCTGCACCCGCCTGCGACAGGCGGCGCGCAGGAAGTCAGCCCCCGGGCGCTGGGCGGCAACCCCGCAGCCCAAACGCATCCGGCCGCGCGCGCACCGGCGCAACGTCCGCCCGCCGGCGTCGAACCGGTGGCGATTCGTGACGCGCAGCGCCAGCGCGCAACGCCTGTGGCGCCGCCGCTGCACAGCGGCCGCGAATTGGCGAGCGTGTCGCCCCGCCCCGCGCAGGCGCGTGAGCACAGCACGTCGCACCGCGCCCCAGCGGTGCCACCCGCGCCGCTGCGGCGCGTGGCCGTGCCTGCGGCGCAACGCACCGCGGCCGCGCCGCCGACCCTGGCGGCGTCCCGGCCCGCACTGCCCCCCGTGCAGGTGACGATCGGCCGCATCGAGGTGCGCGCCGTCACGGCGCCGGCGCCCGCGGCCGAACGCCGTGCCCGTGCGGCACCGCGCCTGAGCCTCGAGCACTACCTGCACGCGCGCCAGCGGGGCGAGCGATGAGCAGCGCCATGGCCATCGCCGCCGTCACGGCGACGCTGAAGGACCTTCTGAACGAGGGCCTGCTCAACCACGACCTGTCGTCCATCGGCAGCTTCTCGGTCACCGCGCAGCCGCCGGACCGCATCACCACCGGCAACACCGAGGCGAACCAGCTCAACGTCTTTCTCTACCAGGTGACGCCCAACCTCGGCTGGCGCAATGTCGGCCTGCCGTCGCGCGACGGCGGTGGCCAGCGCCTCACCAACCCGCCGCTCGCGCTCGACCTGCACTACCTCGTGAGCGCCTACGGCGCCGCGGACCTGAACGCCGAGGTGCTGCTCGGCTATGCGATGCAGCTGCTGCACGAGACCCCGGGCTTCACGCGCGAGCAGCTGCGCGCCGTGCTCGGCATTCCCTCGCCCGTGGACGGCAACTTCGTGCCGGGGCGTTTCGGCACGATGTCCGCCGCCGACCTGGCCGATCAGGTCGAGCTGATCAAGATCGCGCCCGTCTACCTGAGTGCGGATGAACTGTCCAAGCTCTGGACCTCGATGCAGGCGCGCTACCGGCCGTCGATGGCCTACCTGGTGTCGGTCGTGCTCATCCAGGCCGAAGGCGCGACGCGCAGCGCGCCGCCGGTGTTGCAGCAGGGCGCCGGCGACCGCGGCCCGCAGGCCCAGGCGGCCACGCCGCCGGTGCTGCATGCGGTGCGCAACCCCGAGGCGATGCGCCTGCCCGCATTGCGACTGGGGGATGCGCTCGGCTTCGTCGGCACGGGCCTCGCGCGCAGCGGCACGCTCACTGCGTTGTTCACCCACGAACCACTGGACATCGTCAACGAGCTCCCGTTGTCGCCCGGCCCCTCGTCCGGCGAGTTGCGCGGCCAGCTTCCCGAGGCGACGCTGCCCGGCGCCGGCGCGGCCTGGGCCACCGGCGTGTGGGCGGTGGCGATCCGGGTGAGCGACGCCGGCCGCCCCGCGTGGACGACGAACCGCGTGCCGGTCGCCATCGCGCCGCGCATCACGGCCTCGCCCCTGACGGCCGCCGCCGGCACGGGCTTCACGCTCACGCTCCGCTGCACACCACGGCTGCGTCCGCGCCAGAACGCCGGCGTGCGCCTGATCTTCGGCGCCACCGAACTGCCGGCGAC
>JBIQKU010000129.1:0-10084 GCA_044506225.1 Rubrivivax sp. | reverse complement strand
CTTCAACGAGGTGAACATGGCGCCGGTGATCGAGATGCGCAAGCGCTTCCAGGAGCGCTTCGAGAAGGAACACGGCGTGCGCATCGGCTTCATGAGCTTCTTCGTGAAGGCCGCGGTGGCCGCGCTCAAGAAGTACCCCATCGTCAACGCCTCGGTGGACGGCAACGACATCGTCTACCACGGCTACTTCGACATCGGCATCGCGGTGAGCTCGCCGCGCGGTCTGGTGGTGCCCATCCTGCGCAATGCCGACCAGATGAGCTTTGCCGACATCGAGAAGAAGATTGCCGAGTACGGCGCCAAGGCGCGCGAGGGCAAGCTGGGCCTGGACGACCTGACCGGTGGCACCTTCTCCATCAGCAACGGCGGCGTCTTCGGCTCGATGCTGAGCACGCCCATCATCAACCCGCCGCAGTCGGCCATCCTGGGCGTGCACGCGACCAAGGACCGCGCGGTGGTGGAGAACGGCCAGATCGTCGTCCGCCCGATGAACTACCTCGCCATGTCCTACGACCACCGCATCATCGACGGCCGCGAGGCCGTGCTCGCGCTGGTGGCGATGAAGGAAGCGCTGGAAGACCCGGCGCGCCTGCTGTTCGACATCTGAGCCGGCCCCCGAGATGGCGTGGTTGTACCTGCTGGCGGCCGGCCTGTTCGAGATCGGCTGGCCGGTGGGCTTCAAGCTGTCGCAGCAGCCCGACTACAAGGTCTGGGGCATCGTCGGCGCGATCGTCTCCATGGGCCTGTCGGGCTGGCTGCTGTGGCTCGCGCAGCGCGAGATCCCCATCGGCACCGCCTACGCGGTGTGGACGGGCATCGGCGGCGCGGGCACCTTCCTGATCGGCGTGGCCTTCTTCGGCGATGCCCTGACGCTGGGCCGCGCGCTCGGCGTGGCATTGATCGTGGGCGGCGTCGTCACGCTGAAGCTGTCGCATTGAGCGGCGCTCGCTTCGGCACACTGGAGTGAATTCGATGAGCAAGAACTTCGACGTCGTCGTGATCGGCGGCGGTCCCGGCGGCTACATCGCCGCCATCCGCGCGGCGCAGCTCGGCTTCAATACCGCCTGCATCGACGAGTGGAAGAACGACAAGGGCGGCCCCGCGCCCGGCGGCACCTGCACCAACGTCGGCTGCATCCCGTCGAAGGCGCTGCTGCAGTCGAGCGAGCACTTCGAGCATGCCGGCCGCCACTTCGCCGACCACGGCATCCAGGTCGACGGCCTGGCCATCGACGTGGCCAAGATGGTCAAGCGCAAGGACACCGTCGTGAAGCAGAACAACGACGGCATCCTGTACCTTTTCAAGAAGAACAAGGTCAGCTTCTTCCATGGCCGCGGCTCCTTCGCCAAGGCGGTGGAGGGCGGCTACGAGCTGAAGGTGGCCGGCGAGAACGAAGAGACGCTGGTGGCCAAACATGTCATCGTCGCCACCGGCTCCTCGCCGCGAGCGTTGCCGGGCGCGCCTTTCGACGAGGACCGCATCCTCTCCAACGACGGGGCGCTGCGCATCCCCGAGGTGCCCAAGACGCTGGGGGTCATCGGCTCGGGTGTGATCGGCCTGGAGATGGGCTCGGTATGGCGCCGCCTCGGTGCCGAGGTCACGGTGCTCGAGGCGCTGCCGACCTTTCTCGGTGCGGCCGACGAAGCCGTCGCCAAGGAAGCGGGCCGGGCGTTCGCCAAGCAGAAGCTCAAGATCCAGCTCGGCGTGAAGGTGGTCGAGGTCAAGGCCAACGGCAAGGGCGTGACCGTGTCCTACACCGATGCCAAGGGCGTCGCGGGCGTGCTCGAGGTCGAGCGGCTGATCGTCTCCATCGGCCGCGTGCCCCACACCACCGGTCTGAACCCCGAGGCGGTCGGTCTGAAGCTCGACGAGCGCGGCGCGGTGGTGGTCGATGCCGAATGTCGCACCAACCTCCCCAACGTCTGGGCGGTGGGCGACGTGGTGCGCGGCCCGATGCTTGCGCACAAGGCTGAAGAGGAGGGTGTGGCGGTGGCCGAGCGCATCGCCGGCCAGCACGGCCATGTGAACTTCAACACCATCCCCTGGGTGATCTACACCAGCCCCGAGATCGCGTGGGTGGGTCAGACCGAACAGCAGCTCAAGGCCGAGGGCCGCGCGTACAAGGCCGGGCAGTTCCCCTTTGCCGCCAATGGCCGCGCGCGAGCGCTGGGCGACACGACGGGCTTCGTCAAGTTCCTCGCCGACGCCAGGACCGACGAGATCCTCGGCGTGCACATCATCGGCCCGATGGCCTCGGAGCTGATCGCCGAGGCGGTCGTCGCCATGGAGTTCAAGGCCAGCGCCGAAGACATCGCGCGCATCTGCCATGCGCATCCGAGCCTGAGCGAAGCGACCAAGGAAGCGGCGCTGGCCGTCGACAAGCGCACGCTGAACTTCTGAGCGGGCCGGTCTTGGGAGTCAGGCAGCTCTACGAGCGCACGCTCGCCGAACGCGGTTTCGCAAGCGACCCGGCCCAGTTGCGGGCCATCGATGCGCTCGAGCGCTGCGAGCGCGAATGGGCCGACTACAAGGCCCGGCGCAGCAACCCGCTGACCAAGTGGCTGCGCCATCCGCCGATTCCGCGCGGCGTCTACATGTACGGCGGGGTGGGGCGGGGCAAGAGCTTCCTCATGGACTGCTTCTTCCACGCCGTGCCGCTCAAGCGCAAGACGCGGCTGCACTTCCACGAGTTCATGCGCGAGGTGCACCGCGAACTGCAGGAGCTCAAGGGCACGGTCGATCCGCTCGACGAGCTCGGGCGGCGCATGGCCCGGCGCTTCCGGCTCATCTGCTTCGACGAGTTCCACGTCGCCGACGTGACCGACGCGATGATCCTGCACCGGCTGCTGGCAGCCATGTTCGCCAACCGGGTCAGCGTGGTCACCACCTCGAACTTCCATCCCGACGGGCTGTATCCCAACGGCCTGCACCGCGACCGCATCCTGCCGGCGATCGAGCTGCTGAAGGAAAAGCTCGAGGTGATCAACGTCGACAACAACGTCGACTACCGGCAACGCACCTTCGAGCAGGTGAAGCTGTACCACACGCCGCTCGGGCCCGAAGCCGATGCGGCGATGAACGAGGCCTTCGACCGCCTGGCCGAGACGCGCGACGAGGATCCGGTGCTGCACATCGAGCAGCGCGAGCTGCGTGCGCGTCGGCGTGCCGGCGGGGTGGTGTGGTTCGACTTCCAGACGCTGTGCGGCGGCCCGCGCTCGCAGAACGACTACCTCGAGCTCGCCACGCAGTTCCACACCGTGCTGCTGTCGGACGTACCGCAGATGCCGCCGCGGCTGGCCTCGGAGGCCCGGCGCTTCACCTGGCTGGTCGACGTGATGTACGACCGGCGCGTGAAGCTCCTCATGTCGGCCGAGGTGCCGCCCGAGGATCTGTACGCCGAGGGGCCGCTGGCGCACGAATTCCCACGCACGGTGTCGCGGCTGAACGAGATGCAGTCGGCCGAGTTTCTGGCGCTTGCCAAGCGCGAGGTCGATACCTCGCTCACATGAGGCGCAGGTGATGTCCCGGGCGGCCGGCCGAGGCCGCCGCGCCGCTCAACTCAGCGGCTCGATGCGCACCAGCGCCAGCGACAGGTTGTCGCCGCCGCCCTTGGCACGCTGGCGGGCCTTGCCCACGAGCATCTCGCTTGCCTCGCGCACCGGCAGGGCGTTGACGATGGCGCCGATTTCCCTGGGCGTGAAGTAGTGCCACAGGCCGTCGCTGCAGGCGAGCATGGTGTCGCCGACCTCGAGCCGGTCGACATGTCCGACCGTCAGCGGCGGCTCGCTGGTGGTGCCGAGGCAGCCGGTGAGCAGATTGGACTGCGGATGCACGTTGGCCTCGTCCTCCGAGATCTGGCCTTCGTCGACCAGGCGCTGCACGAACGAATGGTCGATCGTGCGGCTGACCATGTCGGCGCCGCGGAAGTGATAGACGCGGGAGTCGCCGGCGTGAATCACGTCGCACTCGCGCGAGGGGCTGATCAGGAAGGCGGCCACCGTGCTGTGCGGCTCTTCCTCGGAGGTGATGGCCGTCAGCTTGATCATCAGGTGCGCTTCCAGCACCAGTTGCTTGAGCGACTCCTGGGCGTCGTCATGCGCCGGCACGTAGCGCTCGAAGATCTGCTGCGCGGTGAGGATGACCTGGTCGGCCGCCTTCCGCCCGCCGCTCTTGCCGCCCATGCCGTCGGCCAGCACCGCCAGTGCGCAGCCCGGCACGCGGTGGTGCGCCAGGATCTGCACCTGGTCCTGCTGGTAAGCGCGGTCACCACGATGAATGCCGGTGGCAGCGGCCAGGCGGTAGCCTTTGGAGGTCATGGTGGCCATGGCCGAAAACTATAATCGTTTGCTTTCTTCCTCATCGCGACAAATTCGCGAATCAATGGACGACAACCTGCATTCGTTGCATCGGCGACTGATCGAGATGCGCATCGAACACGCCGATCTCGACAGCCTGATCGACCGCCTCGCCGGCGAGATCCCGGCGGACGAGCTGGGCCTGCAGCGGATGAAGAAGCGCCGCCTGGCGCTGCGCGATCAAATCGCGCGCCTCGAAGCCGAACTCGACCCGCCCGAGCCTGCATGAGCGCAGCCGCATGGCCGCCCGAAGGCGCGCCCGCGTCCCGCTCGGAGGGGCCGGCGACGCCGAGGGAGCACAAGTGAGCGCCCCGCCGGGCACCGCCCCTGCCACGGCCGGCGTGCAACACCCACCCCTGAGTGAACTGGCGCGCAGCGTCGTCGACGCGTTCGCGACGGGTGGTGCACTGGCCCAGGCGGACGAGCGCTACGTGCGCCGCGAGGTGCAGCTCGACATGGCGCTCGCCGTGGCCCGGGCGATCGACGAACGGCGTGCGCTGGTCGCCGAAGCCGGCACCGGGGTGGGAAAGACCTTCGCGTACCTAGTGCCGACCCTGCTGTCGGGCGCGCGGGCGCTCATCAGCACCGCCACCAAGAGCCTGCAGGACCAGCTGTTCCTGCGCGACCTGCCGCGCCTTCGCGATGCGCTGCAGCTGCCGGTGTCGATCGCGCTGCTCAAGGGGCGCGGCAGCTATCTGTGCCAGCATCGGCTGAACATCGCGCGGCAATCGGCGCAGCTGCCCGACCGCTGGGCGGTGCGTGCGCTCGCCAAGGTCGAACAGTGGTCGCACACGACGGTGAGCGGCGACCTGGCCGAGATCGACGGCCTGGACGAACGCAGCAGCGTCATTCCGCTCGTCACCTCCTCGCGCGACAACTGCCTGGGCAGCGAATGCCCGGAGTTCCGCGGCTGCCATGTGATGAAGGCGCGGCGCGAGGCCATGGCCGCCGACCTGGTGGTGGTGAACCATCACCTGTTCTTCGCCGACATGGCGCTGCGCGACAGCGGCGTGGCCGAGCTGCTGCCCAGCGTGGAAGTGGCGGTCTTCGACGAGGCGCATCAGCTCGCCGAGGCCGGCGTGCAGTTCCTCGGCACCACCTTGTCGAGCGCGCAGGTCATCGACTTCGCGCGCGACCTGCTCGCCGCCGGTCTCCAGCAGGCCCGCGGCCTGGCCGAGTGGCAGGAGCTGGCCGGTGCCTGCGACCGCGCGGCGCGTGAACTGCGCATCGCCTGCGCGGGCGAGCTGCGCGACGTGCGCGGCACGCTCAAGCTGCGCTGGGGCGAGCGCGCCGGGCGCGACGACTTCGCAGCCACCCTGGCCGGTGTCACCGCCGCCTGCGGGCAGGCGCGCAGCGCGCTGGACGCGGTGCTGGAGGTTTCGCCCGATTTCGTCAAGCTCGCCGAGCGCGCGACGGCTCTGGCCGCCCTGGCCGATCGTTTCACCGAGCCGGCGCAGCTGGGCCATGTGCGCTGGATCGACCTCACGCCGCACCAGTGCCGGCTGATCGAGTCGCCGCTCGACATCCGCGACGCCTTGCGCGAGCAGATGGCCGCGTCACGCAAGGCCTGGGTGTTCACCTCCGCCACCTTGGGCGACGACGAACGCCTGTCGTGGTTCACCGAAGCCGCCGGCCTGGACGACGCGACGACGCTGCGCGCCGGCAGTCCCTTCGACTACGAGCGCCACGCGCGGCTCTACGTGCCGCGCGGCATGCCCAAGCCGAACGAGCCCGGCCATCCGGCGGCGGTGGCCCGGCTCGCCGCGAGCTGCGCGCGGGCGCTGGGCGGGCGCACCTTCGTATTGACCACCACGCTGCGTGCGCTGCAGACCATCGGTGAGGCGCTGCGCGCGGAGTTCGACGCCGAAGGGGACGACCTGCAGGTGCTGATCCAGGGCCAAGTGCCCAAGCGCCAGCTGATGCAGCAGTTCCTCGCGCAGCCGCGCTCGGTGCTCGTGGGCTCGCAAAGCTTCTGGGAGGGCATCGACGTGCCGGGCGACGCGCTGCAGTGCGTGCTGATCGACAAGCTGCCGTTTCCGCCGCCGAACGATCCGCTGGTCCAGGCGCGCGCGCAGCGGCTGGAGTCACAAGGTCGCAACCCCTTCGCCGACTACTTCGTCGCCGAGGCGGCCGTATCGCTGAAGCAGGGGGCAGGGCGGTTGATCCGCAGCGAGGACGACCGGGGCCTGCTGGTGGTGTGCGACCCACGCATGGCAGGCATGAACTACGGCCGCCGGCTGCGCGGCGCCTTGCCGCCGATGGCGCCGGTGGCCACGCACGTCGAGGCGCTGGCGTGGCTGGCCGAGCTGCAGGCGCTGCGCTCGCCCTTCTAGCGGCTCGCCACTACCAGAGCTGCCACCAGGGCTTGTCGTCGTCCTTGACCAAGGCGGCGCCGGCGAGATAGGGGCTTTCGGGGAAGTTGGTGCGCAGGACCCGTCGCGCGTCTTCGCCCAGTTGCTGCAGGCCGAGCTGGTCGTAGCTGCGCGCCATGATGGCCAGCGCTTCTTCGGTCGCCGGCGACTGCTGGAACTCCTGGACAGTCTGCTGGGCGCGATTGGCTGCGGCGAGATAGGCACCACGGCGCAGGTAGTAGCGCGCGACGTGGACCTCATAGGCGGCCAGCGAGTTGACGATGTAGTTCATGCGCGCGCGTGCATCGTCGGCATAGCGCGAGTTCGGGAACTGGTCGACCAGCTGCTTGAACGACTGGTAGGCATCGCGCGAGGCCTGCTGATCGCGCTCCGACAGGTCCTGGCGCGACATCTTGCCGAACAGGCCGAGGTCGTCGTTGAAGTTGATCACGCCCCTCAGGTAGAGCGCGTAGTCGAAGGCGGGGCTGGTCGGGTTGAGCTTGATGAAGCGGTCGATGGCCGCCAGCGCCTGCGGCTTCTCGTTGGCCCGGTACAGCACGTAGGCCCGTTCGAGCTGCGCCTGCTGCGCGAGCACGGTGCCCACGCCGCGGCCCTCGAGCTTCTCGTACAAGGTGGCGGCCTTGTCGTAGGCGCCGGCGGCGGTTTCGTCGCGGGCCTCTGAATACAATTTGTCCGCCGACCAGCCCGCCGTTTCATCCTTGGGTGCGGAGCCGCAGGCACTGACAAGCCACACGGCTGCCGCCAGCATCGGCACCAGGCCCGCACGACGGGCCGATTCACACGCGAGATTCATTGAACTGATGGCCGCAACACGCCGTGCTGCTTTGACGAAAAAATGAGCACGGATTATAGGGTTGGGCCTTCGGCGCCCTCCGTGCCGCAAGGCCCGGCGGACGACGGCGAAGCCCCCGACACACCCTGGGCCGACGAGCCCGAACAGCGCGAGGCCGTGGTGCCGCCGGCGCAGCACGGCGTGCGGCTCGACAAGGCGGTGGTGGCGCTCGCGCCGGAGTTCTCGCGCAACCATCTGCAGCAGCTCATCGCGCGCGGCCATGTGTGGCTCGACGGTCAGCCGGCCACGACCGCCTCGCGCAAGGTGCGCAGCGGCCAGCGCCTTCGGGTGGAACTGGTGCCGACGCCGGAGAGTCTTGCGTTTCGTCCCGAGCCCATGCCGCTGGCCGTCGTCTTCGAGGACGAACACCTGCTCGTCATCGACAAGCCAGCCGGTCTGGTGGTTCATCCGGCCGCGGGCAACTGGTCGGGCACCTTGCTCAACGGGTTGCTCGCATACGACCCCGGCGCAGCACGGCTGCCGCGTGCCGGCATCGTTCACCGGCTCGACAAGGACACCTCGGGGCTCATGGTGGTCGGCAAGACGCTGCAGGCGGTGACGGCGCTGGTGCGCGCGTTGGCGGCGCGCGAGGTGCACCGGCAATACCAAGCCATCGTGCACGGCGAGCTGCCTTCGGCCCCGCTACGCATCGACGCGCCGATCGGGCGCGACCCGCAGTCGCGCGTGCGCATGGCGGTGATCGGATCCGGCAAGCCGGCGATGACGGACGTGACACGCATCGCGGTCGGCGAAGGCTGCAGTGCGGTGCATTGCGTGCTGCATACCGGCCGCACGCACCAGATCCGCGTTCACCTGGCGTCGCGCGGGCATGCGCTCGTGGCGGACGCGGTCTACGGCGGCGCACCGGCGTTGGGCATGACCCGGCAGGCGCTGCACGCGATGCGGCTCGAATTCGCACATCCGGTGGGCGGTGCGCCGCTGGCCCTGCGTTGCGACCCGCCGGCCGACTTTGCGGCGGCGTGGCAACGGCTCGTTTCGCCGGCGTGAAGACAGGACAAAGCCTCCGCTACAATTCGGGCCTTGGCCTCGCATGCGGCGCCCCCGCCCGAATCGCCAGGCCACGCGCGCCAGAGATGCCGCACCGGGTTCCTCGCAACGAGCGCGACGGCCCGCCCACCCACAGCCGACCAACAACAACGCCCCATCGTGAGGTGGAGTCACAAGGCTGAACACGAGAGTCCGCAAGACCACATGGCCGGCTGACGCCGCCGAGGATTCGAACGAAGCGATGAACACACAGGATGCGAAGCGCGTCCTCGAGACGGCCCTCATCTGTGCCCAGCAGCCGCTGCCGCTGCGCGACATGCGAAGCCTGTTCGCCGACGAGGTCGGCCCGGACACGCTGCGCGCGCTGCTCGACGAACTGGTGCGCGACTGGGAAGGCCGAGGCGTGGAGCTCGTGCCGGTAGCCACCGGCTGGCGGTTCCAGAGTCGCCCGGAAATGCGTGAATACCTCGACCGTCTCAACCCCGAAAAGCCGCCCAAATACTCGCGCGCCGTCATGGAGACGCTGGCCATCATCGCCTACCGTCAGCCCGTGACGCGCGGCGACATCGAGGACATTCGCGGCGTCACGGTGGCCAGCCAGATCGTCAAGCAACTCGAGGACCGCGGCTGGATCGAGACCATCGGCTTTCGCGAGGCGCCCGGGCGCCCGGCGCTGTTCGCCACCACGCGCCAGTTCCTCGACGATCTCGGCCTGGCCAGCCTCGACCAGCTGCCCGCCATCGAGCATGGTGAGCCGCATGCCGCCGGTCTCGTCCAGGCCTTGGCCGGCGACGGCCCGCAGCTCGAACTGCAGGCGGCCCTGACGCTGGCGGAACCCGCCGACGGGTCGGCGGGCGAAGCGCTCGCCGAGGTGGCCGATGACGCCGCCCTGACTGCCGAGGCCGGCGCCGCGCCCGGCGAGCCGACCGAGTCGGCGCCGCAGGCGACCGCCGACGAGCCGGCCGTTTCCTCCCTGCCGCCGGCCGAATCCCCCCCATCTCCCGAACCTTCCGAATCCCCCGAGCCTGCGGCCGACGCCGCCCCGATGGAACCTCAAGCATGAACGGTCCCCAAGACAACGCTGCCCTTCCCGACAACGAGGCGCAGGCGGCCGCCGGCCAAGACGCTGCCGCCGAGGCCAAGCCGGCACGGCGCAAGCGCACGGTGAAGGCGTCGCCCGCGGCCGATGCGGCGAGCGCCGAGGCGGCGACCGCCGGCGGCACGGCACCCGCCGAGGCGGTGCCGGCCGACGCGCCGGTAGAAGCGGCGAAACCGGCGCGCCGGCGGCGTACTGTCGCGAAGGCGGCCGAGGAAGCGCCAGCGCCGGCCCGTGTGGCCGAGGCGCCGGCACTGGTCCAGGAGACATCGCAGGCACCGCAATCACCGCAGGTGCAGACGGCCCTCCCGCTCGACACTTCGACCGCCGCGGCCGATGACCCGACTCAGCCGCTCGCCGACGCGGGCGATGCCACCACGAGCGATGCCACCACGGGCGATGCCGAGCGTGCGGCCGAGGG
>JBIQKU010000321.1:0-1639 GCA_044506225.1 Rubrivivax sp. | reverse complement strand
GGCGCGGGCGCCGGCACCGATCGCACGGCAGGTGCGGCCGCCGTGGCCGCCACGGCCCGCACGGGTGGCGCAGCGCGGGCCGGTTGCGGCGCCGGGGCGGGCGCCGTGCCCGTCGTGCGCTCGCCGGCTGCCGGCGCGGGTTGCTTCACCGCACCCTCAGGTCGGAAGGCCAGCATGCGCAGCAGCACCATGACCAGGCCGCTGTATTCGTCGGGCGCAAGCCCGAGCTCGGCGCGGCCGTGCAGCGCCATGCTGTAGAGCAACTGCGTTTCGTCCGCCGCAAACGCATCGGCCAGGCTCACGGCGGCCTGGGCCTGCGGGTCCTCGGGGTCCAGCGCACCCGGCACGGCCTGGGCGACCGCCATCTGCTGCAGCAGTTCGGCCAGTTCCTCGAGCGTGCCGGCGGCGCTCAGCCCGAGTTCACGCAAGGCGTCGGCCGCGCCCAGCAATGCGGCGCCGTCGCTCGCGGCCAGCGCCTGCAGGATGCGCACGGCATGCCCGCGGTCGACGGCGCCCAGCATGCGGCGCACGCTGTCGTCGCTCAGGCTGCCGGCGCCGTAGGCGATCGCCTGGTCGGTGAGCGACAGCGCGTCACGCATCGAGCCGCGCGCCGCACGTGCGAGCAGCCGCAGCGCGCCGGGCTCGGCGGCCAGGCCTTCTTCGGCGAGCACATGGGCCAGATGCTCCTGCACCGTCTGCGGCGCCATCGGCCGCAGATTGAACTGCAGGCAGCGCGACAGCACGGTGGGCGGCACCTTCTGCGGGTCGGTGGTGGCGAGCACGAATTTCAGGTACTCGGGCGGCTCCTCCAGCGTCTTCAGCATGGCGTTGAAGGCGGTGGTCGAGAGCATGTGCACTTCGTCGATCATGTAGACCTTGAAGCGCCCCATCACCGGCTTGTAGACGGCCTGGTCCAGCAGCAGCGAGATCTCTTCCACGCCGCGGTTGGAGGCGGCATCGAGCTCCACATAGTCGACGAAGCGGCCGCTGTCGATGTCGCGGCAGGCATCGCAGGCGCCGCAGGGATGCGCGGTGATGCCGCCCTGGCCATCGGGGCCGGTGCAGTTCAGCGACTTGGCGAGGATGCGCGAGACCGTCGTCTTGCCCACGCCGCGCGTGCCGGTGAACAGGTACGCATGGTGCAGGCGGCCCTGGGTCAGCGCGTTGGACAGCGCCTGCACCACATGCGTCTGGCCCACCATCGCCTCGAAGTTCGCCGGGCGGTATTTGCGGGCCAGAACGGTGTTGCTCATGGCGGCGGATTCTACGGTCGGACCCGTCGGCGCCCGGGTCCCTCGCGGCCGTCGCAACGGCGCTCGCACCGGGCGCCGCACCCCGGTCGCCGATAATTCGCGCTTCCTCCGACACCCGCCGCGCATGAACCCGACGCCCACCCCCGACGCCGCCAACCAGACCTTGAGCTACGGGCAGTCCGGCGTCGACTACGACCTCATCGACCCGCTGAAGGTCGCCGCCCAGCGCGCCGCCGCCGCCACCGGCGCGAACCTCGAGGCGCACGGCTTCGCCGAAGTCGCCGCGTCGCGTGGCGAATCGGCCTATGTGGTCGACGTGGGCCCCTTCTATCTCGCGAGCATCGTCGAATGCCTGGGTTCCAAGGCGCTGGTGGCCGACGAGATGC
>JBIQKU010000320.1:0-1641 GCA_044506225.1 Rubrivivax sp. | reverse complement strand
CTTCAGGCCGGACTCGGCGGTGGTCGGCACGTCGGGCGCGAGCGGCGAACGCGCCGGGCTCGTCACCGCCAGGGCAGCGACTCTTCTCGCTGGCCGGCGCACCGGTGATCCGCCTGTGCGAGGGGCGCTACGGCGTGACACGGCGCGAGTTCCGGCTGCTCAGCCTGGTGGTCGAAGGCGGTGCCATGTCGCCGTCGAGGCTGAGCGAACTGGCCCATCTGGACGCCACGCGCTCGTCGCGCGTGGTCGCTGCGCTCGTGCAGAAGCAACTGGTGCTGCGGGACGTGCAGCACGCCGATCGCCGGTGCGCCCTGATCGCGGCCACGCCCAAGGGCCGCGAACTGCATCGGCAGTTGTTTCCGCAGATCGCCGAGATCAACCGGCGCATGGTGTCGGTGCTCGATGCGGCGCAGCTCGAATCGCTCGACGAGGTGCTGTCGACCCTCACGCACCATGCACAGGCGCTCAACGATTCGATCTTCCTGGATGTCAGCGCGGATCGTGGGCGGTGGCGCGGGCGCCGCACCGAGGACTGACGGCGGGTGACACCGCAGCGGGTCGATGCCGGCCCATGCCCATGCGGCCGGACACGGCACGACGGAGGGCGCCTCCACGCGCGAGAATCGCACCCTCCATGAGTTCGTCTTCCTTGCACATCGCCATCGGGCCCCGCTGGGCCGCATTCGCCCAGGCCCGCGACGACATGAAGATGCTCGGCACGGTGCAGCGCGGCATGCAGATCGGCGCCCTGGCGCTGCTGGCGGACGGCACCTACGCCCAGGTCAACGGCGACGTGATCGCGCGGCTGAACACCAGCCGCGTGCTGCATGCCCTGCGTGCCAAGCACGGTGCCGCGCCCGCGGTGCGGCCGGTGGCCGCGCCTGCGGTGGTGGTCGTGAAGAAGCGCCGCACCATCGAGCGGCCCTGATCGACCGCATCGCCGGCATCACGCCCGCAGGTCCACACACATCAGTAGAGGTTGCGCCGGTAGTCCTCGTCCAGCCCCTTGCGCATCAGGCCGGGGATGGACACCACGCCGCGGGCGAGCGCCGCGCGCAGCCCGCGGGTCTTGTTGAGCCGGACGTGCGCCGCGAAGACGGCCGCGGGATCGATGTCCGCAGGCGGCGTGGCCGGCAGCGCCCAGGGCCGGGCGCGCGCCAGCGCCGCGCTCTCGCGCAGCGCGATCACCGGCGAGGCGAGGCTGGTCACGAGCCTGGGCATCTTGTCCTGCACCGCGAAGGCCTGCCGCTGCCGCGGGTCCGCGCCGAGCGATGCGCCGCCCTGGATCACCGCCACCCGCGCATGCCCGGGCACGACCAGCAGGGCGGCTGCGCTCGGCCGTGCAAGCAGGTTGCGCAGGCTGTCCGTGCGGCGGTTGCCGGGCCGGTCCGCGAAGCGCAGGCCGCCGTCGAAAGGCTGCGCCAGCAGGCCGGCAGGATCTCCCTTGGGGCTCAGGTCCGCATGCAGCTGCGCATCGGCGGTGGCCAGCGCCATGAAGCGGCTCTCGCGCACGAAGGCCTCGGCGTCGGCCGGCATGGCCGTGCCCGTGGGCTGCCAGAAATCCGAACGCAGCAGCGCCTTGGCGCAGTGCGCGTAGCACTCGTAGACCGCGACCACGGCAGCGCCGCCGTCCACGGCCGC
>JBIQKU010000128.1:0-10195 GCA_044506225.1 Rubrivivax sp. | reverse complement strand
TGAAGGGTCAACTCGCGGGTCTGATGAAGCAGGCCCAGGCGATGCAGGACAACCTCAAGAAGGCGCAGGAGGAACTCGCCAGCATCGAGGTCGAGGGGCAGTCCGGCGCCGGCCTGGTGAAGGTCACCATGACGTGCAAGCACGATGTGAAGCGCATCCAGATCGATCCCAGCCTGCTGGCCGACGACAAGGACATGCTCGAGGACCTGGTGGCCGCCGCGTTCAACGACGGCGTGCGCCGCGCCGAAGAGGTGTCCCAGGAAAAGATGGGCAAGCTCACCGCCGGCATGCCGCTGCCTCCGGGCATGAAGTTCCCGTTCTGACCGGCCGCCACCGCCCATGGCCGAACCGGCGCTCGGTGCGCTGATCGAGGCGCTGCGGCGCCTGCCCGGTGTGGGCGTGAAGTCGGCGCAGCGCATGGCCTTCCACCTGTTGCAGCATGACCGCGACGGCGCGCAGCGCCTCGCCGGTGCATTGCAATCGGCGGTCGCGAGCGTGCGCCACTGCGAACGCTGCCACACCTTCACCGAAGCGCCGGTGTGCAGCATCTGCCTCGATGCATCGCGTGACGCCCGGCTGCTGTGCGTGGTGGAGACGCCGGCCGACCAGGCCGCGCTCGAGCGCACCGGCAGCTACCGCGGGCTGTACTTCGTGCTCATGGGGCGGCTGAGCCCGCTGGACGGCACCAGCGTGCGCGACATCGGCCTGCAGCAGCTCATGGCGCGCGCCGCCGACGGCGTGGTGGAGGAACTCATCATTGCCACCAACTTCACCGCCGAGGGTGAGGCGACGGCGCATGTGGTGACCGAGGCGATGAAGGCGCGCGGGCTGCGTGTCACCCGGCTGGCGCGCGGCGTGCCGATCGGCAGCGAACTCGAGTACGTGGACCTGGGCACCATCGCCCACGCGCTGGTGGACCGCCGCTGAGGCCCACGGCGGCGGGCGGCCCGGCTACTCGCCCGAGCTGCGCACGGCGACCTTGTCGTCCTTGGCCGCCCGCTTGGCGACCTGGGCGCTGGGCTTCTTCGCGGCCACGCGCGTCTTGGCCTTGGCCGCGCCGGCACTGCCCTTCTTCGCGACCTGCGATGCCTTCGCGCTCGCTGCAGGCCGGCGCTTGGCCTGCACCTGCGACGGCTTGGCCGCCAGGTGCAGCACGATGCGCTGGCCGCGCTTGAAGCGGGCTTCGGCCGAGACCTTGTTCCAGGCGGCGACGCTGTCGGCGCTCACGTGGTAGCGACGCGCGACGCTTGCCACCGTGTCGTGCCGTCCGGCGCGCAGCACCACGCGGCGCGTGTTGCGCTCGGGCGCGAAGGCGAGGGTGGCGTTCTCGGCGATTTCCTCGGCCACGTCGCGATGGCGAGGCTCGCGCGGCACGAGCAGGGTCGAGCCGGCCGTGACCAGCATGCGCGGCGGGATGCCATTGGCCTCGCGCAGCTCGTCTTCGCTCATGCCGACCTGCTTGGCCACGTCCGACGGATGCAGCGTGCGCGGCGCCACCCAGGCAGTCCAGCTCGCGAGCGGGCCGTCGTGCTTGGCCAGGCGGCGCAGGAACAGGTTGGCGTTGTCGTAGGGCATGAGCAGCTGCGGCGTGCCGGCGGCGAGGATGACCGGGCGCTTGTGCTGCGGGTTCAGGCTTCGGAATTCATCGGCACGCATGCCCGACAGTTCGATCGCCGTGGCCACGTCGATGTCACGGGTGATGGGCACGCTCAGGAAATACGGGTGGTTCTGCAACTCGGGCAGGCTGACGTCGTAGGCCTCCGGCCGGGCGATGAGGTTCTTCACCGCCTGCAGCTTGGGCACGTAATGGCGCGTCTCGAGCGGCATGCGCAGGCTCAGGTAGTCGGCCGGCTTGCCGGCGCGCTCGTTGCGCGCGATGGCGCGGCGCACATTGCCTTCGCCCCAGTTGTAGGCCGCCAGCGCCAGCTGCCAGTCGCCGAACATGCCGTGCAGGTACTCGAGGTAGTCGAGCGCTGCCCGGGTCGAGGCCAGCACATCGCGCCGGTCGTCGCGGAACATGTTCTGCGTGAGCGCGTAGTGCCGTCCGGTCGCGGGCATGAACTGCCACATGCCCGAGGCCTTGGCCGAGGAGACGGCCTGCGGATTGAACGCGCTCTCGATGAAGGGCAGCAGCGCCAGCTCGCTCGGCAGGCCGCGGCGCTCCACCTCCTCGACGATGTGGAACAGGTAGCGTCCGCCGCGCTCGGTCATGCGCTCGACGTAGTCGGGGCGGCTCGCGTACCAGCGCTCGTAGCGCTGCACGTCGGCGGTGTCGAGGTCGGCCATCGCGAAGCCGCGGCGCACGCGCTCCCACAGGTCGGAGCGCGCATCGTTGTCGTCCAGGTCGACGGTTTCGTCCGGGCGCACCGGGTCGACCGCGTTGCCGGTCTGTGCGGCCAGTGCGACCGCACTGGCCGGCGCGGCGGGCGGCAGGGGCGCAGACGCAGCCGCCGCAACGGGTGCGGCGGCGGATTCGGTGGAGGAGTCGGGGGCGGACTCGGCGACGGGTTCGGCGCCCGGCGGCTCGGCCGGCGGCAGGGGTGTGGCGCAGCCGGCGAGCAGCAGCAGCGACGCCAGGCCGGTCAGCAGCATGGCGCGCATGCGGTGAGGATTCATCGGAATTCGTTCTTCCATTGCCGAAGTGTCGCGAACACCTCGACCGGCGTGTCGCTCGCGGCGCCACGCAGACGTGCAGACTGCACGACCTCGGCGGCCTCGCAGCGCAGAAAGGGGTTCACCCGCCGCTCGGTCTCGATGGTGCTCGGCAGTGTCGGCACGCCGTCGGCGCGCAGGGCCTCGCAACGCGCGGTGTAGGCCTGCAGGGCGGTGTTGCCCGGCTCCACCGCATTCGCGAACTTCAGGTTGGACAGGGTGTATTCATGGGCGCAGCACACGCGCGTGTCGCCCGGCAACGCGGCCAGGCGCGACAAGGAGTCGTGCATCTGCGCAGGCGTGCCTTCGAAGAGGCGGCCGCAGCCGCCCGAAAAAAGCGTGTCCCCGCAGAAGAGCAGGGGCCGTTCGCCGCCGGGCGTGCCGGCGTGGAAGTAGGCGATGTGGCCCGCGGTGTGACCCGGCACGTCGATGACCTCGAAGCGCAGGCCCAGCAGTTCGACCGATTCGCCGTGCTCGACGGCCGTGTACGGCTGCGGGATGTTCTCGCGCGCCGGCCCGTAGATCGGGCCCTCCAGCCGCGGGCGCAGATCGGCGAGGCCACCGACATGATCGCCGTGATGGTGCGTCACTAGAATGCCCGCCAGCCTCAGGTGCTGCGCCTCGAGCGCCGCGAGCACGGGTGCCGCCTCGCCGGGGTCCACGACGATCGCTTGCGTGCCATCGTGGAGCATCCAGATGTAGTTGTCGGAGAAGGCGGGGAGCGCAGCGAGGTTCATGGCGAAAAGCCCGGCGATTATAGGTTTGAGCGAATGGCTGAAGACCCCGGCCGGCCGCTATCTGCTGGCCTGGGAACAGCAGCACCTGGACGCCGCGGTGGCCGATGTCTTCGGCTTTCACGCGCTGCAGATGGGCCTGCCCGAACTCGACGCGCTGCGGGCAAACCGCATGCCGCACCGCTGGGTGCTCAGCAAGGGGCCGCCGGCGGACGACACGCCGGCAGACGGCGAAGCCGGGCCCGCCGCGCTGTACGGCAACTTCGATGCGCTGCCGTTCGACGCACAAAGCCTGGATCTCGTGGTGCTGCCGCATGCGCTCGAGTTGGCGCGCGATGCGCACCACACGCTGCACGAGGTGGAGCGTGTGCTGCGCCCGGAAGGGCGGGTCGTCATCCTCGGCTTCAACCCCGCGAGCCTGTGGGGCCTGCGCCAGCGCATGGGCTCCCTCGGGCGAGGCGTGGGCGTCGGGCGCGAGCGCCATCCCTTTCTGCCCAACACCGGCGAGTTCATCGGATACCGGCGCCTGCGCGACTGGCTGCGCCTGCTGAGCTTCGAGGTCGAAGCCGGGCAGTTCGGCTGCTACGCGCCGCCGGTGGGCTCGCAGAAATGGCTGTCGCGCTTCGAATGGACGGAGCGCGCCGGCGACCGCTGGTGGCCGGTGTTCGGCGCGGTCTATGCGCTCACCGCCGTCAAGCGGGTGCGCGGCATGCGGTTGGTCGGGCTGGTGCGCGATGCGCGCGTCACACCCAAGAAGGCACCGGCGGTGGCCGCCCATGGGCGGCGCGTGTCCACGCTGGACTCCCACTCACGCTCGAACGAATCCGAATGACGACTGCCGAATGACGACGACTGCTTCTGCCACCCTGCGACGACCGCAGGTCACGATCTACACCGACGGCGCCTGCAAGGGCAATCCGGGGCGCGGCGGCTGGGGCGCCTGGCTGTCGTCCAACGGCCACGAGAAGGAACTGTTCGGCGGCGAGCGGCTCACCACCAACAACCGCATGGAGCTCACGGCGGTGATCGAGGCGCTGGCCTCGCTCAAGCGCAGTTGCGACGTCACCATCCACACCGACAGCGAATACGTGCGCAAGGGCATCACCGAATGGATCCACGGCTGGAAGACCCGCGGCTGGAAGACCGCCGACCGCAAGCCCGTGAAGAACGCCGAGCTCTGGCAACGGCTGGATGCGCTGCGTGACCTGCACCACGTCGAGTGGCGCTGGGTGAAGGGCCATTCGGGCGACGTGGGCAACGAACGCGCCGATGCGCTGGCCAACCGGGGCTGCGAAACGGTGTGAATTGGCGCCTGGCGGGGTAAAGCCGGCTGCGCGGTTTGCAAGCGAACGCTACATTGGCAGGCTGCCACTGAATCTCCCCCATGAAGAAGCTTCACACCCTGGTTGCCGTGGTCGGGCTTGCTGCGGCAGCCGGCATTGCCTGGTGGGCGCAGAACCGCCCCGCCGACGAATCCCCCGCGCTCGCCGCCATGCCGGCGCAAAACCTGCCCGCCGCTTCTGCCGGGCCTGCTGGAGCGGTGGCCGTCGAGGTGGCCCCCGCCGAAGCGCGGGTGCTGCAGGACGATGTGAGCACCGTCGGCTCGGTGCGCGCGCTGCAGAGCGTGATGGTGCGACCGGAGGTGAGCGGGCGCATCGCGCGCATCGGCTTCACTGATGGTCAGCGGGTGCGCAAGGGCCAGTTGCTGGTGCAGCTCGACGACACCTTGCAGCAGGCGCAGCTCCAGCAGGCGCAGGCTCAGGCGAGCATTGCGCGCACCACCCTGCAGCGCAACCGTGAGCTGCTGGCGGAGCAGTTCGTCAGCCAGAGCGCGGTCGACCAGTCCGCCGCGGCCCTGGAAGTGGCGCAGGCGCAGGTGGCGCTGGCCAGGGCGCAGGTCTCTCGCATGCGCATCGTCTCGCCCTTCGACGGCATTGCCGGCATCGCCACCGTCAACGTCGGCGACTACGTCAGGGACGGCGGCGACATCGTCGGCATCGAGGATGTGTCCGCCATGTTCGTCGACTTCCGACTGCCCGAGCGGGCGCTCGGCAGGCTGCGCACCGGCCAGGACGTGGAGGTGAGCCTGGACGGCCTGCCCGGGCGCCGCTTCTCCGCCAAGGTGGAGGCGGTCGATGCCCAGGTGGACGCGAGCGGTCGTTCGTTGCTGGTGCGGGCCCGCCTGGACAACCGCGAAGGCCGCCTGCGTTCCGGCATGTTCGCGCGTGCGCGCCTCGTGTTCGCGGTGCGCGAGAACGCCGTCGTCGTGCCGGAGGAGGCGCTGGTGCCGCAAGGCGGTCAGCAGTTCCTCGTCAAGGTGACGGAAGGCCCGAACGGCAAGGTGACGCAGCGGCTCGAGGCCCGGCTCGGTCTGCGCATTCCGGGCAAGGTGGAGATTCTCGAGGGTGTCGCGGCGGGCGATCTGGTGGTCACCGCCGGACAGGCGCGGCTGATGGGTGCCGACGGCCTGCCCGTGCGCGTGGTCGACGTCGGCCCGGCGGGCAATGGCGCTTCGCCGGCGCCGGCCCCCGGGGCCTCCGGCGTGGTGCCCAACGGTCCGTCGTCCGCGTCCACCTCGGCGTTCGGCAAGCGCGGCCCGCTCGCCGCCTGAACGGCGCTCGGCCATGAAGCTGTCCGAAACCTCGATCCGCCGCCCCGTCTTCGCCACGGTGATGGCGCTCATCATCGTGCTGGTGGGCGCCGTGTCCTACCTGCAGCTGCAGGTGCGCGAATACCCGCGCATCGAGGAGCCGGTGGTCAACGTGACGACCACGCTGACCGGTGCCTCGTCGGAAGTCATCGAGTCGCAGGTGACCAAGCCGCTGGAGGATTCCATCGCCGGCATCGAGGGCGTGGACATCATCACCTCGGTCTCGCGCTCCGAGCGCAGCCAGATCACGGTGCGCTTCAAGCTCACCAAGAGCCCCGAAGACGCCGCGGCCGACGTGCGCGACCGCGTCTCGCGCGTGCGCGGCAAGCTGCCCGAGGCCATCGACGAGCCGGTGATCGCGAAGGTGGAGGCCGATGCGTCGCCCACCGTGTGGCTCGCGTTCATGAGCCACACGCTGTCGCCGCTCGAGGTGACGGACATCATCAACCGCATCGTCAAGCCGCGGCTGCAGACGGTGCCGGGCGTGGCCGAGGTGCGCATCAGCGGCGACCGGGCGTATTCCATGCGCGTGTGGCTGGAGCCGGACCGGCTGGCCGCCTATCGCCTGACGGTGCAGGACGTGGAAGACGCCTTGCGCCGCCAGAACCTCGAGGTGCCGGCGGGGCGCATCGAAAGCCATCAGCGCGAGTTCAGTGTGACCGCGCGCACCGACCTGCGCACGCCTGAGCAGTTCCGCGAGGTGGCGCTCAAGACGGTCAACGGCCACACCGTGCGCCTGAGCGACGTGGCGAGGGTGGAGGAGGCGCCGGCCAGCGAGCGCTCGAGCGTGCGCCTCAACGGCGTGCCGGCGGTGTCGACCGGGGTGATCCGCCAGGCCACGGCCAACCCGCTGGAGGTGTCGGCCGGCGTGCAGGAGATCCTGCCCAAGATCCGCGAGGAACTGCCCGAAGGCCTCACCGTGCAGCAGGCGCACGACGGCTCGGTGTTCATCGACCGGTCGATCCGCGCGGTCTACACGACCGTGGCCGAGGCGGTGGTGCTGGTGGCGCTGGTGGTGTTCGTGTTCCTGCGCACGCTGCGCGCTTCCGTCATTCCACTGGTCACGATTCCGGTCAGCCTCATCGGCGCGTTCGCGCTGATGTCGATGTTCGGCTTTTCGATCAACACCCTCACGCTGCTGGCGCTGGTGCTGGCCATCGGTCTCGTCGTCGACGACGCGATCGTGATGCTGGAGAACATCTACCGCCACATCGAGGAAGGCATGGCGCCCTTCCAGGCGGCATTGCGCGGCGCCAAGGAGGTGAGCTTCGCCATCGTCGCGATGACGCTCACGCTCGCCGCGGTGTATGCGCCGCTCGCGTTCACGCCGGGGCGCACCGGGCGCCTGTTCGTCGAATTCGCGCTGACGCTGGCCGGCGCGGTGATCGTCTCCGGCTTTACCGCGCTCACGCTCACGCCGATGATGTGCAGCAAGCTGCTGCGCCACAACCCGAGCCCGAACCGGTTCGACCGCATGATGGAACGCGTGCTGGTCTGGCTGACCGCGCGCTATACCGCGGCCCTGCGCTGGGCGCTGGGCCGGCGCTGGATCGTCATCGGCGTGATGCTGCTGTCGGCCGGCGGCAGCTGGGTGCTGTTCTCCGGCATGAAGAGCGAGCTCGCTCCGATGGAGGACCAGGGCGTGGTGCGCATCACCGCCAATTCGCCCGACGGCGCGACGCTGGACTACACCGAACGCTACATGCGCGAGATCGAGCGCATCGGGATGAGCTACCCGGAGTTCGACCGCATCTTCATCCTCAACGGCTTCCCGACGGTGTCCCAGGGCATCGCTTCCATGCGCACCGTCGACTGGACCGAGCGCGAGCGCAGTTCGCAAGAGCTCGCGCGGCTGATGCAGCCGCGAATTGCCGGCCTGCCGGGCGTGAGCGCCTTCCCCGTCACGCCGCCCTCGCTGGGCGGCAGCTCGCGCGAGCGGGCGATCAACTATGTGATCGTCACCTCCGACACCTACGAGAACCTGGCCCAGGTGGCCGACAAGTTCCTCGAAGCGATGGCCGCCAACCCCGGAATCGTGCAGCCCGACAGCGACCTGCGGCTGAACAAGCCCGAGATCTTCATCCGCGTGGACCGCGAGCGCGCGGCCGACGCCGGTGTGGCGGTCGACCAGGTGGCGCGCACCATCGAAACCATGCTGGGCGGGCGCAATGTCACCCGCTATCAGCGCGAGGCCGAGCAGTACGACGTGATCGTGCAGACCGACAGCGCCGGGCGCACCACACCGGAGGACATCGACCGCCTGTTCGTGCGCGGGCGTGCCGACGCGAGCGGCGTGGCGCCGATGGTGCCGCTGTCGTCCCTGGTGACGGTGACCGAATCGGTGAGCCCGCGCGAACTGAACCACTTCAACCAGCGCCGCTCCGTGACCATCACCGCCAACCTTGCGCCGGGCTATGCGCTGGGCGAGGCGCTGGAGTTCATGGATGCCACCGCGGCCAAGCTGCTGCCGCCCGGCTATGCGACCGAGCTCAACGGCTCCACGCGCGAGTTCCGCTCGTCCAGCGGCGCGCTCGGCATGGTGTTCGCGCTGGCGCTGCTGTTCATCTTCCTGGTGCTGTCGGGTCAGTTCGAGAGCTTCGTCGATCCGCTGGTCATCCTGATCAGCGTGCCGCTGTCCATGCTCGGTGCGCTGGCGGCGCTGCAGCTGACCGGGGGCACGCTGAACGTGTATTCGCAGATCGGGCTGATCACGCTGGTCGGGCTGATCACCAAGCACGGCATCCTGATCGTCGAGTTCGCGAATCAGCTGCGGCAGCAGGGCCGCGAGACGCTGGAGGCGGTGATCGAAGGCGCGTCGCTGCGGCTGCGGCCCATCATGATGACCACCGGCGCGATGGTGCTGGGCGCGGTGCCGCTCGCGCTGGCGCACGGCGCCGGCGCGGAGAGCCGGCGCCAGATCGGCTGGGTCATCGTGGGCGGCATGTCGCTCGGCACGGTGCTGACGCTTTTCGTGGTGCCCACCGTGTACACGCTGCTCGCACGCAAGAAGGTGCCGGGCGCCGACAACACGCCCGCGCAGGACGCGCCGCTGCACGGCGGCCATGCCGAGGGCAAAGCGCACGCTGCCGGCTGAGCCGCGCCCGGGCCCGCCGGCCGGCCGGCGCCGGGCTATAATCTTCGGCTTTTCGCCTTGCCACACTCGGGACGACGCTTCGAGGTGGCTTCCGGCCCCGAACGACATCGGGTCATGACGGGCCTTTTCTGGGAAACCAGAAGGAAACCAGAAGGAGTTTCAATGCGTCACTATGAAATCGTTCTGCTGATCCATCCGGATCAAAGCGAACAGGTTCCGGCCATGCTGGAGCGCTACAAGAACCTGATCACCGCCGGCGGCGGCAAGGTTCACCGGGTCGAGGACTGGGGGCGGCGCCAGCTGGCCTACATGATCCAGAAGCTCGCCAAGGCGCACTACCTGTGCATCAACATCGAGTGCAACAACGAAGTGCTGACCGAGCTCGAGACGGGCTTCCGCTTCAACGACGCCGTGCTGCGCCACCTGACGGTGGTCAAGAGCAAGGCCGAGACGACCCCGTCGGTCATGATGAAGACCGTCGAGAAGGAAGAAGCCCGCAAGTCCGCTCCGTCGCGCCAGGAGGCTTCGGCCTGACGATGACAGCCGCTGCCCGCGCCGCCCGGTGCTGAGATGAACCGCCTGGTTCTGACAGCGCAACTGGTGGAGCGAGCCGCCGTGAGATACACCCCCGCCGGTTTGCCGGCCCTGGACCTGAGCCTGAAGCACGAGTCCGAGGTCTTGCAGGACGGCACGTCGCGCAAGGTCTCCTTCGAGATCCGGGCGCGGGTGATCGGGGATGAGATCACGCGGCAGGCAGGCCGCCTGGAGATCGGAAGCACGCACGGCTTTGCCGGCTTCCTCGGTTCCCAGCGCAACGGCCGCGGCGTCGTTTTTCATGTGACCGAGCTTGACTGACTCGCAATTCCGCCATCCGGATCAAGTTTCAACAGAGGTGAGATATGGCCCCGCCACGTGGTAAAGGTAAGTTTTCCAAGGATCGCAAGCCCCGGCGCAACCAGCAGTCGCTGCTGTTCCGTCGCAAGCGCTTCTGCCGCTTCACGGTCACCGGTGTGACCGAGATCGACTACAAGGACATCGACACGCTGCGCGACTTCATCGGCGAGA
>JBIQKU010000127.1:0-10229 GCA_044506225.1 Rubrivivax sp. | reverse complement strand
CGGACATGTACGACGACAGCGCCGCTTTCTGGACTGGCGGCGGCTGGGCCGGCGTGACAGGCGATGCGGCGGGCGGCATGGCCGATGCTGCGGCCGGCGGCTCGACATGCACGGCGCTTGCTGTCGCCGCCGCGGACGCCTCGGCCGCTGCGGCTTCGTCGCCGACCGGTGCGCCGCGGAAACGGCTGAAGAACTCGAAGGCCGTGGACAGCGGGATGCGCTCGACCATCTTCATGGCGATCTGCGTGGTCAGCCCGGCAAACAGCGCCGGCTTGAGCAGGCGGCGCAGCAGGCGGGTGCGGTAGAGCAGCGCGCCCAGCACGACGGCCGCCGCCATGACCGCGAGCGGGTGGCGGCGGGCGAGCGGTGCCACGCTGCTTTGCAGGGCCGTCTCGCCCACCATGAACACCTTGTGCAGCGGATGGTGCTGCCACCAGCCGCCGACGGCTTCGGCCACGCCCTCGAAGATCGGGTTGCCGCGCAGCTTGTCCAGCCAGGCGGGTGATTCGCCGCCCGCCGCGTCGTCGGATGCACGCGGGCGGCGGCGCGACTCGAAATACTGGCGCAGGCGCTCGCGGGACTGCTCGATGCGCTCGGTGGCGGTCAGGGGTGCCTCGGGCAGCGCCGGGCCGGCGACACCCGCGTCCATCATCGGTGCGGCCGGCGTCTGCCAGGCCGCATCGGGCGGCAGCTCGCGCTGCACGCGTTCATCCATGGGCGCGCTCACGCTTCGCCCGCCTCGCGCAGCAGCGCCGCATCGGCGGCGATCTGGCGCTGCAGGTTGGCGAAGGCAGGCTCGCCGTTCCCCCGTGCGGCGAAGAAGCAGGCCAGCGCCGCCAGCGCCAGCGCCAGCGGCAGCAGCAGCAGCGCCCAGGGGGCCGGCATCTCGGCCACGGGGATGGCCGCCCAGAGCAGCAGCGCCATGCCGCCCAGCAGCAGCGCCATCACCGCCAGGCCGGCGGCGAGCGCCTGCCACAGCATGCGGCGCTTGAACTGGCTCTTGGCGTGGCCGACCTCCTCACCGACCAGTTCCGCGTAGGCGTGCAGGTGGTCGGTGAGCAGATGCGGCTGTGTGACGATCAGGCGTAGCAGCGGATGGATCATGGGCAACCCCGGCCGGCGAAAAGGTCTGTGCAGTCGGCGCGTGGGCCGGCCATCAGTAGCGGTGGCGCGAACGCGACCTCGACAGCATGCTGGCCAGCGCGGCGATCGCTGCGCCCGCGGCCACGGCCATCAGGATGGCCTTGACCGGCTCGTCCTTGATGTAGTGCACCGTGCTGTCGGACGCGCGATAGGCCTTGTCGCGCAGTTGCAGCGAGCCGTCGTGCACCGCCTGGGCGCCGCGTCTCGCATAGTGGCTCGCCTGCGAGGTGAACCGGTCGACCAGCGGCGCGGCGCGGTCGCGCACCTCGTGGAGCTGGTCGCTCATCTGGTGCATCGCGTCGGCGGCGTAGCGGCGTCCGGCGCGGGCGGTCTCCATGGCCTGGTCGGCGGCGCCGTTGGCCGGGCTGTGGTGGCGTGAAAACATGGGGCTTCCTTTCGTGCGAACGGATGACGACGTCGGCTGTGCCTTGGCAGATTCGGTACCTGCCCTGGCTTTCCCGCGCGCCGGGCGCCCGTCACGCAGCGCCTACGCCGTCACCGCCGGTGGTGCAGCCGCCGAGCGTTCGGCGAGCGCCGGCAGCACCGCGCTGATGCGTGTGCCGCGCCCGGGCGCCGAGTCGAGCTTCAGCCGCCCGCCTTCGGCTTCGACCCGATAGCGCATGCCGAGCAGCCCATGCGCGGTGGCCGGGCGCGAGCTGGTGTCGAAGCCGATGCCGTCATCGCTGACCGCGATCTCGGCCATGTCGCCGCGGCGCGCGAGCTGCACGGTGACCCGCTTGGCCTTGGCGTACTTGGCGACGTTGGTGAACGCCTCCTGCACCAGCCGGTACACCGTGAGCTCGGCCGCCGGCGCGAGGCGCACCGGCTCCAGCTCGCAGTTCACCTCGAGGCCGGAACGCTCGCTGAACTCGCGGGTCTGGATTTCCAGGGCGGCGATCAGCCCCAGGTTGCTCAGGGACGAGGGCCGCAGGTCCTCGATGATGCGGCGCTTGAGCGCGATGCCTTCGTTGAGCGTGTCGTTGAGGTGCACCAGCCGTTCCATCGCCTCGGGCGAGGCATTGCCGATGCGCGACTTGATGCGCGCCGCATCCAGCTTGGCCGCGGTGAGCAGCGCGCCCAGCTCGTCGTGCAGCTCGCGCGCGAGCAGGCTGCGTTCGTCCTCCCGCACCCGCTGCAGGTGCTGGGCGAGTTCGCGCAGCTGGGCGGTGCGGCGCTCGACGGCGCGCTCCAGCCGGTCGCGCTCCGCCTCGATCGCGTCCTGCTGCGCGTTCTGCTGCGCGTCGAGCAAGGCGGTCTGGCGCAGGTACAGCGCCAGGGCCAGCAGGCTGATGACGCACATCGTGGCCACGCCGATGCGGTTCAGCAGCAGGGTGTCGTACACATCGGCGCGCACCTCGCCCACCCGCTGGGTGGCGCGGTCCACCAGGCGCTCGGAGATGCTGCGGATGCCGTCCATCGTTTCCTTGCCGATGTCGGTGAGCATCAGGTCGCGCCAGTTGTCGTGGCGGCCTTCCTCGTACAGGCGGATGCCGGCGTCCAGCTCCGACAGCTTGCGGTGCACCAGCACCTCAAGTTCCTCGACATGGCGGGCGGTGTCCGCGTCGCTCGCGGCATAGCCGCGCAGCCGCAGCAGCGCGTCGGCGATGTCGGCAAACGCCTCGCGATAAGGGTCCAGGTATTCCTTGCGGCCGGTGAGCAGGTAGCCGCGCTGCCCGGTTTCCGCGTCGGTGACGCGGCGCAGCACGCTTTGCAGCTCGGTGCGAGCTTGGCTGATCGCGGCCAGCTCCTCCATCGACCGGGTCGATTGCCGATACGCCGTCTCGCTGATGAACATCAGCGCGGCAGCGGCCAGAGCGGCGAGCGGAAAGACGAAACGACTGCGCTTGATGCGCGTCAGCAGGTCGAACGAGCGGGGTTCCATTCAGGGCCTGTCAGCGATTGCGGAGGGTTCGCGCCCTGCGCTGGGGCTCGGCAAGAATGGCGCCTGCCAAGTGGCGGCTGCGCGCCGTGATGGGCGCCTCCCGCCCGCTTCGCGCCATGCAGGCGCCATTTTTGCCGAGTCACGCGAGCCGTCCCGTCGCGCCGACGGGCGCCTCACTTCATCCGACCCCGACAGAAAGCCGCCGCCCCATGATTCGAGTTGTGATCGCCGATGACCATGCCATTGTGCGCTCGGGCTTGCGGCAATACTTTGCCGACCAGGTGGACCTAAAGGTCACCGGCGAGGCCGCCAACGGCCGCGAGGCGCTGGACCTGGTGCGCAAGGGCGAGGTGGACGTGATGCTCATGGACCTCTCCATGCCGGACCAGAGCGGCATCGATGCATTGGCCGCCATCAAGGCCCGCGCGCCCGACCTGCCCGTGCTGATTCTTTCCGGCTTTCCGGAGGAGCACTACGCCACCACGCTGCTGCGCCACGGCGCGAGCGGCTACCTCAACAAGGAGTGCGACCCGGAAGAAATCGTCAAGGCGATCCGCACGGTGTACCGGGGGCGCAAGTACATCACCGCGGCCGTGGCCGAACTGCTGGCCGACGGCCTGGGCGGCGGGAGCGTGGACAAGCTGCCGCACGAGCAGCTGTCCGAACGAGAGTTCCAGGTATTCCTGCGCCTGGCCAAGGGCGAGACCATCGGCCACATGGCCGACAGCATGTCACTCAGCGTGAAGACGGTGAGCACCTATCGCACGCGAGTCATGGAGAAGATGAAGCTCGCTTCCAACAGCGACCTTACCTACTACGCGCTCAAGAACGGCCTGATCCAGTAGGCCGCGCGTCAAGCCAGGGACGAGAAGGTGCTGTTGCCGATGTCGCCGCCGTTGGCCAGGCGGATGCAGTAGCTGATGAGCGCATCGATCTCGTTGGACTTGTCGAAGACCTTGTCGGCACCGAGCTCCAGGCACTTGCGGCGCATGTCCGGCGTGGCGTAGTTGGACAGCACCACCAGCTTGCTGCCTTGGTGGCTCGCATCACGCGCCATCTGCAGCACGCCAAGCCCCGAGCCGCTCTTGAGGAAGATGTCGATGATGGCGAGGTCCCACTGGTTGCCTTCGCGCTTGATCCATTGCGCCGCGGCCGATTCGTCCTCGGCGGTGCCCACCACCTGCAGCGGCACCATTTCTTCCAGCGTCGCGATCAGGTTCTCGCGAATGACCGGGCTGTCCTCGACGATGTAGGTCTTGAGCGGCGCGGCAGGCGCAGCGTGCGCGGCATGCTCCCGAGGCGTGACGCCCGGGGACGCGCCATGCGATGCAGTGGCAGGACGGCGGCTTTCGCCTGTGAAGCTCTGCGTGAAGGTAGAGGAAGCGGGCATCGGTTTGTCCTAAGGAGCGGGCGAGGCGTCGCGCCGCCTCGCGGGCGCCGGTGGAGTCGGTCACCGACGCCTTACAGGTCGGCCTCAATTGAAACTTTTACCGCCGAATCGGCAAATCAGCGCAGAGGCGCCGTCGTTGTAGGACAACGCCGCGCAGCGTGTCATGAGCCGTCGGCGCTGAACGCGGCTCAGGTCCGGATCTAGGCCGCTCCTCACCGGTGGCTCCGTCGAGGCGTCCTCGACCTCCGCGCGTGCATCTTCGATTTCGTCGTGTAGGCAGGTGCTTGACCGCCTTCTTAGGGTCAGCCGCGTCCGCGAGCGCGTGGCCCTGGCTCCTGACATCAGCAAGGGCCCGGTGTAGCTACCTGTGGCGTTGGGGCCTTCGGCCGGGAGAGCGTTGTCTTCGGCGCGTTTCGACCGACTCATCGTGTGCTCCTTCGGGGCTGCTGACGAAAGGGCGCCGATACGGCGAAGGGCGCCTTGCGCATGTGGTAAAGGCACCTTATCCCCTGCGCCGTGGGCACCGCGCAAGTCAGCGCCGCGCCGGCGCGTAGGACGACCCCCTTGCATACCGAGGCGCGGCGATCCCAAGCGCCGGCCCCCGCGGGTAGAGCGAACCCGCTAAGGGTAACTTCCTGCTATCCGTCGATCATGTCGCGAACTTAGTATATGGAACAAACATGATGCACGGCTCAAATTCGAGCGGATGTCATAAAACCAGGAGATTGCTCGCATGTCTCTTCGTTCACTGACCTTGGCGATGAGCGGCTGCCTGGCAGCACTTCTCGGTCTGGGAGTCTTCGCCGCCGACGGCGAGAAACCGGTTCGTGGCGGCACCCTGATCTACCCCGTGCACAACGGCGAGCCGAGCACGCTCGATTGCCATGCGGCGCAATCGCCCAATGTGGTATGGCGCATCGGTCCTCACTATTCGAGCCTGCTCCAGATCGACGCCGACAATTTCCCGGCGGTGAAGGGCGACTTGGCAGAGAGCTGGCAGGTGTCGAGCGACGGGCTGAGCTACGAGTTCAAGCTGCATCCGAACATCCGATTCCATGACGGTTCGCCGCTCACCTCGCACGACGTGAAGGTCAGCATCGACCGGATGCGCAATCCGCCGTCCGGCGTGGTGTCGTTGCGTGCCGACATGCTGCGTGACATCCGTTCGGTCGAGGCCCCTTCGCCGGACACGGTGGTGCTGCGGCTGGCTGCGCCCAATGCGGCCATGCTTCAGATCCTCGGGTCCCCGTATGCATGCATCCTGTCGGCCAAGCTGCTGGATTCGGATCCGTCCTACCCGCGCGCCCGCATCATGGGCTCCGGGCCGTTCAAGTTCATTCGCTACACGGCGGGCTCGGAGTGGATCGGTGAACGCTTTGACGCCTATTTCAGGGAGGGCTTGCCCTACCTGGACGGTTTTCGCGCACTCACCGTCTCAGGACCTGCAGCCATCAACGCAGTGATTGCCGGCCAGGTTCACTACAACCTCCGGGGGCTGACTGATGCCGAGGTCGTCCGCATCCGCAACGCCCGCGGCTCGGAAGTGAACTTCGTCGGGGAGGGCTCCGCATCCACCGTGCACCACCTGGTCGCGCTCAACACCGAGCATCCGGCCCTGGCGGACGTGCGTGTGCGGCGTGCCCTGGCATTAGCGATGGATCGCTGGGCCGGCGCCGTCGCGATGAAGCAGATTACTTCCATGAACATCCCCGGGGGCCTGATCCGTCCCGGGTCCGCCTTCGCGCGAAGCACACAGGAACTGGAGCACTTGCCGGGCTTCTCGCGCAATATCCAAGCTGCGCGTGCCGAGTCGCGGCGATTGCTCAAGGAGGCCGGGCATTCCAACCTCAAGTTGAACTTCGTCTACAACTCGCTGTACGGCGCGTACGGCGTGCTCATCGCCGACCAGTTGCGTCAAGTGGGTGTGACCGTCGAGACCCGTCCGGTGGATTCGGTGCAGAACGCGGCTCGCAAGCGCTCGGGCGAATACGACATGATTTTCGACTACCTGCCCGAGTATCTGGAAGACCCGACGATCCAGTTGAACTGGTTCGTGCCCTTTGAAAAGAACCCCGCCAACCTGTCGCGGGCCAACGATCCGAAACTGGAAGCGCTGTACGAGGCACAGAAACGCGAGCTCGACCCGGCCAAGCGCCGCCAGCACGTGCTGGACCTTGAGGCACACGCGCTCGAGCAAGCCTATGTCATTCCGCTCTACTGGCAGGAGTGGCAAAGGGCCATCTCGAAGGATGTCGGCGGCTTGAAAGCCATGCGATCCAACTTCCTGAAAGTCAACCTGGCCGACATCTGGCTGCGCAGCGGCGGCAAGTGAGCCGGCCTCGACACCCCACATTTTCCCAATGATCCGTACCGGCCATCTCCAGGAGGCGATGCGGCGCTGCGAGCCCGCGCGCGTCGCCGGCTCACAGTTCTGGCGCATCGACCTCATCGAATCCGAGCCGCAAGGCGACCGCCCGGCACCTCAAGTTTTCGGGCTCGAGATGGGTCGGGGCGCGCGCCTTGGAGTTCACTTCCACTTCCAGGATCAGTTCCAGGTGGTCATCAAGGGACGCGGCACCCTGGGTCCGCATCGGCTCGCGCCCTATGCCCTTCACTACGCCTCCGGCCACACGGGCTACGGGCCGGTGGTGGCGTCGGACGAGGAAGGCATGACCTACTTCACCATCCGGGCGATCACTGATGGACGCGCGCACTACCTCCCAGAGAAGCGCGCTGAGATGCAGTCGCGGAAACGGCGCAATGTGCACGGGACCTATCAACTGCCCCCACCAGGCTCGACACGGGCGCCGGGCCTGCAGCCCCTCATGCCGCTTCAGGACAACGGTGCTGCGGCCTGGTCGCTCTCGCTGGCCCCTGGCGCGAACTACGTTGCAGAGCCCGAAGGCGGCATGCGCTACTACTTCGTGATGGACGGGGCGATCACCGCGGGCGACGAAGGCATCTCAGCCATCGGCTGTGTGTTTCTGTCCGATGAAGACCGGGCGTGCCCATTGCGCGCCGGCAACGGCGGTGCCGAACTTCTGGTGCTGCAGTTCGACGCTGAAGCGGCCGCGCGGTAGCACGCGAACGAGCGCAGCGAGACTTGCTTCCGCGCTGCGGCGCCGCAGCCGGACGTCAGACGCCGAGCAGTTCCACCTCGAACATGAGCGTCGCGTTCGGCGGAATCACCCCGCCCGCCCCGCGCGCGCCATAGCCGAGCTGCGGCGGGATGACCAGCAGCCGCGTGCCGCCGACCTTCATGCCCTGCACGCCCTCGTCCCAGCCCTTGATCACCATGCCGGCGCCCAGGCCGAACTCGAAGGGGTCGTTGCGGTCCTTGCTGCTGTCGAACTTGGCGCCCTTCACGCCGTCGTTGTAGAGCCAGCCGGTGTAGTGCACGGTGACCGGCGAGCCGGCCCTGGCTTCGGCGCCGCTGCCGACGACGGTGTCTTCGTACTGCAGACCTGTTTCGGTGGTGATCATCATGGGGTGCCTCTGTCGTGTTCTGCGTGTGTCAGGGCCCGCGATGATGCCATCCTGCGGTGACACGTCGCGCGCTTCAGGGGCTTGGCGGCCACAGGCTGCGCCACTGGGCGAGCGCTGCGGCCAGCCAGGCGCCGCGATCGCTCGTCGGCGCATGCAGGCCCAGCACCGCGCCTGCCTCGCGCAGCGCCCGCAGCGGGTCGGCGAGCTGCAGCGGCGCCGCGCCGTTTTGCTTGGACAGCTTCTCGCCGTCCGCGCCGCGCACCAGCGGCGTGTGCAGGTAGTGCGGCGTGGGCAGGCCCAGCAGGCGCTGCAGGTGGATCTGGCGGGCGGTGTTGTCGGCCAGGTCCTCGCCGCGCACGACGTGTGTGATGCCTTGGTCGGCGTCGTCCACCACCACCGCGAGCTGGTAGGACCAGGGGCCGTCGGCGCGCTGCACCACGAAGTCGCCGACGGCGCGCGTCACGTTCTGGCGCTGCGCGCCGAGGCGCCGGTCGTGCCAGTCGATGAGCACGTCCGCCCCGTCGTCAGCCTGGGTCCGCACTCGCAGCGCACGCGCCGGCTTGCCGTCCAGGCCGCTGCGGCAGGTGCCGGGGTAGACCCGTTCGGCATGGCGCGCGGGCCGCCGGCCGGCGGCGACCAGCGCCAGCTCGATGTCGCGCCGCGAGCAGCCGCAGGCATAGGCCTGGCCGGTGGCCAGCAGCCGTTCGAGCGCCAGGGCGTAGTGCGCGCCGCGGCGCGACTGGTACACCGGCGGCTCGTCGGGCAGCAGGCCGCATTGCGCGAGCTGCGAGAGGATGACCGCGTCGGCGCCGCTCACGCAGCGCGGCGTGTCCACATCCTCGATGCGCACCAGCCAGCGCCCGCCGTGCGCGCGCGCGTCCAGCCAGGAGGCGAGCGCGGCGGCCAGCGAGCCAGCGTGCAGCGGGCCGGTGGGCGAGGGCGCGAAACGGCCGGCCGGTGCGGCGGTGTTCACGGCAGCCGGCGCAGCGTCACAGGCTGCCCGGCAGCGGCGCGCCGTGCCGCTCGAGCAGCGCGCGGCGGGTGGCGTCGCTTTCGAGCTGGTCGAGCCACCAGCGCAGGCCGAGGCCCAGCGGTGCCCGCCGCCCGCCCGCCGCCTGACGCCAGGCGTAGCCGAAGCGGCCGACCATCGCCGGGCGCGCCGTGGGTTTGAGCACCAGCCGGCCCGCGGCCACATGCACGCGCACCAGCGGCTCGGGCAGGAAGCCGCAGCCCAGGCCACGCAGGTGGGCCTCCACCTTGGCTTCCATGCTGTCCACGGTGAGCACGTCCTGGCCGGGCAGCAGGTTGACCGTCGTGCGCGCCAGGCGCTGGGCCGAATCCGCCACGGCCACGGCCCGGTGGCGCATCAGCTCGGCATCGGACAGCGGCTCGGTGGCACCGGCCAGCGGGTGGTGCGGCGCCACGGCAAACACGAAGGCGACCTCGCCGAGCGGCCGCGTCTGCAGACCGCCGATGGGCGCGCGGTCGGCGGCGAGCGTGACGCCGATGGCCAGGTCGGCAGTGCCGCTGGTCAGCGCCTCCCAGGTGCCCGAAAGCACCTCGGTGCGCAGCCGCAGCCGGGTGGCCGGCGCGCCGCGCGGCGTGTCGGGCGTGGTGCCGGCCGGCGCCCTGGCCTGCATTTCCGCGTAGAAGGCCTCGGCGAGTTCGAAGATCGTCGCGCCCGACATGGCGTCGTCCACGGCGATCGCGAGCTGCGACTCCCAGCCGGTGGCCACGCGCTGCACGCGGTTGGCCACGGCATCCATCTCCTCGAGAAGGCGGCGGCCTTCCTGCAGCAGTTCCTCGCCCGCGGCGGTGAGTCGCGCTTGGCGCGAGCGGCGGTCGAACAGCAGGACGTCCAGCGCCTCCTCGAGCTGGCGCACGTTGTAGGTCAGCGCCGACGGCACCTTGCCGAGTTCGCGCGCCGCCGCGGCAAAGCTGCCGCAGCGGGCGATCACGTCCATCATGGACAGCGCGTCGGGCGTGAGAACGTTGCGGGCGGTGGTCATGCGGGCGGCCGGCGGTGGGGACGCGTTCATGTTATTCGAACGAAGGCATCAAGGCCGCACCTCTGGCGTCCGCCACCGCTGCCTCTACATTGGAGTCATGCAAGGAGGTACACCATGATTTCGATACGCAGATCTTCCGAACGCGGCTATGCCGACCATGGGTGGCTCAAGAGCTACCACAGCTTTTCCTTCGCCGACTACCACGACCCGCGCCACATGGGCTTCGGCAACCTGCGCGTCATCAACGAGGACCGCATCGCGCCGGGCACCGGCTTCGGCGCCCACGGCCACCGCGACATGGAGATCGTCAGCTACGTGC
>JBIQKU010000001.1:0-58290 GCA_044506225.1 Rubrivivax sp. | reverse complement strand
TTCCGGGTGATCAAGCGCCAGTTCGGCTTCACCAAGGTGCGCTACCGCGGCTTGGCGAAGAACACCGCGCAACTCGTCACGTTGTTCGCGCTGTCCAACCTGTGGATGGCGCGGCGAAAGCTGATGGGCGCGCACGAATGAGTGCGTCTGCAGAGCGCCAAAGGCGCATGAAAGGCGACGAAAACGCCGCATCCGAGGCGCAGCGACACTCGAGCGAGCCGCTTCACCAAGACGTTTACGCTTCATGCTCGTTCAGTGCCTGCAGTTCCGGCCGTTGCGCGTGTTGCGCAGACCTTCCCTAACCCCTCGCTCAACGGGACCCGCTACGGAAAGCACCGTAAGCCCGGCCTGAGGCACATGGTGCATCATCTCAGGCCGGGCTTACGGCGCTTGCCTCCGCAGGCCGGTTAGTTCGAACGTTGGGCGTCCACTCTCGTGTGACACGACGCAGTCGCCGATGTCGCCTACGGGTCGGTTTCGCCACTACGGCAGATGAGGAAGCGGTCACCGACCGCCTCGGCCTCCGTGCGCCGGTCTACGACCGCAGTACCTGATCAGCTGACCTTCGCAGAGTCCGCCAAATCCAATGCGAGAGACCGCTTGATGGCAGTCAGCGTGATTTCGCTCCGCCGAGTCGACCGGCAGCAACCGCTGCCGAGCGGACCTTCGCGGCCGCTCGTCTGCTGCGGAGCGACACGTCGCTGTCGCTGATGTCGCGCGTGCGCGTCTGCACAGGCGCGGAGGCGAGGTGTCAGCTATCAATGTCGGGTAGCGCTTGGCCCGACCCGTGTGTAGCGTCAAGGGCTTCTTCAAGCAGTTCGAGTGCGGCCATCGCGAACGCGATCATGTTTTCCGCTCGATCAGCGCTATCGGTGCGCAGCACACGCTCACGATTTGTCGGGCCATCGACGGCCAAGCAGGTGTGACCGGGGGGGTCTCCGTACCGGTTGCCTGTCGGTCCGGCGGCACCAGTCTCCGCTAAGCCCCAGTTCGCTCGGAAGCGCGTACGCTGGTGCTGTGCGAGCAACTTGGCGTACGGCGCGCTCGAGGAGCGCATGCCCGTGGTGTGTTGCGGCGTGAGCGCAGTCAAGAGTCGAAACGAGCGACGCGTGTACAGCGTCGCGCCACCCAAGTAGTACTCGGAAGCGCCTGCGCGAGAGAGCAGCGCCGCCGAAATCAACCCACCCGCCGAAGACTCTGCTATCGCGATCGTCTCACCGCGGGTTGCGAGCTTGTCGCCCACGCGAGACCCTAACGCGAAAAGATCGCAGACATCCATCGTTGGTGCCGCTAATGCGGTGGGAGCGCGATTCGCGCGGTCGTCTTCACTGCCTGTCTTCGGCGGGCGACGGCACGTGCTCGAACAACTCGCCGACAGGCACGTTGAACAGGGTGCACAGGCGATCAATCGCGTCCAAATCGACTCGCGCCGCGGTCTCGTTGTAGAGCAACGTGATCGTGTTGCGATGCAGTCCTGTGGCGTTCGCGACGTCGACGATCTTGAGCTTGTGTTCGCCCATCAGTCGTGAGAGGTGGCACTTGATCAGGATCTTCTCCAGGAAGAAATTTCATCCAGAACGCCAAAATGCCCTTGACAATAACATTTAGCGGCGCATAATGTCATCCAGAACGACAAAACGACTGTTTGCAGGATGTTTTGCTTCGGTGATTGTTCCACGTCTGTCAAGGAGAGAGAAGTGCCCGATGTCACTTACCTGACCACCGACGAGCTGTCCGCTCGCATCAAGTACGACCAGCGGACGATCCGCGAGCGTCTCAAGGACAGCGTATTGCTCGAAGGCGAGCACTACGTTCGCCCGTTCGGCGGCCGCAAGATCCTGTACATCTGGGAGAACATCGAGCGCGACATGGCGTCCGTGTCTCACGTCAAGGCCCATGCGATTCCGATGGCGAGCGGAGTCGTTCTCCATGGGTAGCATCCGCTGCCGCAAAGAGAGCGGCTTCCTCTTCATGGATTTCCGGTATCGCGGTCAGCGCTGCCGTGAGCAGACCCTGTTGCCTGACACGGAGGCCAACCGGAAGCGCCTGCAAAAGGTCCTCGACAAGGTTGAGAGGGAAATTTTGGCCGGCACATTCGACTATGCCGCGTACTTCCCAAACGGAAAGCCTGCGTCGGCTGCGAGCGTGGATCAAGCTGCAACGGAGTCACGCGTCACTGCGGCTCCTGTTGCTACCGCAGAGGTGGCGCCAAGCACGCCGTCGTTCTATGAGTTCTCTGCCCAGTGGTTCGCCGACCACGAAATCGAATGGCGCCGCTCCCACATCAAGGTGCTGCGCTCCACCATCGACGCTCACCTGACGCCGTTCTTCGGCGCCAAGCCCGTGGGCAGCATCACCAAGGCAGACGTACTCGCGTTCCGCACCAAGCTTGCCGCATTGCCCGGCCGAGGACAACGCACTGGCCTGTCGACCAAACGCATCAACGGCATCCTCGCCCCGCTGCGCCAGATCCTCAACGAAGCCGCCGACCGCTACGGTTTCACCTCACCGGTGCTTACGCTGAAACCCCTGCGCGTGCGCAAGACCGATGTCGAGCCCTTCACCCTTGACGAGGTGCAACTCATGCTGCGCACCGTGCGTGTGGACTATCGCGACTACTTCACCGTGAGGTTCTTCACCGGCATGCGCACCGGCGAGATCCATGGTCTGAAGTGGAAGTACGTCGACTTCGCCAACCGTCTGATCCTTGTGCGCGAAACCTTCGTGCTCGGCGAGGACGAGTACACCAAGACCGACGGCTCCCAGCGCGAGATCCGCATGAACCAGGTGGTGTTCGAGGCGCTGCGGCGCCAACACACAGCCACCGCCAAGCTCAGTGACTACGTCTTCTGCAACCGAGAGGGCAAGCCGCTGGACAACAAGAACTTCACCGACCGCGTGTGGAACCCGCTGCTGCGCCACCTCGGCTTGAAGCCCCGGCGGCCCTATCAGATGCGCCACACCGCAGCCACGCTGTGGCTGGCGTCCGGTGAGGCGCCCGAGTGGATCGCACGTCAGCTTGGCCACACGAGCACCGAGATGCTGTTTCGGGTCTACAGCCGCTACGTGCCCAACCTCACTCGCCAGGACGGCTCGGCCATCGACCGGTTGCTGGCGACGCGCTTTGCGAGCGGGGCGGCGCTGGCCTCTGCACCGACGCCCCTCACCACCGTCCCGGCGCGCTCAGCCGATGACGCCGGCCCCCCGCCGTCCGCCCAGCCACCGCCCAGCCTGCTGCGGCAGCTCGAGCTGAGCCACTAGCCGCCACTTTTCCTCTGCCAGATCACACAGCGGCCCGACCACTTGGTTGAGGCCGTAGGGATCGGCTTTGCCTTCGATACATGCCACGGCCGCCAAGCGGTCAGGCAGGACGGCATTCGCCCTGCCACGACACCAGGAGATTCACATGTCCCTCCACGATGTGCCCCAAAGCCAGCGCGTTCGCACCGTCACCGGCCGGGTCGTCTCGGCCTCGCTGACCCCTCTCGGTCATGTCGCGTGCGTGCTCGACACCGCCGACGGTGAGCTGCATGCGCTTAGCGACTTCGCGGATGTTCATCTGCCGCATCTCGCGCCCGGCGCGCAGGTGAGCGCCGTTTTGCTGCGCCTCAAGCACGCAGCGCCCGATGCCACGCATCGGTGGCAGCTGCTTTGCTGCCGCACCGTCGTGGAAGAGGGTGCGCGGCCGCCGGCGGTCAAGCCTCCCGTGCGCCCGACCGTGAAGAGCTTTCCGTACCTTCCCGAGACGACGGCCAAGGCCCCCGATCTCACCGACGTCTTGCCGCGCGGCCCGGTGACCAACGTACTCGGGCGGATCGAGCGCATCGAACTCGGCTGGGCCGGGCGCATGGAGTGCGCGCTGCAGTTGTCCATCGGGCGTCTGACCGTCCGCCTGAATCGCGACCAGCTCGGCGACCTCGCAGAAGGCGACTGGGTCCATGTCCGCTTGCGTCGCGCATTCGACAAGGACCGGTCACACCCGAGCGTCTTCTCGATCCAGCCAGCCGCGCCCCAACTGCTGCAGCAGGGCGACGCCGCCTGGGCGCCCGTCGTGGCTCATGTGCGACTTGCTCACCAAGCCCGCCTACGCACGCTGCTGAGTCGCCTGGCGCCCGAATTGCAAGCGGCCTTCATCGCCGCGATGGTCGACAGCCGGCTGCAGCGACGGTTCCTGTGGCGCATCGGCGCTGCCGACCACCATGGCTACCCCGGTGGGCTCTTCGACCAGAGCGTTTGCGCCGCGGAGATTGCCTACGCACAATGCCATGCCTCCGAGCACGAGCGAGATCTCGCGACCGTAGCCGCGCTGCTGTTCGACCTGGGCAAGGTCGGCGATCGGCGCCTGTCGGCGGACGCCCCGCGCAGCGTGGGCGGACTCGAGCCACATGCCGGCACACTGCCGCGCTTATCTCAGGCGCTCCAGCGGCTCGAACGGGTTGCGCCCGCCGTGGCGGGTGAGCTGCAGGCTCTCCTCGAGAAGGCGCCACCTGACACCAGCACCGGTCGGGGGCGGCGTCTGCAGCGCCTTCGCATCGCCGTGCGCCAGGCCGTGAGCGCATCCTGGTTCGCTCCAGAGTGCGATACGCGCCATGGAGCCTCGGCATGACGGTGCGTCGCGACTCGGGTCGGCTGCCGGCCGGCTATACGCTGGTGCGTACCGTGTCCGGTCACACGATCGCCGTTCCACAGGACGTGGCGGACGACATGATGGCGGACGAGACGCAGCGGGAACGCGCGAGGCAAGCGCAAGAGCGGGCCAGGCAGCGCCGCAAGGAGCGCAAGGCCGCCAAATCCGCGGACGTGCGAAACGGCACCCGGGTTGGCGTGATCGATGGTCCGTCCGAGCCGAAGCAGGGGTTCTACCGCGTCCTTCCTCGGTTCGCCGAGCAGATCGGCGAATGGTCCGACGAGGACGTAAAGATCGGCAGCGCCGACCACGACACGCGTGAGCGCCAGCGCCTGCTGCGCGAGCGTCTCGTCAAGCTAGGCCCGGACCGGCGCGTCGCGCGCCCGGACAATGCCAGCGAAGCGCTGGACACGCTCGAGGCAGAACTGCCGAACTTCAGCGGCCCCGTCCGGCTTATCCGCAACTCGCTCGCGGTGGCCGAGGCGACGAACGTGCCGGTACGCATCCCGCCCATGCTGCTGCTCGGGCCGCCGGGCATCGGCAAGACGTTGTTCAGCCATCGGCTCGCGCAATTGCTCGGCGCTCCGTACGCCTCCATCGCATTCGACCAGCCGAGCGCCGGCACACAGCTGCGCGGTTCGGACAAGCACTGGAGCAACAGCGAGTCGGGGCTGTTGTTCAAGCTGATCGCGCTGGGGGATGCCGCCAACCCGGTGATCCTGCTGGACGAGCTCGACAAGGCGGCCAGCGACAGCGGACGGCGGGGCGACCCGCTGGGGCAGTTGCACGGGGCGCTGGAGCCGCAGAACGCCCGGCATACCGTCGACGCTTCCACCGAGATCGAGCTCGATGCGAGCCTGACCACCTACATTGCCACGGCCAACAGCATCCGCGGGATGCAAGCGCCGTTGCTCAGCCGCATGGAGATTTTCACCGTTGCGCCGCCGTCACCGGAGCAGTCCGTGCAAGTCGCCTCGCAGATCGTGAGTTCGGTGCTGGAACGGCTGGGGCTTCGGGAGCGGGTGAGGTTCGAGCGGCAGGCCATCTATGTGCTGGCACACCTGAGCCCGCGGCTGATCTTGCGCACGGTAGAGAAGGCCGTGGCGGCGGCCGTTCGCGACAGCCGCGAGGTGATCACCGAGGCGCAGGTGTGCGACGAGATCGGGGTGCTGACTGATGACGGGCCGAAGCTGCACTGAACGGGCCCGGTATCGATGAGAACGCGCAGCATGAAGCAAGCCGGTGGTGCTTCGAGCGACACGGCAGCAGACGAGGAGATCGATGTCTTCTTGCGACGCGTCGCCGAGGCCACGCCGATTGAACGGATCGAGCTCGAGCGGCGGGGCGTGACGCTGCCCTTTCTCAGGGGCTTCGCCGCGCGGCTCGGCATATCTGCCGCTCACCTTCTCAAAATCCTCGAACTGCCCCGGACGAGTACGGCGCCGGGCGACAGGGAAGGGCGTGTTGCCGGATCGCCCGGCCATGCGGCATTGGCTTTCATCGATCTGCTGTTGAGAGCTCAGGAAATCAATCAATGCTCGACCTCAGCCGAGGCTGCAGACCTTGACGTCGCGAAGTGGTTGGGGCGCTGGATAGAAGTGCGCCAGCCGGCGCTGGGTGGAAGAAGGCCCGCCGAGTTGATCGCCACTCCGACAGGCGCTCGGCTGGTCTCGCGGCTGCTTGGCGCTCTCGAAAGCGGCGCCTATCAGTGACTACAGCCGCGAGAGGCGGAAGGCGGAGTCAGCGACGCGGGCGGTGCGGGCGGTGCGGCGGCGTTCAGCGCCTACCGCACCGCCGCGCGCAGATTCAATACACCGTTCATCTTGTGCCGGACACGTTCAGGCGCGAAAGTCGTCCAGTTTCTTGCCGGCTGCGAGTGCATCGCGTAGCCAGTGCGGCTGCAAGCCGCGCCTCGTCCACCGATCGCCCGCGTCGTCCTTGAACTTGACTGGTGGCTTCTTCTTGCGGCGCTTCACCCCGCTCGCCGCGCGAGTCGCTTTCACCGCACCAGCGGCTCGTCCACCTCTGCATGAACCGCGCACCCTCGCGCCGTCCTCGTGGCGCACGGTCTCGGCTCGGTCAGGACGGTGCCAAGGTCCTTCCGTTCTCGGACCTGGGCGCCCTCGCCCAGTACATGCTGGTGTCGAGCGGGCACTGGTGCGCATCGAGAAGGACATTCCACTCGACCGGGCGGCGCTGCTCGGTTGTACCGTGCTCGCCGGCATGGGTGCGGCGCTGAACACCGCCAAGGTCAAGCCGGGATCGCGCGTGGCGGTCTTCGGCTGCGGCGGCGTCGGGGCATCGATCATCCAGGGCGCGAGGCTGGCCGGTGCCCGCCAGATCATCGCGGTGGACATCGTGCCGGCCAAGCTCGAGGCCGCGCGCCGATTCGGTGCAACGCGCACCATCCTGTCCGCCGCCGACGAGCCGGTGGGCGCCCTGATCGATCTCACCGGCGAAGGCGTTGACTACGCCTTCGACGCCGTCGGCCACGTCGACCTGCTGTCCCAGTGCTTCGCCAGCCTCCCGCCGCGCGGGCTGGCGGTCCTCGTCGGCGCGGTTCGGGCCGGCTAGGAACTGAAGATCGATGCGAGAGGGCTGCTGAGCGAGCGCCGCGTGACCGGATCCTTCATGGGCTCGAACCGCTTCCGGCTCGACATGCCGCACTACCTCGACCTGTACCGGCAAGGCCGCCTCGATCTTGACGCCATGGTCAGTGCACGGCGGCCCTCGAACGCATCGACGAGGCATTCGCCGCCATGGAAACCGTTGGAGGTGACGAAGAACGTGCATTCAGTGTTGATGTTGGTGCATGCATGCACCAGAACGCACCCAACTCTTGTGATGAGCCCTGTGTTCAAGCTCGACGAAAGGCGATACAAACCGGTCTCATCGTCTCTCGGTTTCGTGCTCCCTATCGCTGAGAGTTGTGTGCTTCTGATCGTTGGCACAGGAGACGCGATCCACCACCGGCCGGGTAGGGCGGACAACGACAAAGGCTGCCTCAGTACGCGCGACGATGCTGGGGATGATGAGGCTTGGCGGGCTGTGTTGATGGTTCATGCACCTGGACGCCGAACCGCTTCTGACAATCTCCGGTGATTCGCGGTAACCCTATATTCAACCCAGACGCTAGGTGATACAACACGGTCTCACTGCCACCCGCTGGCGGCAGTTTCAGACAAGTTGCGCATCGGCTGCCAAAGGCTGCCAGTTCGATGCAAAGGCAAGAGAGCCCAAACCCGGATGTCCGGGGCTGGGCTCTTTTTTTTGCTCGGTTTTCTGTGCTTCAAATCGAGTGAGCGACCCAGGCAGAACTGAAGGTTCTGACGCATTCAAGCAATCCACCAGGAGAACCTCATGACCTCGATCCAACGTCGTACCGTCCTCAAGGCAGGTGCGGCCCTGTCCATTTCCACCCTGCCGACACTGGGATCGGCGCAGTCCGACGTAAAGATCGGCTTGCTGCATTCGTTGTCCGGCACCTTGGCGATCGCGGAGGCATCCATCGTCGATGCGGAGAAGCTCGCCATCGAGGAGATCAACGCCGCGGGCGGGGTACTTGGCAGTCGCATCAACGCCATCATCGAGGATGGTGCAAGCGAGAACTCCGTTTTTGCCGAAAAGGCGCGCAAGCTTCTCGAGCGCGACAAGGTGGCGGCCATTGTCGGGTGCTACACCTCGGCGTCGCGAAAGGCCGTGCTCCCGGCGCTCGCGCGAGCCAATGGTCTGCTGCTCTATCCGACCTACTACGAAGGCCAGGAACAGAACAAGCACGTCTTGTATCCCTCGCAGGAGGCGACGCAATCCGTCGTCGCATCGATGCAGTGGCTGATCAACGAGAAGAAGAATAAGAGCGTCTTCTTCGTCGGCTCAGACTACATCTATCCCCGCACCTGCAACAAGATCGCGCGCAAGACCGTCGCCTTGCTGAGCGCCCAGGTGGCTGGCGAGGAATACGTGCCCCTGGGGCACACCGAGTTCTCCTCGATCATCAACAAGATCAAGGCCGCGCGACCCGACTGCATCTACAGCACAGTGGTCGGTGGGTCCAACGTCGCGTTCTACAAGCAACTGCGCGCTGCCGGTCTCGATGGCACCAAGGTAACGCTGCTCTCGACCGTGGTCTCCGAAAACGAGATCGAAGGCATCGGCAAGGACAACGCCGTGGGCTACTACGCGTGCATGGGGTACTTCCAGAACCTCGAGAACCCGGCGAACGAGCGCTTCGTCAAGGCTTTCAAGGCTCGATACGGCGCAGACCGCGTCATTGGAGATCCGATGCAAGTTGCGTACAACAGCGTCTACCTCTGGAAGCTTGCCGCGGAGAAGGCCAGGTCTTTCGAGCCCGAAAAGGTGATCGCCGCGGCCGCGAACATCCAACTCGACGCTCCGGAAGGCACTGTCAAGGTCCACGCAACGAACCACCACGTGTGGAAAAAGGTTCGCGTCGGCCGGGCACGCCCCGATGGCCAGTTCGACATCGTCTGGGAATCTCCGGTATCGATCGAGCCGAACCCCTTCCCCGCCCTCTGAGCCGCGACACGAGCAGCGGGAGCCTTCCATGACCTTCGATATCGCGGTGATGCAGGCCTTCAGCGGCATCAGTCTCTTCACCGTCCTCCTGTTGATGGCGTTGGGGTTGGCCATCGTCTTCGGCCTGATGGGCGTCATCAACATGGCACACGGCGAGTTGATGGCGCTCGGGGCCTACACCACGTACCTCACGGCGCAGGCAATCACCCGGTGGGCACCGGAGGCGCTGGCTGTCTACCTGTTCGTGGCCGTGCCGGCAGCGTTCGCGGTGACGTTTGCGTTCGGCTACGTGCTCGAGCGCGGGTTCATCAGACACTTCTACAACCGGCCGCTCGATACGCTGCTCGCCACGTGGGGATTGAGCCTGATGATGCAGCAGGCCTATCGCTCGATCTTCGGCCCTCAAGAGGTGAGTGTGCCGCTGGCAGCCTGGCTGGTGGGCGCGTGGGAGCCAGTTGAAGGAATTCAGCTGCCCTTGAACCGGCTGTTCATCATCGCCTTGACGGCGGTGGTCGCGATCGGCGTCTACCTGCTGCTCTATCGCACGCGATTCGGCCTGCGTACGCGCGCTGTCACTCAGAACCGGGCGATGAGCTCGGCGGTCGGAATCAATACCGAACGGGTGGATGCCGTGACTTTCGCTCTCGGCTCGGGACTGGCCGGGATCGCCGGGTGCGTCTTCACGATGATCGGCTCGACCAATCCCGGCACCGGGCAGCTCTACATCGTCGACGCGTTCATCGTCGTTGTGTTCGGCGGTGTCCAGACCTTGCTCGGGACCGTGGTTTCAGGCCTGGTCATCGCCGAATCACAGACGGCGCTCGAGTACCTGATGAGTGGCTCGATGGCCAAGGTCAGCATCCTGGTGATGGTGATCGTCGTGCTGTACCTCAGGCCACAGGGGCTCTTCGCCCTCAAGACCCGGTAGCAACCAGCCCCTGCGAACTGAACGGGCAAGACCTATGAGCCGCTTCATTCCTCGCTCCGACCTCACTGGCGTTTTGCTGGTCACAGCGCTCCTGCTCGCGATGCCTCTCGTGCTCGATCCGTTTCGACTGTCGATGCTGGGCAAGTACGTCGCGCTCGCATTTGTCGCAGTCGGCATCGTGCTGACGTGGGGGCACGGCGGCATCCTGAGCCTTGGACAGGGGATCTTCTTCGGGCTCGGCGGCTACATGATGGCCATGCGACTCAAGCTGGAGGCTTCTGCGCCTGAACTGCCAGACTTCATGGTCTGGAGCAGCGTCGAGCAGCTCCCTTCGTGGTGGCGGCCGTTCGAGAGCCTGCCGTGGACGCTCGCGTTCATTCTTGTGATTCCGGCGGCCGTCGCCTATGCCTTCTCGTACGCCGTGTTTCGCAAGCGGGTCGGCGGCGTCTACTTCGCGATCGTGACGCTCGCGCTCGCGCTTACCTTGACGGTCCTCATCGTCGGGCAGCAAGGCGAGACGGGCGGCGCGAACGGCATCACCGATTTCCGCACGTTGCTCGGCCACGACATCGTCGGTGACGCATCGAAGCAGAGGCTCTACCTCGCCGAAGTCGCGATCCTGGTTGCCGTGATGTTCGTGTCCGTGGGCATCTTGCGCACCCGCTTCGGCAAGGTGTTGGTGGCAATCCGCGACAGCGAGAACCGGGTGCGGTTCAGTGGCTATGACACCGCTCACCTGAAGGCGTGTGTCTTCATGCTTGGCGCCGCCTTCGCCGCCATCGGCGGTGCGCTCTACTGCCTGCAGGTTGGGCTGGTCTCTCCGTCCTTGATCGGCGTGGTTTCGTCGATCGAGATGGTGATCTTCGCCGCGCTGGGTGGGCGACTGTCAATTGCCGGCGCCGTCGTGGGTGCACTCCTCGTCGGCACGTTGAAGTCGGTTCTGTCAGAGTCTTTTCCGGAGTCCTGGCTGTATCTGCTGGGCGCTCTTTTCATCGGAGTCGTGGCCGTCATGCCCATGGGGCTCGCCGGTCTCGTCACCAGCCGCCGGCGCTCGCCAGCCCCCGCCGGGATTCAGCGATGAACGCGCCCGACCACGTGAACCTGGGTGCCGCCATGTCGGTACCCGCTTCGTCGCCGGGAGTGGCGCCCGCCGTCCTCGAACTGGAACGCCTGTCCGTGTCGTTTGGTGGATTCCGCGCCGTGGACGGCGTCACGCTGTCGATTGAGCCATCCGAGCTGCGCGTCATCATCGGCCCGAACGGCGCCGGCAAGACGACCTTGCTGGACATGATCTGCGGCAAGACGAAGCCCAGCGCCGGACGCATCGTCTTCAACGGGCACGACATCGTCGGCCTTCCGGAACACCGGATCGTGCGCGCAGGCATCGGTCGCAAGTTCCAGACACCCTCGGTCTACGAGGATCTGAGCGTCATCGAGAACCTCGAGATCTCGGTGCCGGGAGGCCGGGGCATGTGGGGCTCGATGCTCTTTCGGCGCAACGACCGCGTCATGCACGTCGTCCAGCAAACGTCCCGCGACGTCTTCCTGGACGCGCACCTTGACCGCAAGGCCGGCCAGTTGAGCCACGGCCAAAAGCAATGGCTGGAGATCGGCATGCTGCTGATGCAGTCGCCGCAGCTTCTCCTGCTCGACGAGCCGGTTGCCGGAATGAGTCCGCGCGAGCGCGAACTCACCGCCGAGTTGCTCACGCGGGTTGCAAGGGGCAAATCGGTGGTCGTCATCGAACACGACATGGACTTCGTGAAGCGGATCGCGCGCAAGGTGACCGTGTTGCATCAGGGCAAGGTTCTCAGCGAGGGATCCGTCGATGCGGTGCAGTCCGACCCGCGGGTCATCGACGTCTATCTGGGTCATTGAGGAGCCGCCGCGATGTTGAAGGTCCGAAATCTGAACGTCTACTACCGCGAATCGCAGGCGATTCGCGACATCTCCTTCGACGTCGCTCGGGAAGAGTCTGTCGCGATCATGGGGCGCAACGGCATGGGAAAGACGACTTTGCTGAAGGCGCTGATCGGCATGTTGCCGGTGCGTTCCGGCAGCATCGAGATCGACGGCCACGAATTGCAGCGCGTGCCGAGCCACAAGCGGGTTGCGCACGGCCTCGCGTTCGTGCCTCAGGGTCGAATGGTGTTTCCGCACCTGACGGTCGAGCAGAACATCCTCACCGGCTGCGAACTGTCCGGACACCGCGAGGTGCCCGACTACATCTTCGAGTTCCTACCGGCCCTCAAGGACTTGCGCTCACGCGCGGGCGGGCATCTGTCGGGCGGGCAGCAGCAGCAACTGGCGATCGCCCGCGCGCTGGTGTCCGACCCCAAGGTTTTGATCCTCGACGAACCCACGGAAGGCATCCAGCCTTCCATCATCAAGGAGATCGCTCACACCCTGAACGCGTTGCGCAAGCAGCGGCGTTTCGCGGTGGTCGTCTCCGAACAGGTGTTGAGCTTCGCGCTCGAACTCGGCGACCGTTTCCTCGTCATCGATGGCGGTCGAATCGTGCACGAGGAGGCCCGCGCGACGCTCGACCATGACAAGGTCAGGTCCTACCTGACGATCTGAATCTGCAACTTTCACCCATAGGAGATCGACATGAGACACGGAGATATCACCAGCAGCAACGACACCGTCGGTGTGGCTGTCGTCAACTACAAGATGCCGCGGCTGCACACGCGAAAGGAGGTGATGGACAACTGCCGCAAGATCGCCGACATGGTCGTCGGCATGAAACAAGGCTTCCCGGGGATGGACCTCGTCGTTTTCCCGGAGTACTCGACCCATGGAATCATGTACGACGCCAAGGAGATGTACGAAACGGCGTCCGTGATCCCGGGAGACGAGACCGAGATCTTCGCGGCGGCGTGCCGCAAGGCCAACGTGTGGGGCGTGTTCTCGCTGACCGGCGAGCGGCATGAGGATCATCCGAACAAGGCGCCCTACAACACGCTGATCCTGATGAACAACAAGGGCGAGATCGTCCAGAAGTACCGCAAGATCATGCCCTGGGTACCCATCGAAGGCTGGTACCCGGGCAACTGCACCTACGTGTCCGAAGGGCCGAAGGGCATGAAGATCAGCCTGATCATCTGCGACGACGGCAACTTCCCGGAGATTTGGCGTGACTGCGCCATGCGCGGCGCCGAACTCATCGTGCGCTGCCAAGGCTACATGTACCCGGCCAAGGAACAGCAGATCATGGTGGCGAAGACCATGGCTTGGATGAACAACGTCTACGTCGCGGTCGCCAACGCCACAGGCTTCGACGGCGTGTATTCGTACTTCGGTCATTCCAGCATCACCGGCTTCGACGGTCGCAGCCTGGGTGAATGCGGGACCGAGGAAATGGGCGTGCAGTTCGCCGAACTGTCCGTGAGCGCGATCCGCGACGCACGCAAGAACTCGCAGTCGAACAACTTTCTCTTCAAGCTGCTGCATCGCGGCTACACGGGGAAGATCAACTCCGGCGAGGGCGCCGAAGGCGTGGCCCGGAGTCCGTATGAGTTCTACGACAAGTGGATCAAGGACCCGGAAGGCACGCGCAAGATGGTCGAGGCCCTCACGCGCACGACGGCGGGATCGCCCGAATGCCCGATCGACGGTATTCCAAACGAAGCGCCGCGTCACCGCTGATCAAGGCAGCGCGCCTCATGCATTCGAGGCGCGCCGTCTCCGAGGCTTCCAGGCAGCAAGGAGGAAACATGTGCTATCGGATCGAAAAGCGCGAGGTGTCGCGCACCGGTGAATTGCCGGGCTTCCTGGCCCGCAAGTATGGGTGGGGTGATCGTCAAGGCACTGTTCGGCGTCAGTTGTGGTGTCTGGTCGAAGAGGGCGCCGTGCTGGCCGAATGCAGGAGCCGAGCCATCGCACAGCAGCTCGCGCAGCGCCTGAATGCGACCGCTGGCGCAGGGGGCACCTGATGGCCCAGTTGGCTGAGCACATCATTCGGGATCAGCCGTACTACAGCCCCTCCCGCGACGAGGTGAAACTCTTCGAGCAGGCCCACCGGCACCGCATGCCCATGTTGCTGAAGGGCCCCACCGGCTGCGGCAAGACGCGGTTCGTCGAATACATGGCGTGGCGCCTGCGCCGGCCGCTGATCACCGTGGCCTGCAACGAGGACCTCACGGCGTCGGATCTGGTCGGGCGTTTCCTGCTCGATGCAACCGGGACCACCTGGCACGACGGTCCCCTGACGACGGCGGTGCGCCAGGGCGCCATCTGCTACCTGGACGAGGTCGTGGAAGCGCGGCAGGACACAACTGTCGTCATCCATCCGCTGACCGACGCGCGCCGCATCCTGCCACTGGACAAGAAAGGCGAGACCGTCCCGGCGCATCCGGACTTTCAGCTGATCGTCTCGTACAACCCGGGCTACCAGAGCCGGACCAAAGACCTGAAACCATCGACGCGTCAGCGATTTGCCGCGCTCTGCTTCGACTACCCGGATGAGTCGCGTGAGGCGGAAATCGTGGCACATGAAGCGGCGATCGATCGCGACCTCGCGCTGCAACTGGTTCGTGTTGCGCGTTGCACGCGTGAACTCAAGGATCGAGGCGTCGATGAGGGCGTATGCACACGGATGCTGATCTACACGGCGCTCCTCATGCGCTCCGGCGCCTCTGCATGGGATGCCTGCGAGGCCACGATGACTCAGGCCCTTTCGGACGACGCGGACGTGGTGTCGGCGATCAGCGGGTTTGTCGAGGCGCAATTCGGGCGGCGCGCCGCAGCATGACGTGACCGCAATGCAAGCTCGCCCCGAGTCCGATGGCCTTGCGCCACTGGGCCTGCTGCTTGGCGGGCTCAGCGAGCAGCGGGTGTCCGTCGAACGCCTGGATCCAGGCAAGGCGGCGGGGGATCGGCCGCCGCGCCCGGTGCTGACGCCGAACCACTTGCTGCTCCCACGGCAGGACTCGGTGGAGGCTGCTGCCGCGGTGGCTCATGCGTGCGCACACCTCCGCTTCTCGCCGCAAGGGCTCCCGTCCAAAGGCCTCAAGCCGATGACCGTGGCGATCGTCTCGAGTCTCGAGGACGAACGGGTCGAACGATTGTTCGGCAAGCAATTTCCTGGCGCTCGGGCATGGTTCGACGAGGCGTTGAGGGGACCGAGACCTCCGGGTGAGTTGAGCTTTGCGGGCTTGCTCGCGCGTCTCTCCCGGGTGCTCGCCGACCCGACGTGTCCCGACGACAACCACTGGGTCGACAAGGGACGATCGCTCTTCGAAGCTGCAGCGCGCGACCTGCACGACTACGACGCCTTCCGCCGGCTGGCGTCCGTGCTCGCCAATGACCTCGGGCAGATGCGCGTGCGCTTCGATCCCAGCGCATACGGACCGTGGCCGAGCTACCGCGACGACAACAGCTATCTTTGGCAGCACGCGACGACGGAGGACAATCCGGAGCGATCGATCGGAGTGGGTGCGGCCCGCAAGACGTCGCACCCAGCGACCCCGCACGAAGACGCCTCGACGTCCGCACGCATCGAGCTGACTCGTACGGTCTACCCGGAGTGGGACGCGCGGCTCGAAACGTATCGGACGGACTGGTGCACCGTGATCGACAAGCCCGCCGAGTTCTGCGAAGCGGCCGATGGCATCCCTGACCCGTCGGCGAGCGAGCGCCTTCAGCGCATCGTGCTGCAGCGGGGTGGAATGCTGGCGCGCCGCAGGCCGTTGTGGCGCCAGCCCGAGGGTGACGATATCGACCTGAACGCCGCTGTGACGGCGATGGTCGAGCGTCGGCAGGGTGCCCAACTCGATCCGCGCACCTTCAAGCGGCCAGGTCGCCGCGAACGTTCTTCTTCGATCCTGTTGCTGCTGGACCTGTCGGAATCGACCAACGACCGGCGGGCCTCCGGCGACACGGTACTGTCGGTGGAGATCGCCGCTGCGCTGTCGATGACAGGTGCCATCCGGGCTGCAGGCGATCGTGTTGCGGTGCACGGCTTCTCGTCGGACACCCGCGACGCGGTGTCGTACTGGCGCCTTCTGGAAGGTGGCAACGAGCTGGATACCGACACTGCCAGGAGGCTGCTGAGCGTTCGCGCCCAACATTCGACGCGTTTGGGTGCCGCCTTGCGGCACGCAGCGTCCCAGTTCGCCGAGGACACCGCGGATCACCACGGTATCGTGGTGATCACCGATGGCACACCCTCCGACGTCGATGTCCACGACGACCGGTACCTCGTCGAGGACGCACGACGCGCCGTGCGGGAGAGCCACGATCGAGGTGTCCTGGTTTTCGGCCTGGTCATTGCCGGAAACGAGGAGGCGGCGCCCAGAATTTCCGAGGATGCGCGGCGCCTCTTCGGCCGCGATGGCTTCGCAAGCGTCCACAACGTTCGAGACCTGACACTGCAGTTGCGCCGCGTCTACCGGCGACTGACCATGCGTTGACTTTTCAACCCCGTTTCTGGAGAAGAGCAACGACGCCTCGCGTCTGCGCTCATGTTGCACCGTGGCAAACAAGGATCCTGTGCGTGTGGGCGTGCTGTTCTCGGACAGCGGGGTGACCTCGACGCTGGGGCGCTCGATGTTGCAGGGCACCATGCTGGCGATCGACGAGGTCAATGCGAACGGCGGGCTCGAGGGGCGGGAGCTGGTGGGCGTGCACCACGATGCCAAGTCGACGCCGTCCCTCTATGCGCAGATAGCCGAGCGCATGATCGTGGAGGACAAGGTCAGCGTGATCTTCGGGTGCTACATGTCGAGCACGCGCAAGGCCGTGCTGCCTGTCGTGGAGAGTCGCAACTGCGTGCTGTTCTACCCCACGCTCTACGAAGGTTTCGAGTTCTCGAACAACGTGGTCTATACGGGTGCTGCGCCCAACCAGAACAGCGTCCAGCTGGCGGAGTTCATGACGTCCGCGTTTGGTCCCCGCGTGTACCTGGTAGGTTCGGACTACATCTTTCCGTACGAGTCGAATCGCATCATGGGTGAGCTGGTTCAGCAGCGCCAGGGAGGCGAGAAGGTGGGCGAGCGCTACGTTGCGCTCGACGCCACCCAGCGTGAATTCGACGTCATCATGCAGGACATTCAACAGACCCAACCCGACTTCATCTTCTCGACCGTGGTCGGTGATGCGACGTCGCTTCTCTATCGGGCCTTTGCCGACGCGGGTCTAAGTGCGAAATCGATGCCGATAGCGAGCCTCACGACATCCGAGGCAGAGATCCGCCAGACCGGCGCGGACGTGGTGGCCGGGCACGTGACCTCGGCACCATACTTCCAGTCCATCCAGTCACCGGCCAATCTGCGCTTCCTGCAACGCTTCTTCGAGCGGTTCGGGGACGAGGCGATGCCGAACCTGTGTTCGGAAGCTGCCTACTTTCAGGTCCACCTGTTCGCAGAGGCTTTTCGGCAGTCCGGCGATGATGACATCCGTGCACTGATGCCCCATGTCCTCGGCCGCGAGTTCGAGGCGCCGCAGGGGCGTGTCCGCGTCGACCCACAGAACCACCACACCTGTCTGTACCCGCGCATCGGTGTGGCCAATCCCCAAGGACAGTTCACCATCGTTCGCGAAGCGCGGCGCCAGGTCCATCCCGACCCCTACATGGTCACTCACTCGTTGGGCGATTGGGCCGCCCGGCTCGAGTCCTTGCCGTTCTAGCCATGCAGAACCGCACCACGCGTCGGACCGAGCGTGCAACACCCGAGCAGCTCAAGGATCTGCGCAGCCTTCGTGTGGTCGTGCTGCTTCCCCAGGACGGGGACGGGCGGCAGTTGACGCAGCAGATTCAGCGCATCGGCTGTCACGTGCAAGCGTTCTGGCCGCCGCCGGCGGAGCTGCCCGAGGCTACGGACGTGGTTTTTCTGGCCGTGAACGCAGACAGCATCCAGATGACATTCGACTGGCTCCACAACGATGCGCCCGCCACGATGATCGCGGTGACGGCCTACGAGAATCCGACGCTTGTGCAAGCGGTGCTGCACGTCGGCGCCAAGGCGGTACTGCCCTCGCCGATCCGCTCCTTCGGCGTCCTTTCGACGCTGGTGGTTGCGCGACGCGTACACGATGACGCTCGTGCGCAGGCGCGCCGTGTGGCCAAGCTCGAGGCCAAGTTGCTCGGGGCCAGACGAATCGCCGAGGCGAAAACAATCCTCATTCGCAATCACCGGATTGATGAGAACCGGGCCTACGATCTGATTCGCGAGCAGGCGATGGCCAAGCGTTGCACGACCGAAGAGATCGCAGCGGCCATCATCAACGCCAATGACATCTTGTCATTCCAGAAGCAGTAGACGTGTGCTCCGGCGGGCTTTCGATGCTTCGATGTCACGTCGTTTCGAGCACCTACCGGACGTGCCGAGACGCGCGTTCAGGCATACGGGATACAGCAGGCCGTCGAGCGCAATTTCGACCTGCACGGCCACTCCGCGCCGCCGGATGCGGCAGAGCCTGTGATGTCATGGCGGCGCGGCCGGTCAGGACGACCGGCCGTCGCAGCTCAGCGGCCGGCCCAGATTGCCGGCGTGCGCTGTTGCCAGGGCGCTGCGCGCTCGAGCTGCCCTGCAAGGCGCAGAAGCAAATCCTCGCGCCCGAACGCGGCGCCGAACTGGACGCCGATGGGCATGCCCGATGTCGAGCCCACACCCAGCGGCACCGACATCGCGGGAAACCCGGCCACGTTGAACAACGCCATGTAAGGCGCGTGCTTGAAGACCAGGTGGGTCCACGCGAGTCCGTCGAGGGACGTCAGTCCCTGTTCATAGGTGCCCAGTGGCGGGGCGATGTCCGGCATCGTCGGCGTGAGCAGCAGGTCGATGCTGGCGAATCCGTCTGCGGCTGCACGAGACACCTGATTGCGCACGCCCAATGCTCGAGCGAAGTCGTCGGCGGTGGCCCTGCGGCCGTACTCATAGCAGGCGAGTGTCGAGGGCTCGAGGAACTTCTCCGACGGTTGGCGGCCCATGGCCGCGGCGATGTCGTCGACCCACCCGACCAAATTGCCGCACCAGATCTGCGCGTTCGCATGGACGAAGGTGTCCCAGCTCACGCCGGGCGACACGGAGGTCTCCACCACGGTGTGACCCAGTTCCTGGCACAGCTTTGCCGCCTGTTCGGTGACGCGGCGGACATCGCTGGTCGGGTGCGCGCCATTCCAGGCCGTCATCTGCAGACCGATGCGCAGCGGTCCCGGCTCGGTGATCACCTCCTGCAGGTAGCGACATGCAGGTGGATGAGCGCTGTAAGGGTCACCGGGTTCGGCGCCTTGAATGGCGTCGAGCAGCGCGGCCGAATCTCGCACGGTGCGGCTCACGCCCAACTGCGTGCCGAAGCCGTTGAACACCTCGTCGAGATGCGGGCCATTGGAGACTCGCCCTCGGGTGGGCTTCAGTCCGAAGAGGCCGCACAACGAGGCGGGCACGCGGATAGAGCCGGCCGCATCGGTTGCATGTGCGAGCGGCACCATGCCGCTGGCCACCGCGGCCGCAGCGCCGCCGCTCGATCCCCCAGCGCTGCGTGTCACGTCCCAAGGGTTCCGCGTGGGCCCATTGAACACCGACTCTGTCGTGGTGCTGAAGGCCATCTCCGGTGACGTGGTGCGACCGAGTGTCACAAGGCCTGCGCGGCGAAACCGCCGCATGAGGTAGGAGTCGCGTTCTGGTGTCAGGCCTTCGGCGAGTCGGCTGCCGAATTCGGTCGGCCGGCCCTTCATGTGAACGGCGATGTCCTTGATCAGAAAGGGCACACCGCTGAAAACCGCACTGTCTTCCGCGTCGCCAGGTTGCGTATCGCCAGGCCACTGGCCAGCCAGCGCATTGATCTTCGGATTCACCTTTTCGATCGCCGCCGCAGCAACGGCCTCGAGCTCGTGACGCTGCACTTCGCCGCGACGCACGAGCTCGGCCAGCCCGATGCCGTCGAATGCCGTGTATTCTGAAAGTCGCATATCGCCTCCGGTTTCGAATGCCCGGCCGTTGGCCGGGGTTGGCGGGCCGGTCATCGCCCGGGAATGGTACCGAACGGTATCGTGTAGTGTCGACTTTCCTTTGTCAAGCTTTTTCTGCAGGTCTCCATGAAGCGCAAACATCCCGAAGGCATGCCCCCACGCGATCGCATCCTGCGGACCGCGGCCCGGCTGTTTCATGACGAAGGCATTCGTGGAGTTGGTGTTGAGACCATCGCGGCCGAAGCGGAAACGACGAAGATGGCGATCTACCGTCATTTCGCCTCCAAGGACGCGCTCGTTGCCGAGTGGCTGAAAGGCGTGATCGCGGAGTACAGCGGCATCTTCGATGCACTGGAAGCGCGCTTCCCGGATGACGCACGTGCGCAATTGAACGGCTGGGTCGAGTTCATCGCGCAGTCGTTGCGTGGGATGTCGCACCGGGGTTGTCCGTTCGTCAATTCGCTCGCGGAGCTTCCCGACCGAAATCACCCAGCGCGCCAGCTCATCGAGGCTCACAAACATCGTCAAGCGCTGCGCATCGAGCGCCTGTGTCACCAGGCGGGCATTGCCCAGCCTCATCTTGCTTCGGCCCAGCTGACCTTTCTCCTCGAAGGTGCCCAGGTCACGGCGCAGAACGGCAGCATTCCCGAGGCGGATCGCATGGTGCGTTCGATTGCATCGACCATCCTCGGCGCTGCGTCCGCCGCGGCGCCGGGTTCTGCGAAGCCGCTGCGTGCCCGACGCAGCGCTCGCGCACCGGCCGGACAGACCTGACCTTCCCCTTCTGCTGATTCTTGGGCTCCGCTGCTACCCGAACTGAGTAGCGTGCGGGGGCATGCTGCGCGTGCAGTCGCTTGACAAGCGACTCGGCACTCATCATGATACCGAGCGGTATCTGTTGGGGTGCCGATCCAGTTCGGTGAGAGTGGGTCGAGCGAGCCCCCGGTGCCATCCAACGACTCGAGGGCAGGCGATTCCGTCTCGACCTCGATGCGCCACGGCGCAGTCAGGAGATCAGCATGAGCAGCAATCACGGTCCGGGCGAGACGCTCGGCGAAGAATACGAACACACCGCTGTGCGGATGCATGCGCGTCGCAGCACCTTCTTGGAGCCCACGGTATGGGTCGGTGCGCCGATGATCATCACCACGGCGATCGCCGCGTCCATTCGTCTTCAGGCGGTCAACCGATGAGCTCCACGTTCAAAGCGCTGCTCATCGAACAAGCCGTCGACGGCCGCCACGTCTCATGTCGCGATCTCGCCGACATGGTGCTGCCTGAAGGTGACGTCACCGTTCGGGTTGCCTACTCCACCTTGAACTTCAAGGACGGTCTGGCAATCACCGGTCGGTCGCCGGTGGTCCGCCGTTACCCGATGGTCCCCGGCATCGATTTCGTCGGCGAGGTTGAAGGCAGCAGCCATCCCGGGTTCAAGCCGGGTCAGCTCGTGGTGCTCAACGGCTGGGGTGTGGGCGAGACCCATTGGGGCGGCCTGGCCCAACGAGCACGGGTTCGCGGCGATTGGCTGGTGCCGCTTCCTGCGGGGCTGTCTCCCCGCCACGCCATGGCACTGGGCACCGCGGGCTACACCGCCATGCTGTGCGTCATGGCGCTGAGGCGGCATGGCGTGATGCCGGGCGATGGCGAGATAGCCGTCAGCGGGGCGGCGGGCGGTGTCGGGAGCGTGGCGACGATGCTGCTGGCGAGGCGTGGCTATCGCGTCGTGGCCCTCACGGGCCGTCCGGCCGAGGCCGCGTATCTGCAACGGCTGGGTGCGGCGGAGGTCATCGATCGACAGCCGTTCACAGAAGTGGGCAAACCGCTCGCCAAGGAGCGCTGGTCGGGCGCCATCGACAGTGCCGGCAGCCACGTGCTGGCGAACCTGTGCGCTTCGATGCGCTATCGCGGAGTCGTGGCGGCATGCGGATTGGCCGCGGGGATGGACTTTCCCGGCTCTGTCGCGCCGTTCATCCTGCGTGGGGTCACGCTTGCAGGCATCGACAGCGTCATGTGCCCGCTGCCCGAGCGGCTGGAGGCCTGGGCATCACTGGCAGCGGAGATCGACACAAGTCTGCTGGACCTCATCACGCAGGAACCGATCGGTCTGGCTGAAGCCATTGACGTGGCTCCCAGCCTGTTGGCGGGCCAAGTGCGAGGGCGCGTCGTCGTCGACGTCAATGCGTGAAGACAACCTGAACGAGGCCGCCATGACGCCCTACGCGGAATTTCACCGCCGCTCCATCGAGGACCGCGACGCTTTCTGGGAAGAGCAGGCTCGGCTCATCGACTGGCACGAGCCGCACTCGCAGGTCTGCGACTACAGCCGACCGCCATTCGCCAGATGGTTTCTCGGTGGCACGACCAATCTTTGCCACAACGCAGTCGATCGGCATGTGAAGGACCGCGGGGAGCAGAACGCGCTGATCTTCGTCTCGACCGAGACCGGCGTCGAGAAGGCCTACAGCTTCACCGAACTGCATGTCGAGGTGCAGTGCATGGCCGCCATCCTGCAGTCGCGCGGCGTCAAGAAAGGCGACCGTGTACTGATCTACATGCCGATGATCCCTGAGGCCGCGTTCGCAATGCTGGCTTGCGTGCGCATCGGTGCGATCCACTCGGTGGTGTTCGGTGGATTCGCAAGCCGCGCGCTGGCGACCCGGATCGATGACGCCGAACCGGCGCTGATCATCAGTGCGGATGCCGGCAGTCGCGGCGGTAAGGTGGTGCCCTACAAGCACCTGCTCGACGAAGCGATCGAACTGGCGCATCACAGGCCCGCACATGTGCTGATGGTTGACCGCGGCCTCGCGCCAATGAACATGGTGAACGATCGCGACGTCGACTACGCGACTGAGCGTGTGCGCCACGCTGGCCGCACGGTCCCTTGCACATGGGTGGATGCGGCCCATCCGAGCTACACGCTCTATACCAGCGGCACCACCGGCCGACCCAAGGGTGTGCAACGCGACACGGGCGGCTACGCGGTCGCGCTGGCCGCCAGCATGAAGCACATCTATTGCGGCAATGCGGGCGAAACGTTCTTCAGTACCAGCGACATCGGCTGGGTGGTGGGGCATAGCTACATCATCTACGGCCCGCTGATCGCCGGGATGGCCACCATCCTGTACGAGGGCTTGCCGATCCGACCTGATGCAGCCATCTGGTGGAGGTTGGTCGAGGAGTACAAGGTGACCGCCATGTTCAGTGCGCCGGCCGCGGTGCGCGTGCTCAAGAGGCACGACCCTGCGGCGCTGACAAGGCACGACCTGTCCAGCTTGCGGGCGCTCTACCTCGCTGGCGAACCGCTGGATGAACCGACCGCCAGATGGATCGCCAAGGCACTGGGCAAGCCCGTCATCGACAACTATTGGCAGACCGAGACAGGCTGGCCCGTTCTGACCGTCTGCTGTGGTGTCGAACAGGCGCCCACCAAACTCGGTTCGCCCGGCAAGGCCGTGTACGGCTACGACGTCAAGATCATCGATGAGGTCACGGGCGATGAACTGGTCGGGGCCAATCAGAAGGGCATCGTCGCGATCGACGGGCCGCTGCCTCCCGGCTGCATGCAGACGGTGTGGCGCGACGACGACCGATTCGTGAACACCTACTGGAGCAGCATCCCGGGCAAGCGGCTGTACTCGACGTTCGACTGGGGAATCCGCGACGAGGATGGGTACTACTTCATCCTGGGGCGCAGCGACGACGTGATCAACGTGGCCGGCCACCGCCTGGGCAGCCGCGAGATCGAGGAGAGTATCAGCAGCCACCCAGAGGTCGCCGAGGTGGCGGTGGTCGGTGTCGCCGACGCCCTCAAAGGCCAGGTGGCGATGGCGTTCGCCGTGTTGAAAGACGCGAGCCGCACGCTCACCACCGAGGATGCGGCGAGACTCGAAAGCGAGGCGATGAAGGTCGTCGACGAGCAACTCGGCGCTGTCGCCCGCCCGTCCCGAGTGCGCTTTGTCACGGCGCTGCCGAGGACCCGGTCTGGAAAGATCGTCCGCCGTGCCATTCAAGCGGTGTGCGAACGACGGGACCCGGGGGATCTCACGACGATCGAGGATCCAACGGCACTTCAGCAGATCAAGGACTTGGTCTGACCTCTTAGCGGGATAGCCGTCGCTCGACGAAGGCGTGTTTTCAATGCTCATAGGTAGTTCCGGCTGCTGGGCGATCTACCGTTCCACTCCACGAGTTGCCGGCACGCTTTTCGCCTTGACGGTCTGGCGACCTCGCGATATCTCCGATTCATCATTACCGACTCTTCCACGGAACGATGAATCAGATCCTCTATCTCGACTTCGACGGGGTACTGCACCCCGAAGACGTGTGGGTCCGGCCCGGTGGCAGCGCGTATGTCCGCTCGCCTTCCGGACATGCGCTGTTCGAGAACGCCGACCTCCTCGCCGACCTGCTGGATCCGTATCCATCGGTCCGTGTCGTGCTATCGACAAGTTGGGTTCGCCACTACCGCTACGCTCGAACCGTCCAGTTTCTGCCCGCGTCCTTGGCCGCCCGCTGCGTTGGCGCCACCTACCACAGCGAAATGAACCGTGCCTGGTTCGAGCAACTGCCGCGCGGCGCCCAGGTCCTCGGCGACGTCCAGCGCCGGCAGCCTTCGCAGTGGCTGGCCGTTGACGACGTGGACGAAGGGTGGACACACGCGCATGGCCACGTAGTGCTTTCCCATCCCGTTGAGGGCATCGCGCATCCGCCAGTGCGGGCTGCTTTGGCCGTCGCCCTTGAGCGGTTCAAGGAGTCCTCATGAGGATGGGCACAGGAGCGACGGCCACTCCGCGCAGCGCGGGGGAAACGGCGTCCGTCGCGCTCATTGCGCCGTACGCCATCAAGCTCTCGGACAGGATCCCGAACCTCCGGTGGCCCAGGTGCGCACGATGAACTCCGGCCCGGTCCTCTACTGCGGTGACCCGCACGCACAGTTCCGGCACATCATCGACGCCACCGAACGCACCAAGGCGAGCGCCGTGGTCCTGCTCGGCGACATGGAACCGCAGCGAGCGCTGCATCTCGAGCTCGCGCCGCTCATCGAACAGGCGGTACCGATCTATTTCATTCACGGCAATCACGACGCGGACAGCGACCAGCTGTGGATGAATCTCTGGGCCAGCGACCTTGCGGAGCGCAGCGTCCATGGGCGCGTCGCCGAGCTTCTCAATGGTCAGCGCCTGGCTGGCCTCGGGGGTGTCTTCCGGGAGACTGTCTGGTACCCGAGCCCGTCGGCCGCGCGTGCGGGTGCGCCTGCCTTCCGAACAATGAGAGCGCACGCCGCCGCTACGCCACGCCAGAATCGTTGGCGCGGCAATGGGCCGCCGCGCAAGCATTGGGGAACCATCTATCCCGAGACGGTCGACCGACTGGCCGACATGCGGGCCGATGTGCTCATCACGCATGAGGCTCCCGGGTATCACCCCAACGGCTTCGACCTGCTCGACACCCTGACGCAAAGCATGGGCGCGAGGGTGGTGGTTCATGGCCATCATCACGATGCCATCGATTCTTCCGACCATTGGGGCCGACAGGGCTTCAAGTCGCACGGCGTGGGCCTGCGCGGCGTGACAGCCGTTGACGCTGACGGCAACGCTGAAATCGTGGTGCCGGGCGAGCTCGACGAAGCGCGCAAGCATGGGCGTCAGCGCCGGAGCCGCGAATGAAGGTGCTCGTTCTCTCCGACCTGCATCTCGAACTCGGCACGTCCCTGACGCTGCCGCCGGGGCTTCAGTACGACGCCGTTGTGCTGGCCGGCGACATTCATTCGCCGGGGCGCAAGGCGGTGCATTGGGCCAAGTGCGCATCGACCTTCGGCGGGAAGCCGGTGCTGCTCGTCGCCGGCAACCACGAGTTCTATGGCTGCGAGATGGCCAGCGAACTCCAGCAGATGAAGAACGCCGCGGTGGACAGCAAAGTCCACGTGCTCGAGCGAAGCGCCATCGTCATCGGCGGCGCGCGGCTTCTGGGCTGCACGCTCTGGACCGATTTCCAGTTGCCGATTCGGCGGCCCGATGGCTGGATGGAGTCCGACGTGAGCCGAGCGCTCACAGACGCCAATCGGTACATGAACGACTTCCAGCTCATCGAGCTTCAGGCGCCGACGAAGCGCCAGACCCAAAAGAAAGAGTTTCGCCGACTGCTGCGCGCCGAGGACACATTGGCGATGAACTGGATCGACCGCGACTGGTTGCGGCGGACGATGGCTGAGCCGTTCGATGGGCCGACAGTGGTCGTCACGCATCACGCGCCCTCCGGCGGCTCCGTGGCGCAGCGGTACGCCGGCGACTCGTTGACGCCGGCATTTGTCAGCGAACTACCGGGAGAGTTCTTTGGCGGCGCGACGTTGTGGGTGCATGGACATACGCATGCGCCGTTCGACTACCGACGCGGAGACCGCCGCGTGATCAGCAATCCTCGTGGCCATCGGGTGCGACGGAGCCTTTGAGAATCTCCGGTTCAACGCGGGATGGGTGGTCGAGGTGCCGTGGCCGGCCGCGGGCGCGCCGGTGAAGACGTGATGGCGTGCGATCTCAAGGCCGCGGCGCGACATGCAGCGGCCGCAAAGCAGTAGTGAGGAATCAATGCAGGTCTATGTAAAGCACTCGATGTCATGCCTGCTGGACCAGGCGATGACACTGGAGATCGACCACGAACGTCAGATGGTGCATCTGAGTGTCAGCGTGTTCGACTCAGCGCTGCTGGGCCGCTTCGTCGTCGAGACGCTTCCGGAACGGTTCGGCGTCGTGGCCCACGAGGACGATTTGCAGAAAGATATGCGATGGCTGACCGAGCGAGCGCCGTACGGCTTGCGGGTCGGCTTCGATGAAAGGGAGTTCAACGCTCGGGTGGTCCGACTGGTGGATGGAACCATTGCCGTCACGCTGCACGCCGATGGAGCACGCTGATGGGCGCAATGGAGCACGACAGACATACCGCCGTCGAAACGGACGCTGTGTTGTTTCTGGATTTCGACGGAGTGCTCCATCCCTGCGGGTGCACGGCCGACCAGCTCTTCTGTCGTGTGGACATCCTGCAGGATTGGCTTCGCCGACGGCCGGGCATCGACGTCGTGATCTCATCGACCTGGCGGACGCAACGCACTGTGGGCGAACTTGCTTCGTTCTTCGCGTCCGACCTTCAGCCGCGCGTGATCGGCGTCACCCCGGGATTCATGCGCGACAACTGGGAGCAGTTCGGCGGAGAGCCACCGCCGACTCGGCATGCGCGACACGCCGAAGTGAAGGCCTGGCTTCGGCGGAGCGAAGCGCCGTGGCGGCGGTGGGCCGCTTTGGACGACCAGCCATGGCTGTATCGGCCGTTTACTCGCGAGCTTGTGGTATGCGATCACCGTGTCGGGCTGACGCACGACGAGTTGCGCAAGTTGGACGAAGTGCTCGGCTTCACGTCCTGATTCGGCGCGCGAATCGTCCTGTTGACGACACGGGCCGTTCGAGCCGTCCTCGCCTTTCAGTGGTTGTCTTCTTCGCGCTGGTGACGTACGGCGAGGATGATGACCAGACCGGGCTTGGCAATCTCGTATGCCACCACGTACCCGGTGCTCCCGAACGGCACGACCAGCTCACGGCGCAAGGGTCCGTGTGAGCCGCCAGCCTTGCGAAAAAGGAACGGCGTCGTCGCCAGTGACCGGACTGCCGCCACGACAGCCTCGATCGCACGGTCGGCGAGTTCGAGATCTTCAACGTACTCGGCCCTATCCAGCAGGTAGTCGTGCAGGCGAATGAGGTCGAATCTTGCCTGGGGACTGAACGCGACCTCGAAGCTCATGCGGTGGGCCGACGCTTGCCCTGCAGTTGCTTGCGTCGCGCATCGGTCTTGGCGCGAAGCTCCGCGACCACGTCTTGCGCGGAGTGGGAGACGCCGGTCCGCTTGTAGTCGTCCCATGCCTCCTCAGCACGGGCATGGAACTCGGCCTGCATCCGTCGGTACTCCACAGCCTTGCGCACGGTGGACTCGAGAAACTCCGACAGTGATTCGCCCTCGCGCAGGACGGACTCGAGGTCGGCGCGCAACTGAGGCTCCACTCGGACTTGGGGAAGGATGGCGGTCTTCATGTCGATCATTGTGTTGCATCTGCGTTGCAGTGTCAAAGCGGGGGCGACGCGAGCGTTCCTGCCGTCATGAGTCACTTGCCGTGACATTCCCGCTGTGATCTCCGCAATCACCGCATCTGAGTAACGCACGCGGAGTTGGGCGCGCGCTCAACGTGGCTGCTCGGCTCCACTCGAGAGGACCGGTCATCGAAGAGAAGGCAGGAGTGCCACGCTGCTATCCGACGTTGGAGCCGTGGTGGCGTTACGCGCATTTCCGTCGAATCCTGCACAGATCTGCACGTCAGCCGTCATCGAGCAGGCAGCACGGACAGGTTTAGGACAGGACGCGTCGATACCGTCTCGGTCGATGTCATCGTGGCTTCGTCCAGTAGCGCGGCTTCGCGAAAGTGCTTGCGCCGCGCTTCGCGGCAGCTTGCCCACATTGCAATCGCTGCTGCGGCGAGGTCAACGATGCCGTCATTCCCTCCCGCCGTCTGGCAGATCACATCACTGCTCGACCTGATCGAAACCGTCCTTTGTTGAAAGCTGAAATGATGTCCAGTAGTACTGTCTTCCCGCCTCTTGTCGATCACCCGTTCAAAGGGCCGTTTCTCACGGTTCACCACCATGGAATGAGAACGTTTGCCCTGAAGAGCCTCGTAAGCAAGCTCGAGTACGAACTCGATGAAGACGACCCACAGGTTTGGCTAGCAAAGAGTTGGTATGTCGTCTCTCATGGTGCAGAGTTTCACGAGCGGCGACTACTGAAGATGCTTCAGGACGCAGAGCCATTCATTCGAGAGCATTATCCCGAAGCGCGCCGCGCGCTCGCCCTGAACCTCGCAATCCAGGGAAGATACACGTCGCCGCCCAACTCAAGAGCGGCGGCCATTCCGCTGCTCAACGAGGCATTCGGCTTGATGGTCAATCATGGCGTGTGCGCTGAAGCCGACGTGATCAAAGTGGCGGAGCTTCTGGCCGACTGCCACAGCGCGGAGGGAGCGCTCGATGATGCGCTGTCCGTTTTGTATCGCGCGCAGCCGTACCTCTTGGGGGCGCTCGAACAGTTGGAGTTCAGCGTGGCGCAATACGAAGAGTTCCGGGAGGAGTTCATCGATGAGCACATGGACGACTTCTCTCCTGATCTGGAGCATATGGTTGTGGTCCTGCGTGGGCGAAGAATGCGGAGCTACTTTCCAAAGCATCCTCGCGGTCGGACCGATCGATGATCGACAGGGGAGAGACCATCGTGGCAAGTACTATCAGCGCGCGTCAGAGTGCGACATCTGAGCACATCATCTTTCTCACTGAAACGGAGCGCATTCGCGTTGAATTTGGCGTAGGGCAGGTAGAGCTTGGGAGATCCAACATAAAGCTCGCAACGGAGCAGCAGTTGGTCGAGGCAGTGATCGCCGCGCTCTGCGCTGCATTTTATCTGAGGCCCGACCAGTTCGAGACGAAACTGGTTATCAGTGAGTTGCCGGAAAACCCGAAACTGGGCGCTGTCTCGTTGGCAGTTAAAGTCCGAGATTCGTCCGAGCTCGACCTTGATTCAAAAGCCATTGGCGACTTTTGCACCGCCGAGTTGGTCAAATTGATGCCCGAGGTTGTCCGTGTTGCGGGGGTCATGGCGACAACTCCGACCGCGCCCATGCGCCTCGATGCGGGCAGCACCGCACCGATGGACCGCGCTGCGGAGGAAGTGCATGACCGGGCTGAGGTTGCGCGCGAGGTCATGGCTGAGGAGCTTCTGAAGCGCGTCGGTGGAAAGCGGACGCTGAAGCAGATTTCCATTTCCGCGGGGGGCGAGCGCTACAAATTCGATTCGATCATCCCAATTCCTCAGCGCATGCCGACGAAGTCAACGATCTGCAGACTCGTCGGACATGTCAATGCACTGAATCGACGACCCTCTCAGGTCGAGCTTTGTGCGAAGGATCAGGCAGATAGCGGCGAGGAAGCGAAGATGCTGATGATGTACAAGAGTGGCCCCAATGGAGAGGTGCCGGCAAAACTTTTGAGTCTGCTCTCGCAGCCACCTTCCGTGAAGATCCGATTCAGAGTTCGGCGTGTCGTCGAAGAAGGAATGGGTAGCGTCAAAATCAAAGACACACTCATCGGCTGGAGGATTCAACGACAAAGTCCAGACCACGAAGCGTGGGAGCACGGTCAGACGGCGTTCAATCACGCTCCGCCTCGAACGTCAGGAGCGATATCGTCGACAGCAAGACTGCAATCAGTTCCCACCGATTCCGAATCGGTCCCTGCTCAGTTCGCTGCAGGCTGAAGACCACGCGATGCTCAACCGGGTTGCCGTCGAATCGGACACGGTCGAACTCGACACCGCGCTCGTCGTGCTCGTCGGGTGCGGAAGGCGTCAGCCACCCTGACGCTACCGCGCCTCGCTTGACTTTGGCGTTCAGCCGCCAAGCCAGCCGCAACTGCGCCTGCGGGATGCCGATCACTTCCTGGACCAGGCGCAGCAGTTGGAACTGCGCGGCACGAAACATCGAGATGTTTCGCTTTGAGCCAAACAGGCCGCGAAACTCTTCCTCGGTGATCCGAACTTCTGCGAGCCGTGCGCGATTCTGCGCGGTGAAGAGTTTGTCGATGGCCGCACGCAGCGCTGGCCCGCGTGACCGAGTCGTGTGCGAAAGAATGCCACGGTGCACGAGATAGGCCGCGGCCCGGGGGCTCAGACCGACTTCGGCGATCTCGTCCGTGCGGGCGCAGCGGCGGACCACCTCCTGGCGTATTCGCTCGATCCGGCGTGCCACCTGCAAGGTGACCGGATACCGTGACGGCAGACGCTCGACATGCGTGCCGCGATCGAGTGCCATCAGCATGGAGAACGCCTGCGCACCGCTCAGCATGTCCTGCGCGGCCGTACCTTGGGAGCGAGGCCTGGGCTGAGGCTGCAGCCGGCCCACTTGCAGCAAAGCGTGGGAGGGGAGTCTCCAATCACGCGTCGGACCTTTAAAGGCGAGCCGTTCGGCGGCTTCGCCAAGCGTGTGGACGTAACTGAACAGCGTGGTGCGTGGGTGGGCATGCCCCATGAGGCGCGCCAAGGCCCAGGGTGCTCGCCGCGTTGCACCGAGTTGTTGGCGCTGGCCCAGCAGCGTAGCGGCTCGGGTTGAGCCCTCTTCGTCAGCAGCAAGGACTCGCGCGGCCGTAATGCCGTCCCACACATTGCATGCGAAGCTATGACGCAAATGGTGCACGGAGAGATGCCGCTGCCCGGTTACGTCCTTGATCAGCGCGTTGACCGTGCGTTTGATCAAGCCACGGTCCAGCAATTCGCCGGCGCCTTGGGGATCGAGGAACAGATACTTCGGTGCGTTCGGTAAGCCCGCCGTCGCTTGCTGCGCCGCGTTCAGCATGCGGCCCAGGATGGTCCGTTCAACCGGAAGCAGGCGCGTCAAGAGCGGAACGGTGCGTCGGGCGGCGGGCGATTTCAGTTCGCGCAGCCGATTCTTCTGGACGCTCAGCCACGGCGGCGTCGCGTCGAAGTGGCAGTCATCGATCTCCAGGCCGCAGGCCTCGGCGCCGCGCAGCCCGAAGCGGTAGCCCAGGACCGCGAGTGCCTGTGCCGCGGTACGCGAATGCGCGGTCGGCAATGGCGCAGCGCGTCGAATCTCGATCAACAGGCACCGGTACATGCGTTCATGCACGTAGCCCGGCGCGGCCAGCTTGGCGGTCTTCTCCGGTGCCACCTCACTCCAGTCGATGTCAGGAAGTGCGAACCGCTGCTCACAAAACCCATGAAAATCACGCAGGCGAGCGTAGGCGTAGTCGGCTGCGCTTTGTGGTGGCAGGTCCATCATGCTGGCGTACAGCTGCGCGATCTCTTCGTCGTCCATGGACAGCAGATCGGCCGCGTACGACGCAGCTTCAAACCGCGGCGAAAGGGCTGCGAAGTAGCGTCTGACCGTGGAAATCGCCAGCAGACCGTGTCCCCGTGGTCGAACCAGAAGACTTGCGCACCAGTGGATCAACGATGTCACGGCGCTACAGCCAGTCGCTGAGGCCAGTGCGTTGATTCTTCTACCTGCGCTCCTTCGAATCGTTGCCTTCGCACCGGCAGCTTGACGCTCGTGTTCTGCCAGGGCGAGTTCCGCCCGCACCTGCCTGAACAGATCTCTGACATCGATCTGGGCCCGAGTTCTGGCGACCGTGGTTGCAACAGGCAATCCAACGGTTGGTCGCTCTTGGAGCTCGTTACTTGCATCGTCGGCCAAGACGGTCCCGCTGATGTCTGTCACCTCTGTGCGGTCCACTGAGGTCGCGCGCATCAGGGTGCTGGCATCAAAGCGATCCCCGCGACGCAGGGCCAGCTTGTCCCCCCAGTGCAACGACGCGCTGCGCACACGCCCGGCGAGATGCGCAGCGATCGCTCCTGGCAGCTCGATCACATTGCACTGATCGACCACGGTGTTCAAGGCCGCAAGCACTGCGCGCAGACCCACGCCATCGAGCAGACCGTGGTCTCGAAGGATCTGCGCAAGGACGTCGAAGCGCTGCGGCGGAATCGACTGCCAGTCAACATGCCGCCGCTGTGCCTGCATCAGGTTGTGAAGGGCGTGGGCGGACCAGGAGGTGATGCGCAATCGCTGGATGGGGCTTCGGGCCGTGTCGACCTGCCCCTCCGAGTTCCACTCGAGATAGGCGTGCTCTTCGAGCTCAATGAGCCGTATCGCCTTACCCTCGATCAGGACCGCCTGCAACACAGCGTCAGCGACACCGCTGCACAGGCTCAGATCAAATAGCGCCAGCCACAGCGCATCCGTTCGTGTCAGTTTCGAGGGAGTCAGCCCCTCCAGCGCCGACTCCAATTCCTTCCTCAGCGCTGCTCTGACGCTTAGAGCCTTGGCCGCCTCGGCGCGATAGGGTGATGCGTCGCGGGGCCGCCATAGAAATCGGCGACGCAGCGAAGGTCGCTTGTCGGAAGTCCGCCAAGCGCGATCGCACAGCCGCAGAAAATAGGCATAGCGCAACGGACTTAGGATCGTGGGCGTGCCCTTCGGTGAGGTGGCCAGTCGGGCTGACAGCCGGTTCAATGCGTCGGCATCCAGATCGGCAAGCTGCTTTGCCAGTGCCGACTGGCTAGGCGGTACGCCATCGACTGCTGGCGCGAGCGCCTGGGTGATGATTCGCCGGGCCGTGCGTGCCGCACGCAGCCGCAAACGCCATGATGGGCCGGAGCGTTGAGCCGTGCGCGCCGACGGCACTTCGAGTGGCTGGTACGTTGGGCAGCTCGATGGCGACAGTGGCGTCAGCTCGCCGAAATACAACGGCGGATCCCGAATCTCCAGCTCGTCGAAGATGTCTCGCAGGGCTCCGGAGGCCGCCTGCATGTCATCACGCCACACACGCATGGAATAGTCGCCATGCGTGGCCGTCGCGCCATCCTGGTGTCCCAGGATCGAGTCAATCACTTCCGGATCGACCCCTTGCCGGTGCAGCGAGGTGCGCACGCGATGCCGATAGACGTTGGGCGGCAACGGCGATTCGGGCGGCATCGGCGCCGTGTGCGACCCGATGGGTACAGCGCTTACGGAGCCGCGCTCCGCGACCAGTGCAAACATCAAAGGGCGCTGCTGCGCTTGGAGTTCCGCTCCCGTGGAAAGTGATAGGTCGCCACGTACGCCGTTCGCTTCCAGCCAACGGTGAAACACGGGCAGGTGCTGTTGGATGTACGAGCGTTCAAACCGTTGCCACAGGCCGCCGACCAGCGGGACCAAACGGGTTCGTGCATCCTGAAGGGAGGACTTGTCATCCACGACCACGAAGCCGTGCGTCGGGTCGATTAGGTTGATGTCCGTCCAGCGCTGGGTGAAAGGCCGGATACCTGTCGCCGCCCGCCACACGGCATCCCAGTAGTGCGTCACCGCGTTGTGGAAGCCGACGAAGTCTGCCGTGCTGCTCCGTGAAACGAGATCCTGGTGCGCACGTGCGAATCCCCGTTTGAGGAAGTCGCCAGCGGGATCCATCAGTCCCCCGGCCACGTTCAACGCACTCCAAGGCGCGGTAACCGCAGGCAGACCCGGCGCCAGGTCGGATGCCAGGTATGCCGTATACGCGGTCGACGCCGGCAGGCCGCTGCGCGGAGCCGAGGCAAGAAGTCGGGCCGCCACGTGATCGCCGCTGCGCTCAAAGAACGCTCGCGCCAAGGTCTGCGACAGCATGCCCTGCGTGACACGTCGAAGTGACGGCTCCTGAGCGCACCACTTGCGAAATTGGCTCTCCAGTGGACCCTGGTGCAGCGCCTGCCAGAGTTGATCGACGGTTGCGCTGTCTGGTGCTCGGGCCCCGGCGTCGCGCAAGACATCTGCTGTACCGGGTGGCAGCCGAAGGGTCAGAACGTCTGCGAACTCGTTGATGAAGGGACGCTCGCGGTCGCCGGGCCGCCAATGCGCGGGGCGACGAGGGCATGCACGCCGCACACTGCCGCTGTCGATATCGACTGCCCACTCTTCGCCGATGGGGTCAGCTTCGCCTCGAAGCAGGCGCACGCGGCCCACCATCTCGAGGGAACGACCGAGACACTGCGCGAGATCCACCAGTGCCGCGATCACCCTGCCCGAGGGTTCGGTGGCGCCCAACGAACGACGAATCAGGCGCTGCAGCGCGTCCTGCTCCGGTGGCGTCAGGACATACCAGTCCCACACGAGAAGCCGGACGTCGGCGCCTGACAGCAACTGGATCTGCCTGGCGGTTTCATGCGCCAGTGCCGGCGCCTCCGTTGGATCGATGGCGACGACGTCGGCGCCATCGAAGTCGTCTTGCTCAGCGTCGTCCCAGCTTCCTGTGCCAACGGCCTGCTCGACAAGTACGAGGTCGTCGATTTGTCCGCCGGCCAGCGCCGATACATCAAGCTGGGGCAGGTCGCGCGATTCCTCCGGTGCTGCCCCTTGGTCGGTCCGATCGCTCTCTTGTGGCCTTGAATCGCCGGCGGCGATGCGCCTGAGAACAAGTAGCCAATTCCGGCGCTGGGCGTATCCCTTTTCGCCGGGCGCTTGGATGAAGCGGTCGACCGCGCCGTGGAGATGCTGCGTCAGGCGATACCAGTCGTCGCTTGGCGTCTGCAACTGTTCGATGGCTGCGAGCCATCGAACGTCCTGAGTTTCCTCGCACGCCTCTCGAACCCTCAGGCAGGCCTCCTTCTGGAGGTCGTCAAGCCAAACGCCAAGGTCGGTGCGCATCAGCGCCTGCACGAGCAGCCAGGCCCGCACGACGTTGATCCACCCGAGCGCGCGCTCCCCCACCGGGCCGTGGACCACCCAGCACATATATAGGTAGTGCGTTTCGGCCTGGCCTCGAAAGTCCTGCATCACCGGGTTGAACGTCCGGCGGCGCGGAAGAGAGGCAAGGTCCGCGCCGTCGGCGCGAATTGCGTTCGCCAACCGGGCCAGGCCGTGCAACTCCACGGCTTCCTCGGACCACGCGCTGAGCACCGGTGCTACGGAAGCGAGTCGCTCGACGATCGTTCCGAGGTAGTCGACGCGAGCGTCTCGCGCGCCGAGGAGATCGATGAGAAGTTGCGCCGGAGCGGCTACGCCGCGCGCCGAAGCCCAACCGATAAGAACATCGGTGGAGTGCAGCGCGTGTTGACCAAAGGTCGCTGGGAGAGCGTTGTGCGCCATGTGCGGCGGAGCGGTTTACTGTCAGCAACCGGCCGCGTGCGGCGCAAATCGGGCTTCGCCGTCGTGCTTGAGAGCTCGCCGAATCCCCTGGATTTCAACGTAAGATCACGTTTAAGCCGGATTTATGTCGACGAGCATACATGGATCCGGGTTGTTCTCATAACCATCCAGCCCCCGCAACCAACCAATACGGCTTCGGCCAGCAGCAAACGCCCACTTCACAGTGGGCGTTCTGCTTTGTGGCCCCTCCCCAGCCCAGCTGTGGCCCGGCCCTGAGCCGCCGATCCGCTTCTGATCTGCTTCAACTCTCGTGGGTATGCTGGCCCGTCAGCGCGACGTGGAGCATGAGAGCTTTCCGCCTTCACGTCGCTGACAGACGCTTGTTCCGCCGTCGATTTGGTGCAGATCACGGGAAGCGCGCCAAGAGGGCACCCATCTGGCGCCTGATCGTCATCGCCGGCAACACCGGAGATGCGTACGAGACATTGGCGCATCGTGCAAGCGGTTGCGCTTGCGTACGCTCTGCGACACGTCTGCAGGCTGAGCGTGGGTACGGTCGGCCTTGCCCCCGAAGGAGAACACCGATGGCTTATTTGCAGACCGGTTTCTGGGTCCGCCTTGCCGCCTCATCGACCGTTGCGGGCGTGCTTTGCATTGCCGGCCCGGCGAGCGCGTTCGACGCCGGCGGCCAAGCCGCCTTGATGCAGCAGCACACCATGATGCGCAATCAGAGCACCGGCGATGGTCCGGACTGGATCGACCGCGAAGCGCAGCGCCGCAAGAACAACGGCAAGGTGATGAAGTCGGCCGACGGTCCCGCGCCCGCAAGCTCTCAGCGTCGCCTCGACAAAGCCGTGGTGGAAGCGGAGAAGCGGCGCCTGATGGAGCAGCGCAAGCGCGAGCTGTTGCCCGAATACGAGCGTCGTACCCGCACCGACGGCAAGGCAAGTGCCGATCGATGGCTGCGAAAGGCCGCCGCCGAAGCGGGTCGCCGCGACGGAGCGGCAGTTCGCGCTCGGGCCGGACAGTAGCGCGGGTTGGATTCTTTCGTCCGCGCCCCTCGGGGCACACGCGCCGTGCGATGACGGGTCGCGTCAGCAGGGGAGCTGGTCGCGGTCTTCGTTGGCGTCGTCCATTCGTGGATCGGATCGAGCGCTCGTTGACCTGGGCATCGATCGGGTGCCGTTGGTGCCAGGTCGTTGGCGGCTACTGGTACTTGTTTCGCAGCGCCTGGCGCTCGGCCGCGAACTTCTTCTCCTGGCTTGCCGCTGCCGTCTTCGCGGCCGGCGACATCGCGCCGACCAATCGGGCCACACGGTCCACCTGCTGGTAGGCCTTGCCGAGCTCTTCGGAAACCTCCCGGTGGGTCACCATGATGAGGTTCCACTCCTGGCTGGCGATGGCCTCGAACTCGCGGTACTCCTTCGAGTCCTTGTCGAGCGAATTGCGCAGCTTGATGCGCTTGGCCTGGATGTCGCCCGAGCTCACGCGTCCGCGGGCGATGTCCTTCAGGCAGATGTCCTCGTACTTCAACACCATGGCGTGGAACTTCGTCAGCTCGCCCAGCAGCTTGTCGTGCGGCGGGTTCTTGGCGATGACCGCCTTGAACTTGTCGCCCAGCCCTTTGGCATTGGCGCTGAACTGCTTCGCCTGGCTGATGCGTGACTTGATGGTCTTGCCGAGGTTGCGGTAGTCGGCCACCAATCCCTTGGCGAGGTCGGCGGCGCTGCCGGTGCGCGACTTCGACGACTGCTCCAGCGCCTGGGTGGCCGCGATGCGTGCCTGTTCGGCCACCTTCTCGAGCAGCGGCAGCTTCGCCTTGATCAGCTTGGCGTTCGGCGGCAGCGGCACCTTCTTCGGGTCGACACCCCAGGCGCGCACCTCGGGCTGCGTGCGGATGTATTCGGCAAAGCCGTCCTTCTGGCTGACCTTGATGCCGTCGCGCATCACATTGCGCAGGTCCTGCAGCCCGACCGCGATCTTCTTGGCATCGGTGAGCTTGCCCGAGCCGATGTCCGACACCAGCGCCTTGCCGGCGCGGATGGCCTCGTCCACCTCGGCGGTCCTGGTCTTGAGCAGGTTGTCGGCCTCGACACTGGCCTTGAGCACGCCGAGCTGCACGCGCTGGTCTGCCAGTGCGCCAGCGGCCTTCGCGCATTCCTGTTTCCAGGCCTTGAGCTTGGCCGCCGCGCCCTTCTTGTCGTCCGTGGCCTTCTTGACCGCGGCCTCGGTCTGCGCGATGGCCGCCGACAACGCCATGATGGCCTGCGTGACATCGTCGAAGGCCTTGGGCGTGCCCGGCGTCCCCTTCGGCGACACCTTGATGAAGCTGCGGATGGCTTCGCTCAGTCCGGTCTTCTTGACGCTGGACGGGCGCACCCCGTCCCATGCCTTTTCCGTGATGCTGATGCCGATCATCGTGTCTTCCTTTGAGGGCGCCCGTGGGGCGGGTGGAAAAGCCCGCGCATCGTAGGTTTGCCGAGGCAGCGGCGAAAACCGGGGCGAACCCCTGCATGCCAGCCTCTACCCCATCGCCTCGCCATGACCCGCCGCGCCGCGATCCGCCTGCGTCTTGCCTTCGCCATGCTGGCGTGGCTGGCGCAAGCCTGGATGCCGGTGGCGCACGCGGTCGTGATGGGTGCGCCGGCGCCGGCGCATGCCGCCTTCAGCAACACCTACGAAGTCGGCGCCTATCGCCTGTGGGGCCTGCGCGCCGGCTACATGGGCAAGCGGTGGGAGGTCCATGCCGAAGCCCGCAACCTGGGCAACCGCCGCTACGCCTCGATGTTCAGCGTGCGCGACATGGCGGCGGCCGACGCCGCCATCCTGCATCCCGGCGAGCCACGCTCGGTCTACGTCGGCGCACGGCTCACGTTCTGAAGGCGACCGGGCTTGACCTCCGAGGTCATCGACGCTGCGCGGGGCGCTGCCCACACTGCAGACACCTCACTTTCATTGGAGCCTGCAGATGACCTCCGCCAACCTCTCCACCGACCGTTCCCGCCTCGGCGCCGTCCTGCTGTTCGATGCCGCCACCTGCCTGGCGATGGCCGTGCTGCTGCTCGGGCTGTCCGCGCTGATCGCCGCCTGGACGGGCCTGCCCGGGCGGCTGCTGACGGTGGCCGGCCTGCTGCTGCTGCCGTGTGCGCTGTTGATGTCCATCGCCGGGCGGCGCCGGCCGCCGCCACCGGCGCTGGTGCGGCTGATCGTCGCCGGCAACCTCGGCTGGGCGGCGGCCAGTGTGGCGGTGCTGTTCATGGTCGACGGCATCGGCCTGCTGGGCCAGGTGTTCGTCATCGCGCAGGCGCTGGTCGTGCTGCTGCTGGCCGGGCTCGAATGGCGCGGGCTGGCCGCTCGCGCGCAGCCGCTCGGCCCCCGCACGGCCTGAGTTGGCGCGCAGCGAAATATATGACCACGCATAACGAAACTCGCGCCACGCCCTAGGGCAGTGACGCATGGACGGGACGATCGGGATATAGACTCCTGCATATTGAGTCCGCACCCGACCGCCCGTCCTCGATGAGCCCGCTCCTGCGCCGCCTGCCCGCCCTTGCCCTGGCCCTGGGGATCAGCCTCGGCGCGTCGGCGGCGGAGCTCACGGTCTCGGCCGCCGCAAGCCTCACCCATGCCTTGCGCGAGATCGCGCCGCTGTTCCAGGCGGCGCAGCCGGGCACGACGCTGCGGCTGAACTTCGCCGCCTCCGGCGCGCTGATGCAGCAGATCGACAAGGGCGCACCGGTGGACGTGTTCGCAAGCGCCGACCCCCACACCATGGACCAGGCGCAGGCCCGGGGCTTCGTGAAGCCCGCGGCGCGGCGCGATGTGCTCGCCAACACCCTGGTGGTCGTCGTGCCGGCCGCCAGCCCGCGCATGCCGGCGGCGCTGGACACGCTGGCGCAGGCCGACTACCGGCGCATCGCCATCGGCCTGCCGGCCAGCGTGCCGGCGGGGCGCTACACCCGCGAGGCCCTCGAGCAGGCCGGCCTCTGGGCCGCGCTGGCACCCAAGATCGTCGGCGCGCACCACGTGCGCCAGGCGCTGGACTATGTGGCGCGCGGCGAGGTCGATGCCGCCTTCGTCTACGCCACCGATGCGGCGCTGATGCCGGCCAAGGTCAAGGTGGCGCTGACCGTGCCCACGGCCACGCCCATCGTCTACCCGGTGGCCGTGCTCGCGGCCAGCCCCAACGCCGCGGCTGCCGCGCGCTTCGTCGACTTCCTCTTCGCGCCGGCGGCGCAGGCGGTGTTCGCGAAGCACGGCTTCCGTCAGCCGTGAGCCGGCATGGGCGACGCATGGATCGCACTCGCGCTCACGCTCAAGGTCGCCGGCTGGGCGACGGCGCTGAACCTGCTGCTGGGCATCGGCGCCGGTTATGCGATGGCGCGCCTGCGCTTTCCGGGGCGCGAGCTGCTGGACGCGCTGCTCACCCTGCCGATGGTGATGCCGCCCACCGTGCTCGGTTACTACCTGCTGGTGCTGCTCGGCTCGCACGGGCCGCTCGGCGCCTGGCTGGACCAGCAGTTCGGCCTGCGGCTCATCTTCACTTGGCAGGCGGCGGTGATCGCGGCGACGGTGGTCGCCTTCCCGCTGGTGTTCAAGGCGGCACGTGCGGCCTTCGAGACGGTGGATCCGCAGCTCGAGGAAGCCGCACGCCTGCTCGGGGTGCGCGAGATCTCGGTGTTCTTTCGTGTCTCGCTGCCGCTCGCCTGGCGCGGCATCCTGGCGGGGCTGCTGCTGTCGTTCGCACGGGCGACCGGCGAGTTTGGCGCCACGCTGATGGTGGCCGGCAGCATCCCCGGCCAGACGCAGACGCTGTCCATCGCGGTGTACGAAGCGGTGCAGGCCGGCCAGGACGACACCGCCAACTTCCTCGTTGCGGTGACCTCCGTCACCTGCATCGCGGTGCTGCTGGCCGCCGGCCGGCTGGTGCCGGGGCGGGTGCCGCAGCGGCACTGACGTTCTGTCGAAAGGCTTGCGAATGATCTGGGACCTGCAACTCGCCAAGCGGCTGCAGCACGGCGCCTCGCGCTTCGAGCTGCAGCTGTCGCTGCGAAGCGCGGCGCCGCGGCTGGTGCTGTTCGGGCCGTCGGGGGCCGGCAAGAGCCAGACGCTGAAGATGATTGCCGGCCTGGTGCGCCCCGACCGCGGCCATGTGCGGCTCGGCGGGCGCACGCTGTTCGACGCGGCCTGCGGCGTGAACCTGGCGCCGCAGGCGCGGCGTCTGGCCTATGTGTTCCAGGACTACGCGCTGTTTCCGCACCTCACGGTGCGGCAGAACATCGCCTTCGCGCTGAGCAGCGGCTGGCGCAACCCTGGCGCGCGCCGCAGCGACCCGCGGGTCGAGCACTGGCTCGGGGTCTTCCAGCTCGCCGCCGTGGCCGACCACTTCCCGGCGCAGATCTCCGGCGGCCAGCGCCAGCGCACGGCGCTCGCACGCGCACTCGTCACCGAGCCGACGGCGCTGCTGCTCGACGAACCTTTCGCCGCACTCGACGCCCACCTGCGCGAGCGCCTGCGCGCGGAGCTGGCGCAGGTGCAATCGCAGCTCGGCGTGCCGATGCTGCTCATCACGCATGACGAGGCCGACGTGCGCCTGCTCGCCGACGAGGTGGTGCAGCTGCGCGATGGGCGGGTGGTCGACGCGGCGCCGGTGCAGGAAGACCCCGCGCCGGCCCTGGCCTGAGCGACCCAGTTCCAAAGCATCCATGCCGCCGCGGCGACCGAAGCACGACCGGCTCGAACTCAGGGGCGCGCTGTGGATCACCGCCGGCGGTGAAAGCCTGGGCGGGCACGGCCGCATCGGCCTGCTGCGGGCCATCGCGGAGCACGGCTCGATCACACAGGCCGCCAAGGCCGTCGGCCTGAGCTACCGCGCCGCCTGGGACGCGGTGGAGACCATGAACCAGCGCGTCGGCGAGCCGCTGGTGCAGCGCACCACCGGCGGGCGCGGCGGCGGCTCCACCCGCCTGACCCCACGCGGCGAACGCCTGATCCAGCGCTTCGATACGATGAGCGCGATCCACGAACGCTTCGTCAAGCTGCTGGACGACGAAGCGATCGACGCCGCGCACGACATCTCGCCGCTTCGGCTGCTCAACATGAAGACCAGTGCCCGCAACCAGTTCCTCGGGACCGTGAGCGCGGTGCGCTCGGGCGCGGTGAACGACGAGGTGGAGCTCAGGCTGCCGGGCGGGGCGCGCATCGTCGCCATCATCACCCGCGACAGCGCCACCGCACTCGGCCTGCGCCTGCACCTGCAGGCCTTCGCGCTGGTGCCGTCCGCAGCGGTGATCGTTGCGACCGAGCTCGGCGACGCGAAGCTGTCGGCCCGCAACGCCCTGGCCGGCACGGTCAGCGCGGTCACGCCCGGCGCGGTGAATGCCGAGGTGATCCTCGACGTCGACGGCGGCGAACACATCGTCGCGACCGTCACCCAGGCCAGCGTCGCCGCCCTGGGGCTCGCGCCCGGCGTGCGCGCCACCGCCGTGTTCAAGGCGTCGAGCGTGATCCTCGCGGTGATCGCCTGATTCGTCCCCCGTCCCTTGTCCGAGGAGAGACCGCCATGACCGACACCCGCATGCCCGCCGCCTTCATCGGCCATGGCTCGCCGATGAACACGCTCGAGATCAACGGCTTCACCCGCACCTGGCGCGCCCTCGGCCAGGCGCTGCCGCGCCCGCGTGCGGTGCTCGCCATCTCGGCGCACTGGTTCATCCAGGGCACGGCGGTGACGGCGATGGCCCAGCCGCGCGTGATCCACGACTTCTACGGCTTTCCGAAGCAGCTGTTCGATTTCGACTACCCGGCGCCGGGCAGCCCCGAGGTGGCGCAGGAGGTGGTGGACACGCTGGCCCCGTCCTACGTCGGCCTCGACCAGGGCAGCTGGGGCCTGGACCACGGCACCTGGTCGGTGCTGGCGCATGTCTTTCCCGAAGCCGACGTGCCGGTGCTGCAGCTGTCCGTCCATGCCGGCGCGCCGCTCGCGTACCACCTCGACCTCGGCGCGCGGCTTGCACCGCTGCGCGAGCGCGGCGTCTTCATCCTCGGCAGCGGCAACGTGGTGCACAACCTGCGGCTGATCGACTGGAAACGCGGCGAAGAGGGCTTCGACTGGGCCGATCGTTTCGACACCGAGGTGCGCGAGCTGATGACCACCGCGCCCGCCAGCTTGTCCTCGGTGGAGGCACTGCCCGACTACGCGCGCGCCGTGCCCACCCCCGAGCACTTCCTGCCGCTGGCGTATTTCGCCGGGCTTTGCCAGGCCGCCGGCGAGGTGGCCCAGCCCTTTGCCGAAGGGCGTGCGCTCGGCTCGCTGAGCATGACCAGTTACACGCTGGGCATGACCGTGCCATCGACGCATGCGAACGCGGCGGACGGGCAATCGCTGCCGGACGCGGTGCCGCCCGAGCAGACCAACATGTAGGTCACGGCGGCCGCGCGAGGTCGTGCGGTTTCGTCAACAATGCCGCGTCACCGGAAGCAAGCGACGACGCGGCCTGATCGGCGGGCGCGAGCCGACCAGCTCCGATGAAGGAGCCCGCCGATGCCCGTCGACCACCCTGAGGACCGTGACGCCGCCGCCGCGCCCGGCACATCCGCGCGCCCGCCCGGCAAGCCGCTGCAGCCGCTGGAGCGCAGCCGCTTCGGCGGCAGCAGCCGGCGCCCCGCGCGCCAGGACGACGACGACGCGCCGGTGTCGCGCAGCGACCTCAGCCGCGGCCCGCAGGAACTGCTGGAGGACCGCGCCGCGCGCATCAGCTGGCCGGTGCTGGTGAGCGCCTCCATCGTCATCCTGGCCTTCTCCGTCTGGGCCAGCTTCCTGCCGGCCGATGCGCGCGTGGCGATGAAGTCGGCGGTGGACTGGATCGCGACCAATGTCGGCTGGTACTACGTGCTGACGATGACGCTGGTCATCGGCTTCGTGCTGTGGGTGGCGTTCTCCAAGGAAGGCGAGGTGCGGCTCGGCCCCGACCATTCGCGCCCGCAGTACAGCCTGGTGACCTGGGTGGCGATGCTGTTCGCCGCGGGCGTGGGCATCGACATGCTGTTCTATTCGGTCACCGGGCCGGTGGTGCAGTACCTGTCGCCGCCGGCGGGTGAAGGCGCCAGCCCCGCGGCGATGCGCGATGCGGTGGTGTGGACGATGTTCCATTACGGCGTGGCCGGCTGGTCGATGTATGCGCTGCTGGGCATGGCCATGGGCTACTTCGCCTACCGCTGGGGCATGCCGCTGTCGATCCGCGCCGCGCTGTACCCGCTGCTCGGCCGGCGCGTGCGCGGCCCGCTGGGTGATGGCATCAGCACCATCGCGCTGGTGGGCACGGTGTTCGGCGTGGCCACCTCCATGGGCATCGGCGTGGTGCTGCTCAACGTCGGCTTCTCGCTGATCTTCGGCCTGGAGCAGGGCCTCGCGCTGCAGATCGCGCTGGTGGTCGGCGCGGTGGTGCTCACTGTCGCGGCCACCACCTCGGGCGTGGACCGCGGCATCCGCTGGATCTCGGAGCTCAACCTCTGGAGCGCGGTGGCGATGATGGTCTACATCCTCGTCACCGGCCAGACGGCCTTCCTGCTGAACGCGCTGGTGGAGAACATCGGCCGCTTTCTCGTCACCTTCCCCGAGCGCACGCTGCAGACCTTTGCCTACGAGCCGGGCGGCGCCGACTGGATGGGCGGCTGGACGCTGTTCTTCTGGGCGTTCTGGCTGGCGTGGGGGCCGTTCGTCGGCGTCTTTCTCGCGCGCATCTCGCGCGGGCGCACGCTGCGCCAGTTCGTGATCGCCGCCATCACCGCGCCGGTGCTGTGCGACTTCATCATCGTCTCGCTGTTCGGCAATTCGGCGCTGCACCATGTGCTGCAGGGCAACCGCGATTTCGCCGAGCTCGCCGTCGCGAGCCCCGAACGCGGCTGGTATGCGCTCCTCGAGACCTTTCCCGGGCCGATGTTCCTCATCGGCCTGGCGACGCTGTCGGGCCTGCTGTTCTACGTGACCAGCGCCAACTCGGGGGCGATGGTGATGTCCAACTTCTCCGCCTCCATCCCCGATCCGTCGCAGGACGGGCCGAAGTGGCTGCGCATCTTCTGGGCCGTGCTGACCGCGGTGCTCACGGTCGCGATGCTGCTGGCCGGCGGGGTGACGACGATGGAATACGCCACGCTCATCTTCGCCCTGCCGGTGACCATCATTGCCTACCTGGTGATGGCCTCCTTCTACAAGGTGCTGCGCATGGAGCGCGCCGAGCGCGAGGGCCAGGTGCTGTACCGCCGATCCATGGCGCCCATCGGCGGCCACGTGCCCGAGCGCTCATGGAAGCAGCGGCTCGAGCAGCTGCGTGCCTTCCCGACACTGCGCCAGGTGAGCCAGTTCCTCGACCGCGTGGTGCGCCCGGCGCTGGCCGATGTGGCCGCCGAATTCCGCAACCAGGGCTACGAGGTGGAGGAAGGCAGCATGCGCGGCGCGAGCGGTGTCGACGAGCCGCTGCTGCGCGTGGCGATGGCGGATTTCCGCGCCTTCCACTACCAGGTGGCCGTGGTCGAGGCGCCGGTGCCGATGTTCGGCGGCCGCATGACGCGCGACACCGACGTCTACTACCGCCTCGAGGTCTTCACCCAGACCGGCTCGGGCGGCTACGACCTCATGGGCCTGACACGCCAGCAGGTGATCGACGACGTGCTCGAGCGCTACGAGGCGCACCTCGCCTTCCTCACCGTCTCGAGCGCGAGTGCGACCGCATCCGTGCTGACGCCGCCGGTGCCGCCCGTGTCGCCGGTGGAGCCGCCGTCCACCGTGCCCAAGGACGCGGGCGACGTGCAGGATCTCGACCCCAGGAAGAACTAGGACCCCGGCGTGGTCGCGGCCTGCGGCGCGAAATGGAAGCGCCCGCGCCCGGCGCGCTTGGCTTCGTACAGCGCCGCATCCGCGCGGTCGAACAGCTCGGCGGACGAGATCGGCTCGGCGTCGTAACCCGTGATGCCGATGCTGGTCGACAACCGCACGGGGCCTTCGGGCAGCGCGACCGGTGTGTCCATCGCCGCGATGATCTTGCGCGCGACGATGAGCGCCTGCTCGGGCAGGCCCAGGCCTTCCAGGATGATGGTGAACTCGTCGCCGGCCAGGCGCGACACCATGTCCGTCACGCGCACCGAAGCAAGCAGCCGCTCGGCAAACACCTTGAGCACCGCGTCGCCGCCGCCATGGCCGTGGCGGTCGTTGATCTGCTTGAAGTGGTCGATGTCCAGCACCATCAGCGCGATGGGCCGGTCCTGCCGGCGCGCGCGGGCCATGGCCTCATCGAGCCGCTCCTGGAAGTGCCGCCGGTTCGGCAGGCCCGTCAGCGCATCGCGGCGCGCCAGCGCGATCAGGCGCTGCTCGTTGTCCTTGGCCTCGGTCACGTCGGCGATGAGCACGTGAAAGCCCTGCACCTCGCCGTCCTCGCCGCGGTCGGGGATGTAGGTGCCCTGCACATGGCGCGTGCGATGCGGCAGCGTGAGCTGCTCGGAAAAGTCCACGCGTTCACCGCGCAGCGCCCGCTCGAACAGCGCCGTGCGCGCGGCCAGGCCCTCCGTGCCCACCAGCGCCTGCACCGGCCGGCCCCCGATCTGCGCCACCGGCTTGCCGAACCATTCGCCATAGGTGGCGTTGACGAAGCGGTAGACGAGCTCACGGTCGATGTAGGCGATGAGCACCGGCAGGTTGTCGGCGATGGCACGCAGCTGGCGCTCGCTGTCGTGCAGCAGTTTCTCGGCTGCATCCTTGTGCAGCATCAGCGCGTTGTAGGCGCGCACGATGTCGCCGATGTCGCTGGCCCGGCTGCGCACGGTGACCAGGTGTTCGCCGCGGCCATTGGTCGCATCGACCATGCGCCGGTGCAGGTGGCGCAGCGGCCGCATCAGGCCGGAGCACAGCAGCACGATGAGCACGCCCGCAAAGGCTGCCACCGCGAACGCCGCCGTGGTGAGCTGCCGGCGGCGCTGCTCGATGGGCGCGAAGGCTTCGGCCACCGGGTAGACACCGGCCACCACCCAGGGCACCGAGCGCAGGCTGCGGTAGGTGTGCAGCGCATGAAGGCCCTGGCTGTTGCGGCCTTCCACCGTGCCCTCGAAGCCGGCGAGCGCGCGCTGCAGGTGCGGGTTGCGGCCCGCATCGGGCACCGGCTCCATGATGCGGTGCTTCTGCGGATGCACCGCCAGCACGGCCCGCTCGCCCTTGGTCGCGATGTAGAAGTAGCCGTTGCGCCCGATGCGGTGGTTCGCCAGCGAGCCGAGGAAGTTGGCTCGCGTGAGCATGATCGCCCCGGTCAGCACGCCTTGCACCTGGCCGGCGGCATCGCGCAGCGGCGCGGCGAACACGACGGTCGGCTGGTGGGTGGTGCGCCCGGCCAGCGGTTCGGACACCACCGCCTCGCCGGTGGCGAGCACATGCCGCACATGCGGCCGGTCGGCCAGGGATTGGCCGATCGCTCCGGTGACATCCGGGGTGTTCAGCACCACACGCCCCTGTGCATCGAGCACCCGCGTCAGGTCGAAGAAGCTGCGCATCACCGGGCGCGACGCGAAATGGGCCTGCAGCGCGGCCTCGTCGGCGATCAGCTCGGCCGGCAGCGCCGCGGCGGCCGCGGTGATCACCTGCAGCCGCTGGGCGACCTTCTCGTCCACGTCGGCCGCTGTCGCCTCGACGATGGCCGCGAGGCCGGCTTCCGCGTTCGAGCGCAGATCGGCCTCCAGCAGCCGCATGCCGACGGCGGCGAGAAGCAGGACGAGCAGGAGGACGGCTGCGGAACACGCGAGTGCCAGCGTGCTCTGCAGGCTCAGGGAAGGAAGGCGCCAACGCATGCGACCGGACTGTAGTGGCCGCCGCAGTCGGGCTCGAGACCCGGGCGCCGCGCGCGTCATCCCTCTGCGGGCCGGGCGTTCGGTGCCGTCGTGCGCGCGAGGAACTCGCGCATCAGCGAGGCGGCTTGGGCCGCATGCGTCTCCAGCAGGAAATGGCCGGCGTCGAACACATGGGCCTCCATGCGCGGCAGGGCCTGCATCCACGACAGCACCTCGGCCAGCTCGAAGAAGGCATCGTGCCGCCCCCACAGCAGCAGCGCCGGCGGCTGCCAGCGCGCGAGGTAGCGGGCGATCGCATCGAAGCGCGCCACATGGCGCCCGTAGTCGGCAATCAGCGCGCGCTGCGTGTCCATGCGCCCGGGCAGGTTCATGACACGCCAGTCTTCCTCTCAGTTCGCCGCCGGCATGCGCGCCGCCAGCTCGGCCGGCAGGCCGGCGACGTACTGGTCGCGCATGCCGTCGGGCGTGAGGTGGGCGGTGGCCTGCGCGGTGTTGTGCGCATTCGGCTGAGACCAGTGTTCGCGCGTCGCCGCCCACGCAGGGCCCAGGCCGCTCTCGTGCGCATTCGCGTTCTGCACGATGAGCCCGCGCACCAATGCCGGCGCCTGCATCGCGAGATGCAGCGCCACCGGCGCGCCGAAGTCATGCAGGTAGAGATACCGCGGCCCGACCGCCAGCCGCTCCAGCAACTCGCCGATCGCCGCAGCGAAGGCGGCGAAAGAGGGTGCCGGCAGCGGCTCGGATTCACCGAAGCCCGGCAGGTCCGGTGCGAGCACTCGGGCCACCGGCGCGAGCAGCGGAAGCAGCCCGCGAAAGCTGCGCGACGAGTTGGGAAAGCCGTGCAGCAGCAGCACGGCAGGCGCGTCCGGCGCTCCGGCGGTGACGAAGGAGAGCTCGGTGCCGCCGGACAGGCGAAGGCTTTGGCGGGCCGGCGTGTGCATGCGGGCAGTGTCATCGACAGCGGCACGCGGCACCACACCCGCACCGTCCCCAGGGCTTCTGCGTGGTCGCGCCACGCGTCGCGCGAAGGGCCGTGCTCAGCCGCCGAGGTACTGCTGCGCGTACTCCGCCGACGGCGGGATCGGCTGGATCACGTCGATCAGCACGCCGTTCGGGTCGGCGACGATGAAATGGCGCTGGCCGAAGGCTTCGTCGCGCAACTCGAGCTGCATCGGCAGGCCGGCCTGTGTCAGGCGGCGGTATTCGGCATCGACGTCGGCGACCTCGAAGTTCAGCAGCAGGCCGGTGGCGGTCGCCTCGCGGGCGGCCGCCGGAATGGTCGGGTGGCCGGCCTGCAGCACGGCGAGGTTCACCGCCTCGTCGTCCTCGGCCTGCAGGTGCACGTACCAGTCGGCCTCGAACAGCGGGCGAAATCCGAAGTGGTGGCGGTAGAACGCCGCGGTGCCGGCCACGTCACGGGTGGCGATCACGGGGTAGTAGCTGGTGGTCTTCATCGAGTGGCTCCTTAAACATGCAGGCTGCATGTTTTGTGGAGACTAACATGCAGCCTGCATGTTTTCAACACGACCATGGCGACCATGAACCGGACTCCCCAGGCGCGTGCGGTGGCCACGCGGCAGGCGCTCGTCGGCGCCGCGCGCGAACTCTTCGTCGAACACGGGTACGCCGACACCGGCACGCCGCAGATCTGCGAGGCGACGGGCATGACGCGCGGCGCCCTCTACCACCACTTCGCCGACAAGCGCGAGCTGTTCCGTGCGGTGCTGCTGGAGGAGTCGGCGCAGGTCGCGCAGGCGATACGCGCGTCGTCCGCGCCGGATGCGCCGGCGCGCGAGGCCTTGCACCGCGGTGCGCTCGCCTACCTGGGCGCCATGGCCGTGCCCGGGCGCACCCGGCTGCTGCTGATCGAGGGGCCGACGGTGCTGGGCCCGGCCGAGATGCGCGCCATGGACGCGGCCCATGCCGGCGCGACCTTGGCCGAAGGCCTGGCGCAGGCACTGCCTGGGCGTGCGCGCGCGCTGCCCTTCGTCGTGAGCCTGGTGTCGGCGGCCTTCGACCGGGCGGCGCTGGACGTGTCGCTCGGCGCGCCGCGAAAGGGCGTGGAAGACGCCGTGCTCGGCCTGATCGACGCGGTGCTCGATGCCGCGCCGCGTGCGCGACGGCGTTGAGCCGCGCGAAGGCTTAGGCTTGCGGCTTCGCACCGTTCCAGCCACCGAGCGCCGCCATGGATGCCACCCGACTCGCCCCCGCCGTTCGTGCCACCCTCGAAGGCTGGCACCGCTATCTGCAAAGCAACTCAGCGGCCGACCTCGATCCGCTGCTCGCCGACGACGTGGTGTTTCGCTCGCCGGTCGCCCACACGCCCTATCCGGGGCGCCAGGCGATCGCGCTGGTGCTCACCACGGTGAACACGGTGTTCGAGAACTTTCGCTACCACCGCGAGTTCGCCAGCGACGACGGCCTGAACGTGGTGCTCGAGTTCAGCGCCGAGATCGGGGGCAAGGCGCTCAAGGGTGCGGACTTCATCCGCTTCGATGCGCACGGCCGGATCGCCGAGTTCGAGGTCATGGTGCGCCCGGCCAGCGGGCTCCAGGCCTTGAAGCAGGCGATGGGGCGGCGCCTGGCGGGCGACAAGGCCATGCTCACGGGCGGCTAGCGGCGCAGGGCCAGCCGATGCATCAAGGAAGAACGATTCGTTTGACGCACAGGGTGGCGGCTTGCACGATCGCACCTCCAGCACTTTCGGAGCCTCAACCATGAACACGCCGGCCAGCGCCGACAAGGGCCGCAGCTTTCTCCAGATGCACCGCGCCGAGCGGGGCTTCATCCTGCCCAATGCCTGGGATGCGGGCAGCGCCATCGTGCTGGCGAACGAAGGTTTCGCCGCAATCGCGACGACCAGCGCCGGCATCGCGTTCTCGCTCGGCAAGCCTGACTACAACGTCGGCAACCCCGCGCTGGCGGTGAGCCGCGACGAGATGCTGGCGGCCGTGCGCCGCATCGCCGTGGCCGTCACCATCCCGGTGACTGCCGACCTCGAGGCCGGCTACGGCGAGACCCCGGCCGAGGTGGGCGAGAGCGTGCGCCTGGTGATCGACGCGGGCGCCGTCGGCTGCAACATCGAGGATGCGGACCCGGCCACCGGCCACCTGTTCGATGAAGACGCGGCCGCCGAGCGCATTGCCGCCGCACGCGCCGCCATCGCGGCCACCGGCGCGAGCTTCGTGCTGAACGCGCGCACCGATGTGTTCCAGCAAGGGGGCGAGGCGGCGATGCAGCACGCCATCCGGCGCGGCAACCGCTACCTCGAGGCCGGCGCCGACTGCGTGTTCGTGCCCGGTGTGAGCGACGTGGCACGCGCCCAGGTGCTGGCGCGCGAGATCGCCGGGCCGGTCAACCTTGTCGTCGGGCTGAACGAAGCGGGCTCGAACGCCCGCGACCTGATCGACGCCGGCATCCGGCGCATCAGCGTCGGCGGCTCCATCGCCCGCGCGGCGCTGGGCCTGGTGCGGCAAGCCGCCCGCGAGCTGCGCGAACGCGGCACGGTGGGCTATGCCGACGGACAGATCCCGCAGGGCGAGCTGAACGTGCTGTTCGCCCGCGCCCGCGGGGCCGGCTGAATCTGCCGGCGAAGGGGCCGCCTCAGTCGGCGGCGATGCCCAGCTGCGAGGCGTCAGGCGTGTTCGAACCCTTCTTGTAGAAGTCGTAGCGCAGGCCTTGCGCGGTGCCGACCACCACCACCCGGTCGCCGTCCTTGTCGAGGATGGTCAGGTCGCCCGAGCGCGGCACGTTCTTGCCGGCGGGCAGCGTGAAGGATGCCGCCTGGTCCAGCCAGAAGGAGTCGCTGCCGACCAGCACCGGGCCCTCGAGCGCCAGCGTCGACACCCCGGTCATCTCGTTGTAGCTGAACGAGGTGGTGTGCCCGAGCGTCACCGTCTCGGCGCCGCTTGCGGCGAGCGACATGCTGGCGAACGTCACCGTGGCGGCGTACTGCGAGCCGCTGACGGAAAACACCAGGCCACCCGTGCCGTGCAGCACGGCGTCGCCGATGCTCAGCTGGTTGATCGACACCGCGACGTCGATGCCGGTGCTGCTCGCGCTGCGCACGGTGACGCCCGCCGTGCCGTTGAGCACCATGCCGCCGATGTTGCAGTTGCTGTAGGTCTCGGACCAGCTGTCGCCGGCCGAGTAGTCGTCGTTGTTGTCGGCGTCGTTGATCACGTAGCTCAGGCTGCCGCCGCCGGGGCAGGACTCGGTGTCCTGGTAGACCTCCTGTGCCTGCACGCGCAGCGCACGGCGTCGCTGTTCGCCGTCCAGGGCGCTGGCGCGGTCGCCGGTGACGGACGCGGCTTGCGCCAGCACCGACACGCCCATGTTGGCCAGCGCGCCGGTCGGCGTGAGCGTGGTCGCCGCGCCCGCGGCCACCTCCGCGTAGTTGCTGCTGTCGAAGTCGCCGGTGACCTCGGCAGCGCTCGCGGGCAGCCGGGTCGCGGTGTCGTCGCCACCGCCGCCTCCTCCGCAGGCGGTCAGTGCCGCGGCCGCGGCAAGGGTGGTGGCGATGGAGATGGAACGTGAGCGTGACATGGTCTGTCCTTTTTCTTCAGGTTGTGGGCGGCATCCCTCCGATGCCGTTTGCGACGACGCGGGACCGACTGCTGGCGCGTCGCGGGCGCAGCCTAAGCGCGCACGCTCAGCCCGAGCGCGAGATGCATCACGAAAGCGCGGCCGCTGTGCACTACTGCGCGAGCCCAGCGCGCGCTCACTTTGACCTGGGTCAAACCCGCCGCGTCCGATGGCGTCGTGCATGTCCCCGCGGTTGCGCCGACGGGACCCGCAAACTTAAGATGCTTGAAAAGTGCAACTTTAGACGGACAGCGGAAACCCCATGAAATCGACACTGCCCATCGCCGCCATGCAGCCGCCCGAAAAGCCTGTGTCCGGTGCGCGCGGCCTGCCGCTGCTGCGTCTCGGCTTCCGTCCGTTCTATCTGTGCGCGGCGCTGCTGGGCGCGTTGTCGGTGCCGCTGTGGGTGGCGATGTTCCTCGGCCAGGTGAGCGTGGCCACCAATGCGCCGCCGGTGCTGTGGCATGCGCACGAGATGTTGTTCGGCTTTGCGACGGCCGTGATCATCGGCTTTCTGCTCACCGCGGGGCGCGCGTGGACGGGGCTGGACACGCCGCGCGGCGCCTTCCTCGGGGCGCTCGCGCTGCTGTGGCTGGCCGCGCGGGCTGCGGCGCTCGGTGCACCGTATGCGGTCTACGCATTTCTCGACGTGGTGCTGCTGCCCATCGTCGCGGCGGTGTTCGGTGATGTGCTGGTGCGCGCGAAGAACCGGCGCAACCTGCCGCTGGTGGGCATCCTCATTCTGCTGTCGGTGGCCAACCTGATGTTCCACCTGGCGGTGATGGGCACGGTCGACATCGCGCCCGTGAAGCCGCTGTACGCCGGCCTTGCGCTGATCGTGATGATCGAATGCGTGATCGCCGGGCGCGTGGTGCCGGCCTTCACCCGCAACGCGACGCCCGGGCTCGCCCTGACGCTGCGGCCCAGGCTCGACGCAGCGGCGCTCGCCGCCACGGGACTGGGCCTGCTGCTGTGGGTGTGCGATGGCCGGGCCATGCTGTCGGCCGTCGTGCTCGCCGCGGCCGCCGTGCTGCAGTTGCTGCGTCAGGCGCAGTGGGGGCCGTGGACGACCGGTGGCCGGCCCATTCTGTGGATTCTTCACCTGGCCTACGCATGGATTGCCCTTGGACTGGGCCTGCTCTCCCTTTCTGAGCTAGGGTTAGTACCAGTGTCGGCCGGCGTGCATGCGCTGGCGGTGGGTGCCACCGGCGGGCTCATCATCGGCATGATCACGCGCACCGCACGCGGCCACACCGGCCGCATGCTGCAGGCCTCGCGGCCCGAGGTGCTGGCCTACGGGCTGGTGATGGCGGCGGCCGCGATCCGCGTGCTGCTGCCCCTCGTGAGTGACATGCTGTACGTGCCCGCCCTGGTCGCCGCCGCGGCTGCCTGGAGCTTGGCCTTCGCGCTGTACCTGTGGATCTTCACGCCGTGGCTGATGCGCGCGCGCGTGGACGGCAAGGACGGCTGATTCCGCCCCCTGCCTCGGGCCGCCCGGCCCTCTTGTGTGGTGATGGTTGCCCTGGACGCGCGAGCGCCCAGCGCAGCGCCTTGAAAAGGAAGTCTCGTGAGCACGGTTGCGATCCTGCTGTCGGCGTTCGTCCTGTCGTTCGTCGCGCTGCTGTTCTTCATCTGGTCGCAACGCTCGGGGCTGTTCGACCGCAGCAGCAAGGGCGCGGAAATCATCTTTGCCCCCGGCGAAGTCGGCCGCGTCGAGGAGCCGGCCGCGACCACGGCGCGCCAGGGTGCGCTGCAAAGCTCGATGGACGCCGCGGGCGCCCCGGACGGCAGCGATGCCGGTGCCGACGAACTGGACAAGCGCGCCGATGCCGACGCCTCCACCCGCCCGGTGGTGTTCTTCTTCTTCGCCAGCGCCATCGTCTGGCTGCTGGTCGCATCGGCCGCGGGGCTCACCGCCTCCATCAAGCTGCACGAGCCGGACTGGCTGGTGCAGCAGGCCTGGCTGACCTTCGGGCGCATCCGCACGCTGCATCTGAATGCGGTGGCCTACGGCTGGGCGCCGATGGCGGGCCTGGGCATCGCGCTCTTCATCATTCCGCGGCTGCTGAAGACACCGCTGATGGGCGCGCGCTATGCCTTCGTGGGCGGCGTGCTGTGGAACGCGGCGCTGATCGCCGGCCTGGGCACCATCGCCGCCGGCGTGAACGACGGCCTCGAGTGGCTGGAGATTCCCTGGCAGGTCGGCATCCTCTTCGCCGCGGGCGGTGCGCTCATCGCCGCGCCACTGGTGATGACGCTGGTGAACCGGCGCGTGGAGCACCTCTACGTGTCGGTCTGGTACATGGGCTGCGCGCTGTTCTGGCTGCCGGTGCTGTTCATCGTCGCCAAGATCCCCGGCCTGCATGCCGGCGTGCAGCAGGCGGCGATGAACTGGTGGTTCGGCCACAACGTGCTGGGCCTGTTCTTCACGCCGCTCGCGCTCGCCTCGGTCTACTACTTCCTGCCCAAGGTGATCGGGCGGCCGGTGCAGTCGTACAACCTGTCGCTGCTGGGCTTCTGGGGCCTCGCGTTCTTCTACGGCCAGGTGGGCGGCCACCACCTGATCGGCGGGCCGGTGCCGGAGTGGATGGTCACGCTGTCCATCGTGCAGAGCATGATGATGATCATTCCGGTGGCCGCGTTCAGCGTGAACATGTACCAGACGCTCAAGGGGCGGCTGGCCGCGCTGCGCGATTCGCCCACGCTTCGCTTCGTGGGCATCGGCGGGTTGATGTACACGGCCAGTTCGGTGCAGGGCTCGCTCGAGGCACTGCGCAGCGTCAACCTGGTCGCGCATTTCACGCACTACACCGTGGGCCATGCGCACCTGGGGCTGTACGGCTTCGTCAGCCTGGTGTTCTTCGGCGCGATGTACTTCGTGATGCCGCGCATCATCGCGCGTGAGTGGCCCTTCCCGCGGCTCATCTCGGCGCACTTCTGGCTGGTGACCATCGGCATCGCGGTCTACTTCTGGACGCTGACCATCGGCGGCTGGCTGCAGGGCGAGGCGATGCTGGATGCGGCACGGCCCTTCATGGATTCGGTGAACGTCACCCTGCCGTGGCTCAAGGGCCGCAGCATCGGCGGCGCACTGATGGTGGCCGGCCACCTGGTGTTCGCGTGGCACTTCGTGGCCATGGCGCTGGGGCTGGGCCCGCAGCGCGCCCGCCCCGCACTGTTCGTGCGTGGCGCCCGCGTGGAGGCGGCGCAATGAAGAGTGAAGTCAAGCTCATTTCCGGCGCGATGGTGATGCTCGCGCTGTCGGCCAGCGCCCTGGTGGTGCTGCCCTATCTGCAGGTGCGGCATGTGCAGCCGACGCCCGGGCTCGAGCCCTACACCAGCGCGGAGCTGCGCGGGCGCGAGGTCTACATCGCCAACGGCTGCGTCTACTGCCACACGCAGCAGCCACGTGCCAAGGGCTTCGCGCCGGCCGACTTCGAGCGCGGCTGGGGCCGCGCCACGGTGGCCGGCGACTACGCCTACGACGCACCGCACCTGCTGGGCACCATGCGCACGGGGCCCGACCTCATGAACATCGGCGTGCGCCAGCCGAGCGAGCAATGGCACCTCGGCCACCTGTACCAGCCGCGGGCCTACGTGCCGGGCAGCATCATGCCGAGCTACCCCTACCTCTTCGAGGTGAAGCCCGCGGCCGACAAGGACGAGCTCGTCGTGCACCTGCCCGACGGCTTCACGCCTGCCGGCAAGGTGGTGGTGGCCCGCCCCGAGGCGGTGGACCTGGTGAAGTACCTGCAGTCGCTGGACCGCAGCTTCGCCGCCCTGCCGGCGCCGGCGGCGGCCGCGTCGTCCGTCGCCACCACGGCCGCGCGCTGAACCGGGAGTCCGCGATGAACACGCCCCGCATCCTGCCGCCGCAAAAGCGCGAGAACCCCGAGCCGCACGAGGCGCCGAACCCGATGCCGTGGTTCGTCATCGTGCTGACCGCGCTGCTGCTGGCCTTCGGTGTCATCTACATCGCCGGTACCTCGCTGGACCAGGCGCCCGCTGTCGGCGACGGCCGCAGCCTGGCCGAGCTGCAGGGCGCACCGCCGGCGGCCGGCGGTGCGATCGACGGCGCCGCGGTCTACGCCTCGCGCTGCGCGGCCTGCCACCAGGCCAACGGCAACGGCCTGCCCGGCGTGTTCCCGCCGCTGGCGGGCTCGGAATGGGTGGTGGGCAGCGCACGCACGCTGACGGCGGTGGTGCTGCATGGCGTCGAAGGACCGCTGACCGTCAAGGGCCACACCTACAACGGCGTGATGCCGGCCTTTGCCGCGCAGCTGAGCGACGACGAAATGGCCGCGCTGCTCACGCACATCCGCGGCCAATGGGGCAACGCCGCCGAGCCGGTGACCGCCGACGCAGTGGCCGCAGTGCGCGCGGAAACCGCCGATCGCAGCAAACCCTACAACGGCGACGTCGAGCTCGCCTCGCACCAGTAGCCGTGGAAGCGCACGCCCCGGCCGCCTCCCGCTGGTCACGGCGGCTGAGCGCCGCCTTGTGCGTGGGCCTGCTCGTCGGCTTCGCCTGGCTGGTCACGAAGCAGACGCAGGGCTTCGAGGTCTGGACCTTCGAAGGCCAGCGCCGTGCGCAGATCGCCGCCGGCACGCTGCACGCCGCGCCCGCCAGCCTGCGCACCGCAGACGCCACCGTGCCGACGCCCTGGCAGCCGGGCAGCCAGCCGCCGCCCGGTGCCTACCTCGTCGACTTCATCTACACGCGTTGCCCCACCGTGTGCCGGGTGCTCGGCAGCGAGTACCAGCAGATGCAGGCGCAGCTCGCCGAACGCGGCAACGAGGGTGTGCAGCTGCTGTCCGTCTCCTTCGACATCGCCAACGACGATGCCGCCAGCCTGCGGCTGTACGGCCGCACCTACCAGGCCGACCCGGCGCGCTGGACCATTGCCGCGCCGACGAGCGAGGCCGAGACCCGCAGCCTGCTGCAATCGCTGGGCGTGGTGGTGATTCCCGACGGCTTCGGCGGCTATGTGCACAACGGCGCCATCCACCTGCTGGACGAACGCGGGCGGCTGCACGGCCTGTACGAACTCGACGAATGGCAGCAGGCGCTGACCGCCGCCGAACACCTGGCGGCGACAAGGCGCGAGGCGCGGCGATGAGGGCGGCGATGCACGCGGCATGGCAGGCGCCGACGCGAGTGCTGAATCGCCAGGCGGTACGCCGCGGCGCCTGGTGGCTGCTCGCGCTGCTGCCGCTGGCGCTGCTGTGGCCTGCGTTTCGCCACAGCATCGAAAGCCGCATGCTGCTGCACATGCTGCTCGAATGGCCGCTGCTCTTCGCGGCCGGGTGGGCGGCTCACCGGCTGTCCGGCCATCGGTTCCGGGCGCTCGCGCTGCTCGACTGGCGCGGCTGGAGTGGTGCCGCCTTCGTCTCCTGCGTGGCGATCTTCTGGATGCTGCCTTCGTCCATCGACGCGGCGCTGCTCTCCGCGCCAATGGCCGCGGCGAAGTACGCCAGCTGGTGGCTGGCCGGCGCCGTGCACGCCGGCAGCTGGCGCCGCATGGACCCGGAGCTGCTGCTCTTCTTCGTCGGCAACCTGAGCTGGATGTCGGCCACGGCCGGCATGCTCTACCTCGACACGCCGGCACGGCTGTGCGTGAGCTACCTCATCGACGACCAGCGCTGGACCGGGATCGGGCTGATCGTGCTGGCGGTGGCTTTGGGGGTGGTGGCGGTGAGGCGGGCGTTGCGGTGGGGGGAGGGCGGGGCGGCCATGTCGGGTGACGCCAGTTCCGCGTCTGAGCTGCCGGATGGGGCCGCCGCGGCGGGCCGTTCGCGGTGAGGGGCCGAGCCGGTTCGGGTTGAGGCAGGGCGCACTTGCCCGAGCATGCCGTTCGTGCTGAGGCATCGAAGCGCTCGCCCGTCACATCCCGTGCGGGCTGAGGTATCGAAGCCCGCCGATCATCCTGAGCCTGTCGAAGGGGTTGAGGTATCGAAGCGCTCGTCACCAAAGCCCCGCTCGTGCTGAGCTTGTCGAAGCACGCAGATCATGAAAATCCGTTCGCGCTGAGCCTGTCGAAGCGCTCTTCGCCCGGACCCATTGCCCCGGACTCGTTCGGGGCAGAGTTTGTCGAAGCGCTCCCCCGCAAACGCCCGTTCGCTGAGGTATCGAAGCGCTCGTCCCACCAACCCGTTCGTGCTGAGCTTGTCGAA